>JAENWC010000069.1 GCA_016650235.1 Terriglobia bacterium
CTCCGCAAAAAATATCATCATCATGCCCGGCCAGGAAGACGACTTCCGTAGCCTCGAATCCGGCCTCGCCTCGCAAGTGCGCCCCGAAGGCCTGCTCGAGGACTCTCTCTTTCACCAACTCCTCCGCGACGCTTGGACTCTCCATCGCGTCGAAATACGGCAAGTCGAAATGGCTGCCTCCGGCATCGATCCACTATTCGACCCAAATTGTGAAAAGGACTTTGATCGCCTCGAGCGCTACCACTCCCGCTACCAATCCTCTTTCCACCGCTCCCTGCGCCAGCTCCGCAATCTCCAAACCAACCGCGTCGTGCAGAGTCTGCTCCCGGAACCACTCGGCCAAGGCGGGCTCCCCGCACTGGTGAAAGCCACTGAAATCATTGCTCTTGCAAAACGAACTACCAAACAGTTCCATTCCCTCGCCCTAAATAGCCTGATTGCGGTCACCGAGCGCTCTCGCGATACTTTTGAATCAAAATCCACTCGTAACAACGCTTCCCAACCCCTCTCCCACAAGGATTTTCTGAACGAAAAGGAGATCGCCTAAGCGCCGCCGCAACTATACTCCGTTTGCGGACGCCGCCAGTGTCCCCCGACAATGGTGTGGAAAGCTCACAATGAATACCGGTCACCAGATTCGACAAACATTTCTTGACTTCTTTGCCAACCGCGGCCATCGCATCGTTCGCTCTTCTTCCTTGCTCCCAGCCAATGATCCCACCCTGCTGTTCACCAACGCGGGTATGAATCAGTTCAAGGACCTCTTCCTCGGTGTGGAGAAACGCGACTACTCCCGCGCCGCCACTTCGCAGAAATGCGTCCGCGCCGGCGGCAAGCATAACGATCTCGAAAACGTCGGCTTCACAAGCCGCCATCACACCTTTTTTGAAATGCTCGGCAATTTCAGCTTTGGAGACTACTTCAAAGCCGAAGCCATCCAGTTCGCATGGGACCTCATTACCAAGGACTACGGCCTCCCTAAAGACCGTCTCTACGTCACCGTCTTCCGCGAGGACGACGAGGCCGAACAGCTCTGGCAAAAGGTTGCCGGCGTCTCCAAAGACCGCATCTTCCGCCTCGACGAGAAGGATAACTTCTGGCAAATGGGTGACACCGGCCCCTGCGGTCCATGCTCTGAAATCCATTACGACCTTGGTCCTCATGCAGCCGAACCCGGTCTCGAACATGAGCAGTTCCCCAGCGATGCCGGAGGCCGCTTTGTCGAGATATGGAATCTTGTCTTCATGCAGTTTGATCGATCTGCCGCCGGCGTTCTCACCCCGCTCCCCAGGCCTTCCATCGATACCGGCATGGGACTCGAGCGCGTCGCCGCCATCCTCCAGGGCAAGCTCACCAACTATGAATCCGATCTGCTCGCCCCCATTGTTTCCCGCGCCGGCGAGCTGCTCCACATCACCCAAGGCGAGAACCCAAAATACGACGCCGCCCTCCGCATCGCCGCCGATCATGCCCGCGCCGCCGCTTTCCTCATTCACGACGGCATCGTCCCCGCCAACGACGGCCGTGGTTACGTCCTGCGCAAAATCATGCGCCGCGCCATGCGCCATGCCCGCCGTACCGGAGCCACTGATCCGTTTCTCTATCAACTCACCGGCTTCGTTGCGGAATGGATGAAGCCCGCTTATCCCGAACTCATGGAAAGCGTCGAGCGCGTCGCCCGTATCGTCAAAGAGGAAGAGCATCGCTATGCCTCCACTTTTCAAATCGCCGAGAAAGTGTTCCAGGATGAAGTCAAATCCGCTGCAAACGGCGTCATTCCCGGGGCCGCCTCTTTCAAGCTCTACGACACCTACGGCCTCGCCCTCGATGAGCAGCAGGAGATGGCGCGTGAGTTCTCCCTCTCCATCGACGTGGCTGGCTTCCAATCCGAGATGGACCTCCAGCGCACCCGCGCCCGCGCCTCCTGGAAGGGCGCGGAGAAAGCGCAAGTCGATCCCGCCTACACACAGTTGTTGGAGAAGTCCGGCAAGTCCGCCTTCCTTGGCTATCAGCAGCTCGAGGCCGATGCCAAAGTCGTCTCTTTTTTCCCGGAGAAAAATGAGGTCGTTCTCGACCAGACCCCTTTCTACGCTGAAACAGGCGGCCAGATTGGCGACCGCGGCTTCCTCTACTCGGGTGATGAGAAGATCGCCGAAGTCCTCGATACCTACTATGCCGTCCCCGGCCTGGCCGTCCACAAGATCAAACCGCTCGCCGAAATCCAGCCCGGCATGACCCTGCACGCCCAGGTCGACGCGGATCGCCGCAACGCCACCATTCGCAATCACACCGCCACTCACCTCCTGCACGCCGCCTTGCGTCAGGTGCTCGGTACCCACGTCAAACAGGCCGGCAGCGTCGTCGACCCCGGCCGTCTCCGCTTTGACTTCTCTCACTACACCGCCGTCACCCCCGACGAACTCGCCCAGATCGAGCAACTCGCCAATGAGCAGATCCTCCGCAACAGTTCCGTCACCACCGGCGTCATGGACCTCGATGCCGCCGTCGGCTCAGGCGCAATGGCTTTGTTCGGAGAAAAATATGGCGACCGTGTCCGCGTGGTCTCCATCACAGACTTCTCGAAGGAACTCTGCGGCGGCACGCACGTCACCCGCACCGGAGACATCGGCCTCTGCAAAGTGGTCTATGAAGGCAGCATCTCGGCCGGTGTGCGCCGCATCGAGGCCATCACCGGCGAGGGCTCGCTGCACAAATTCCAGTCCACAATCGGAGCCGTCGCGCGCGTCACGGAGATGCTGCGCACTTCCGAGCCCGAGTTGATCGAGCAGGTCGAACGCCTCCTGGCTCAACATAAAGCCCTCGAGAAACAGATCGAGCAGATGAAGGACAAACTCGCCCAGGGTGCAGTCGGAGAAATGGAAGCACAGGCCCGCACCATCAAAGGCATTCGCGTCCTCTCGGCGCGCGTCGACTCGCTTGATCGCGCCCAGATGCGCGTGCTCGTCGATTCGCTCCGCAACAAGTGGAAGACAGGCGTCGTCGTCTTGGCCTCCTCCGGACCCGGCAACATCTCTATCGTTTCCGCCGTCACCAAGGATCTCACCGCCAAGGTCCATGCCGGCAAACTCGCCGGCGCCCTCGCACAAGCCGTCGGCGGCAAAGGCGGCGGACGTCCCGACATGGCCGAGGCCGGCGGCAGCAATGTCGCCGCCTTGCCGGAAGCCCTGCTCGCCGTCTACGCATCCGTCGAGGCCATGCTTTGACCAAGGCCTTCACCAAAACCGATGTCGTGATCGTCGGCGCAGGCCCCACCGGCCTTGCCTGCGGCATCGAACTCCAACGCCGCGGCATTGCCGCCATCCTGTTTGACAAGGGGTGCGTGGTCAACTCGCTCTACAACTACCCCACCAACATGGTCTTCTTCACCACGCCCGAACTGCTCGAGATCGGCGGCATTCCCATGACCTCCATGGGTGAGAAGCCCGTGCGCGCCGAAGCGTTGAAATACTACCGCCGCGTCGCGGACCATTTTCAACTCGACGTCCGCCAGTATGAAATGGTCGATCGCATCTCGGGCGAGGACGGCAATTTCACCGTCCACACCGCGAAGGGCGACTACGCGGCCGGTAAGGTGATTCTCTCCACCGGCTACTATGACCGGCCCAACTTTCTAAACGTGCCCGGAGAAGAGTTGCCCAAGGTCATTCATTACTACAAAGAGGCCCATCCCTATTTCAACCACGATGTCGCCGTTATCGGCGGCAAGAATTCCGCCGCCATTACCGCGCTCGAACTCTGGTGGACCGGCGCGCGCGTAACACTCATTCACCGCCGCGCCGCCCTCAGCGACAGCATCAAGTATTGGATCCGTCCCAACATCGACAACCGCATCAGGAACGGCGAAATCACCGCGCACTTCAATTCATCGCTGAAGCAAGTGACCCCCCAGAGCATCATCGTGGAAACCCCAAACGGGGAACTCACCATCGGAAACGATTTCGTCTTTGCCATGACCGGCTACCGCCCCGACACAGAGTTCCTAGCCGCGCACGGCATCACCTTTGACCCGGATACCCAGCGCCCCTATACCAATCCCGATACGCTGGAAAGCGCCCGCAAAGGCCTCTACCTTGCCGGGGTGCTCGTTGCCGGAATGCACACCAACGAGATCTTCATTGAGAACGGCCGCTTCCACGGAGGCCTGATCGCCGAAGCAATCGCCGCCCGCCTACTTGCCTAGCTTCTTCTTCTTGTACGCCTCGTACTCCTTGAGCAATGCCGGATCCTTCGGCGTTGGATACAACTCGGACGACTTGTACCGCCCGGTCAGAAACTTCGCCTTCGTCCATTCATCGTGTATGTGTGTTTCCATGGCCCGGTCCACGATCGGCTTCACGGTGTCGGGCGGAAGGAAGTACACGCCTTCCCGATCGCCCAATACGACATCGCCCGGCAACACTACCGCGTCCCCAATCCGCACCGGAATGTTGTACCCGGTCAATTGCACATTCCCGATGGCCGACGGATGCGCGTGCTTGAAGTAAAGCCCCATATCGATGGGATGGATTCCTTCCAGATCCCGTATGCCCCCGTACACGACAATGCCGCCATTCACCGTAGCCGACTTCACCGCCGTCGCCAGGTTGTCGCCCACCAGCGAGCCGCCATCCTCCTTGCCGAACAAATCCGCAACGAACACGTCACCGGGCTGCAATTGGTCAATCACCCACTGATGTGCGGCGCTGGTGAAACTCAGCTTCTTCAGGTCCTGTAGCAGCAAATCGTTCAGATCCGGCCGCAGCGGCATGAACTGCGCCGTCACCGCCCGCCCCACCAACTTCTTCTCCGGATGGAGAATCTTCCAGTTGCCCTCGTACTGGTTGGGATACCGGAGCCGCGGCAGCACGCCCCACGCCTCTTCCATCGTCAGCCCCCGCACCTCCTCCAGCATCGCATCCGGTACCTTCGGCCGGCCGTCTTCAAAGCGCCCGTAGGGATTCTTCGAGGTAATCCCGATGAGCTGATCTTTTGTGAGCTTGAATACCTGCGAGAACGCGGGAACCGCAACAGTAAGCGCCAAACCAAAGAGAATACGTTTCATGTCATGAATCTATCACAACAGCCTTCGCATCCGTTCACAGACCGGCAAGGTTTATTTTCAGCCCCCTTTCCCGTTCCGCTCCTTGCGCTTACAGCCGGGTACCGGTTCCCACTACCGCCTTCCTCTGTTCCCCCGCATGCGATCATCCAATCGAAGGAGCCTCACGTGTGCTCCCCTGATATTTGAAAATTGAATGCGTTTATCGGCCTGCATCAGCGGACTACTGGCTTGCGGGCGCGCACGAAGGCGCTCATGAATTTGCCGTCGATCTCGGGCGCGATGGCATCGGCGTCGATGCCGGCATCGGCGAGGAAGGCTCGCGCATCTTTTGTTTGGTAAATGCGTGTCGGCTCGATGCCGATGGCGGTGAATCCGGCTGTGTCGAGCTTGTGTTGATAATCGGACTCTTCCAGGGCGCCGGCGACACAGCCGATCCACAACTCGACGCTGCGCCGGATCTGGGCGGGCACTGCACCGCGCACCACCACGTCTGAGATGGCGAGGCGGCCACCGGGCTTGAGCACACGGAATGCTTCCCGCAGCACGCGGTCCTTGTCGGCCGAGAGGTTGACCACGCAATTGGAGATGATGACGTCAACGGAGTTGTCGGGCAACGGGATGTTATCGATCTCGCCGCGGAGGAACTCGACGTTGGTCAGGCCGGATTTGGCTTGGTTTTCACGCGCCAAGGCAAGCATTTCGTCGGTCATGTCGAGGCCGTAGGCCTTACCGGTTGGACCCACGCGGCGCGCCGAGAGCAGTACATCGATGCCGCCGCCGGATCCGAGGTCGAGCACGGTTTCTCCTGGCACGAGTTCGGCGAGCGCGGTGGGGTTGCCGCAGCCGAGCGAGGCTTTGACGGCGGTTTCGGGCAACAGGGCCGCCTCGTTCTCGCTATAGAGGTTGCTGGTGATGGGGTCACCGCAGTCCTGCCCAAAGCTGCCACAGCAGCCGCTGTTTGACGTGGATACCTGGCGCGCCGCCGCGCCGTAGCGTTGTTTGACGCTTTGTTTCAGTTGTTCGGTTTCCATTGCATGATCTCCTTGACTGTGATGACTGTATTACGGGTGCAGCACTCGGACCAAAGAAAGGCGAGCAGCGTTTTAAGCGCCTCCGTATTAGCCGAGTACCAAAGAAACTGGCGATCGCGTCGCACATCGATCAACTCTTCGTTCTTCAACTTATCGAGGTGATGGGAAAGAGTGGAAGCCGCCATGCCGAGAGCGGCCTGTATGTCGCCGGCGATCAAGCCTTCCGGGTGTGCCGAGAGCAGCAGGCGGACGATGCGGAGGCGCGGCTCGGCGCCGAGTGCGGCGAACTGATCGGCGAAGCGGGGAACATCCGGGGAGCCACGTGGTTTCATGTTTCCAGTATAGTAGAAATACAGAATGACGCAAGCGCCTTTTACGCTATAATTTGGTCTCATGAGGCTCTTGCTTACTACATCCCTTTTGCTGGCCGCGAGCGCTACGGCGGCCCTTGCGCAAACTGCTCCCGCCGCCGCGGCGCCGAAAGCTCCGGCGGCCAAACCCGCCGCCCCTAAGCGTGCGCCTGGGCTCTACGGCGTCATCTCAACCTCGGTGGGCGACATCACGGTGAAGTTTTATGAGAAGCAGACTCCTGTCACGGTGAAGAATTTTGTCGACTTGGCGCTGGGGCGGAAGACATATACGAATCCGGAAAACGGCCTGCCGGTGCGGAAGCCCTTCTACAACGGACTTACGTTTCACCGCGTGATTCCGGGATTCATGATTCAGGGGGGGGATCCGCTTGGTAACGGGTCCGGGGGCACCAGTCCAATTCCAGACGAATTTGATCCGGCGCTGACTTTTGATGTGCCGGGACGGCTGGCGATGGCGAACGCGGGTCCGAACACTGGCAGTTGCCAGTTCTTTTTGACGGAGGTTCCAACGCCGCACTTGAATGGGTTGCATACGATCTTCGGTCAGGTGGTGGAAGGTCAGGAGCGTGTGAACGAGATTGCCCGGACGCCGGTCGCCAATGACAAGCCGGTGACGCCGGTTGAGATTGTGAAGATCACCATCAAGCGGGAAGGGGTGGCGGCAGGGGCTGCTAAGCCGGCTGGTGCGGTCAAGCCTGGTGCCGCGAAACCGGCAGCGGTCAAGCCTGCTGGCGCGAAACCGGCAGCGGCAAAGCCAGCGGCGGCCGCTTCGAAAAAGTGACCGGGGTGGGCTGAAGCCCTCCGTAAGCTTTAAGCTTGCCCCACATTTGCAGTTAATGGCCGGGAGAGTTCGGCAGCGGGATCTCCATGTAGAAGAGTTCCTCTCCGGTGGTGGCATCGCGCAAACCTCGTACATATAGGATGGCTCCGGCGCGATGGTCTGTGGGGAAGTAGAAGAAGCCGTGAGCGGATTCACCGGGGGGGAGCATTTTGGCGGCAAAGGCGCGACTCTCGATTTCCTCGGCGGCGAGGGGGTTCTTCTTTTTGAATCTGGGGAGACCGGAGACGTTTGGTTTTGGCTTGTCCGGAGGCTTGAGGAATTTGACTTCGCCGGCGGGGATGGCGGAGAGTTTGCTGCGGGAAGCGTCAATGTAGACGGCTCTCATCTGTTTGAGGTCGATGGTGTGGGAAGTGGTGTTTTCGATGAGGAAAAGGATGGGGAGCGCGCCGTGTTCGTAGGGGTGAACCTTGTCGAAGGCCCGTTTGGACTGTTCTGCCGTCACGAAGGGGTCGGCGGCCACGACGATGCCGCCCTGTTTTTGACGGTTGCTGTAGGAGGAGGCCGGGCCGGGCCGGAAGGCTTCGGCTTTCTTGTCGGCAGCCTCGAGGGTGGCTATACTGATCGAGGCGAGGAAGACGAGCCCGTATTTGCGTAGAAAGTTCATTTATTTTCTCTATCGCGCGGCGTTGGCCCTCGCGTTCCCATTCATCTTAGTTTACCTGCTGTGGCGGGGCCTGCGGAACCGCGCCTATCTGGATTCGCTGCCTGAGCGGTTGGGCTGGCTGCCGGACCGCATGCATCAGACGGTGTCCGGATCCATCTGGTTGCACGCCGTATCTGTGGGGGAGATACAGGCATCGGCGGGGCTTGTGCGGAAGCTGCGCGTCGAATATCCGCAAACACGCCTGTTTGTTTCGGCCGGGACGCTGGCCGGTCATGCGCTGGCAAGGGAGCGGTTCCAGGACCTGGCCGATGGTGTTTTCTATGCGCCGCTGGATTTTGTGTTTGCCGTGCGCAGCGTATTGCGCTGCCTGCGTCCGGGTCTGGTGATTGTTCTGGAAACCGAGATTTGGCCGAACCTGTGGCGGGAAAGCAAACGGGCCGGGGCGTCATTGATGGTGTTGAACGGCCGGATCTCGGACACTGCGATGGTCCGGTACCGGCGCTTTGGTTGGTTTTTCCACGCGGTGCTCGATTGCGCCGATGTGATTCATGCGCAGAGCCGGGTGGCTTATGAACGGTATATGGAGCTGGGCGCGGACGGGGATAGGCTCCACTTAGCCGGCAACCTGAAATATGATCTTGAGCCGGGTGAGCCGGCCGTGGCGGTGGCCGCGTTGGTGGAGCGTACGCGGCCCTCGCAGGTTTGGATCGCGGCGAGCACGATGGGTCCGGCATTCCCCGGCGACACGGATGAGGATGAGGTGGTGCTGGACGCATTTGAGCAACTGGGGCGTGATCATGCAAGGCTGCTCCTGCTGCTTGCGCCACGCAAGCCGGAGCGGTTTGACGTGGTGGCAGCGCGATTGGAATCGCGCGGTATTGCACATTTGAGACGTTCCAGGTTGGGTGCTGCATCGACCATCGAACTGCCTGGAGTGTTATTGGTGGACTCGATCGGCGAGCTCGCGAGTCTGTTTTCGCTGGCCGATGTTGTGTTCATGGGTGGCACGCTGGCCGCACGTGGCGGACACAATCTTTTGGAGCCGGCCTCTTGCGGCAAGGCGGTGATCTCGGGACCGAACCTGCGGAACTTCCCGGAGATCGCGGAGGATTTCCGCGCCGGGGACGGGTTGCTGGAAGTGAGGACGGCGGAGGAATTGATGGGGGCCGTGGATCGCCTGTTGCGGGAACCGGAGTTGCGGCGGGAGTTGGGCGCGCGTGCGCGTCGGTTGTCCAGGAAGAAGGCGGGGGCGACGCAGAGGGCGATGGATGCGGTGCGGGAATGTATGGGAAAGGCAATGCCGGTGCGGCCTTTGCCGCTGCTCTGGCGTGCGCTGCTGACGCCATTGAGCTGGATATGGATTGGGGCGGCGGCATCGAAGCGGAGCCGGCAAATCAGGGGGCGGAAACGGCTTCCGGTGCCGGTTGTGAGCGTTGGAGGCATCAGCATGGGCGGGGCGGGTAAGACGCCGTTTGCGATGTTTCTGGGGCGGCTGCTTTGCGCGGAGGGCCGTCATCCTGGTTTTCTGACACGCGGCTACCGGCGGCGGACACCGGCGCCGTACACGATTGTTCCGTCGGGAGGCGAGGCGCCCGTGGATGTGACCGGGGACGAGGCGCAGTTGATCCTGCGCGCTGGTTTGTGGCCGGTGGGGATCGGATCGAGACGGTATGAGACAGGCTTGAAGCTGCTGGAGACGTGCAGTCCCGATGTGCTGGTGCTGGACGACGGCTTTCAGCATTGGAAGCTGGAGCGGGATCTGGACCTGGTGTTGATCGATGCGCTGAATCCGTGGGCGCAGGGGGGAGTGTTTCCGGCCGGGATGATGCGCGAACCATTTTCGGCATTGGGGCGAGCCAGCGCGTTTGTAATCACGCGGGGCAAGCCGGGTCACACGTATTCAGGGATACAGGCGGTGTTACGGCGCTACAATGCGACGGCTCCAATATTTGTTTCGCGGCTGGTTCCGCGGGGCTGGGTGGAGCTGGCGACAGGGCGGGCGCTTCCGGCGCAGGCGATGGTGGGGCGGGCGGCGATGGCCTTCTGCGGGTTGGGCAATCCGGATTCGTTTTGGTCGAGTCTCGAAGGGTTGGGATGCAGGCCGACGGTCAGCGTGCGGTTTCCCGACCATCACCACTACCGTCCGAGGGAACTGCGGCATCTGGCATCGCAAGCGAAGGGGGCACAACTGGAAGTTCTGCTGACGACGGAAAAGGATGCGGTGAATCTGCCTCCTTCGGCGGCATCGCTATTGGAGCCGGTACGGATCTACTGGTTGCGAATCGAGGTAGAGATGGAGAAGCCGGAGGAGTTTGTGAGCTGGCTGCGGCAGAGACTGCCTCCAGCGCCTCCAGCATGCGATGCGCCGGCGCTCTGATATACTTTTAGATGGGTGGAGGGCCGCCCACTGGGCTACACAAACTTATGAACCGCCGATTTAAGTACGCGATTGTGACCGCTTCGACGTGTCTGCTGGTGGTGCTTATGCTGGGCACCGTTCTGGGTCGCGGCAACGCGGCTGAGGATGCGTACCGGCATTTCGCCGTTTTCGCCGAGGTGATTTCGCGCATCAAGAGCGATTACGTGGAAGAGCCGGAGATGAAGAACGTGACGCTGGGTGCATTGAATGGGATGCTCGAGTCGCTGGACCCCTATGCCAGCTACTTGAGCCCGGATCAATACAAACAGTACTTGAAGTCGAAAGAAACGAAGAAGGCGAATGTGGGATTGCTGCTATCGCGCCGCTTCGGATATGTCGGCGTGATCAACTCGATTCCTGGTTCGCCGGCGGATGTGCTGGGGCTGAGCACGGGCGACGTGCTGGAGACCATCAACGACGTGAGTACGCGCGACATGCCGTTGGCCTATGCGGAGATGCTGCTCGAAGGGGAGCCGGGCACCAAGGTGGAACTGGCGGTGCTGCGTGTACGGCGCGGCTCCGAGGCGCAGAGGATCGCGCTGGTGCGCGCGCCGGTCCGGTACCCCGCCGTATCGGTGAAGCAGATTTCCAGCGATGTGGCTGTGCTGCAAGTGCAGAGTCTGGAGCCCGCAAAGATCAAGGAAGTTGCCGGTAAGCTGGGCGAGATCGACAAGCAAGGCGCGCGGCGTCTGGTATTGGATCTGCGCGGCAACGCCACGGGAACGCCGGAGGAGGGAATCGCGCTGGCGAATCTCTTCATGGACAAGGGACTGATCACTTATCTGCAGGGGCAAAAGGTTTCGCGGCGGGATTTTCAAGCCGAGGCAGCGAAGGTGGCTTGGAAACACCCGATGGTGGTGGTGACCAGCAGAGGAACGGCGGGCGGGGCGGAAGTTGCCGCGGCGGCGCTGCTGGACAGCAAACGGGCCGAGGTGGTGGGCGAGAGAACCTACGGGAACGCGGCGCTACGGAAGGCGATCACGATGGAGGACGGGAGCGCAGTGATTCTATCCATCGCCAAGTACTATGGTCCGGGCGGGAAGGCGATACAGGACAACGCAGTCACGCCGTCAGTGCCGGTGGTGGAGCCGGAGGCGGCCGCGGACCTGGAGGATGAAACGCCGCCGGCCACGGTGGAACCGAAGCCGGCCGAGGATAACACACTCAAGAAGGCGATTGAGGTGGTGACGATCGGCGTAGCGGCGTCGAAGGAGAATGATCGCAAGCGCGGCGAGCAGGCCGGCTTCCGGGACGCAAATCCGGTTGTTCCGCTGCAAGTGGGCCCGCTGAACACTCCGCACCCGCCCAAACAGATAAAATGAGTTTTGGTTTAGGAGTTAGAGACGATGCCACTTTATGAATACCGATGCAAGGGCTGTGGCAAGGTCTTTGAAGTGATTCAGAAGTATTCCGATACCCCGCTAACCATGCATGAGGAATGTGGCGCATCGGTGGAAAAATTGCTTTCGGCTCCCTCATTTCATCTCAAGGGCACCGGCTGGTACGCGACCGATTACGCGCGGAGTGGCGCGAGCAAGGACGGGAAGGCGGAGAACTCCGCGGCTTCCGAAACCAAAGGGGACACCAAGGCGGACACCAAAGGGGAAACCAAGGGCGGCACTAAGGGAGAGACTCAGACGTCTGAGTCGAGTAAACCTGCCGCAACGCCTGCCCCGGCGTCAAAAACGGACTAAGCGGGCCTGTTAGGGCCGGGCGGCCCGGACGCAGATGAGGGACTGGTCCGAGCGGAAGAATAACATTCCGCCGGAGATGGCCGGAGAGGCGAGGATGCGCTCTTCCAGGGCATTTTCGGCGAGCACCTTTTTCTCTTTTCCGGCGGCGAGGACGAAAGTAACTCCCTCCTCATTGACCAGGTAGACCTTGCCGTCGCCGGCCACGGGCGAGGCGGAAAAGACGCTTCCGAAGCGGTCCTTCCACAGTGTTTTTCCAGTGGCGGCATCGGATGTGGAAACGATACCGGTCTCGTTGGCCATATAGAGGAGTCCCTGATAGTAGAGCAGGGAAGAGACGTATGGTCCACCTGTTTTCACCTCCCATTGGATGCGGGAAGTGGCATCGCCGCGGCCGCCCGGCTTGAGCGCGAGATAGGGACTGCTGGAGTAGCCGCGATTCAGGTAAAGAACGCCGTCATGGAAAACGGGGGTGGGGACGGGGACGCGATTCGGCTCACCGGCCCACCAGAGCAGCTCGCCGGTGGTGGGGTCGACGGCGTCCACGCGCTGGCTGGAGTTGAGGATCAACTCGTCATGACCGGCCAGGCTCACCACGAACGGCGTGGTATAGGAACGCTTCTCCTTGCCGCGATCCTTGCGCCAACGCTCCTTGCCGGTGCGCTTGTCGAGACTGACCAAATATGCGCCGGGAGGGTGGTCACAGAGCAGGAACAGAGACTCCTTGTAGAGAGCGGGGGAGCTGCCATGTCCCCAAAGAACGTCAAAGGGCGCGATCTCCTTGCCGAGGTGGCGCTTCCAGATGAGCTTGCCGGTCAGGTCGAGCGTGACGAGTTGACCGGTGCCAAACCATGCGTAGAGGCGTTCTCCATCGGTGATGCAGCTCGGGCTGGCCAGATTGTGTTTGATGTGTACGGGCTGCAAGGCGCCGTCCGCATCGAGGCGATAGTCCCATAAGAGCTTTCCGCTGCGGCGGTCAAAGGCCTGTACGGCGAATTGCGGTTTGGGGCGCTCTCCCGTGCGGCGGGCGACGGCGGCATTGTCAAAATCGCGGCTGCGGCCTTCAAATGGACCATCGCCCAACTGCGAAGTGATAAACACACGGTCGCCCCAGACGATAGGCGTGGATGTGCCCAGTCCTTCCAGAGGCGCGCGCCAGGCGATGTTCTCTGTCTTGCTCCAGCGCAGGGGGAGGTTTTTTTCCGTGGAGATGCCATCGGCGGATGGGCCGCGCCACTGGGGCCAGTTTTGGCCGAATGAAACGGCGGCGATGAAAAGGAGCGAATATCTCATGGGAGTCTTTTAGGCGGACGGGGAAGCGGGCTCGATCACGGCGCTCATGGAGCCTTTGCATTTGGGCATGCGCCAATCGACGCCGTAGCCGTGGATCTGGTCACGGGCGAACTCGGCATGAGGTTGTTCGCAAGTGATGACGATGGTGCGGCCGGCCGAGTCCACTTCAACGGCGTGTTGGAAGGCCTCCGATTCCGATTTGAGAAAAAGCTTCATCATCATTTCGACGACATAGTCGTAGGTGTGATCGTCGTCATCGAGGAGGACGACGTGAAACAGGGGCACCAGCGCATCCTTGGTGGCATTGTCTGTATCGGGGGCTGTGCCGGTTTCCGGCATGGTTACGGTTCCAGGCATCTGTTAGGTTGAGCGCTCCAATGCCGCATAAATGTGTCCGACGTTGGCCTTGACCGAATCGGACAGGACCTGGGCCGCGGTAGGGAGAGGTGGCGGCATTCTGCGGTGCTTGAGCAGGCCTTGCGCGGTTAGCTCCCCAAAGTTTCGATCGGCCACTGTCTTCAGTGTAGCTGGTGTGACTTCGGACTCCAATTGAGCCTGTGTCTTGCCGGACCGGCGGCCGGCCACGACGCGCTCGGTGACCTCCTCGATGTAGTTGGCCATTTGGTAGAGGCGCGAGGTATCGCGCTGGAGGCTTCCGTGGCCGCCGGCGATATTGTTGAAGGAGAATTGGTGGCCGACCGCGACCAGGGTCCGGGGCCAGTCGAGTGGATAGCCGTCGCCGATGAAGGGGAAGAAACCGTGGAGCAGGTCGCCGGTGGCAATGGTTTTTTTCTGGGGACACCAGACGACGACGTCGCCCGCGGTGTGCCCGCGCCCACGGAAAGCCAAGTGGAGATCGTGGGCTTTGTCGTGGATGATGAGATCGCGTTCGAGCGTCAAGTTGGGTAGCTCCGGGGTGAAGTTCTTCATTTCCTGCAAATAGTCCTGGGTTTCCGAGATCATCTCGCGGCAAAGGGCCTTGTCCTGGGGGGTGGTGGCTTTTGCGAGGCGCTGTTTATAGTCTTCGATGGTTTTGGCGAGCTCGTCGAAGGAGGCTTTGAGGCGCGGCAGGGTTTGCTCGCCGATCAGTTTGCGCGTGGTTTCCGAGGCGACCAGATCGGCATGCGGGGCAATGCGGCGGTAGGCCGGCAGGCCGTGCGAGTGATCCCAATGGAAATGCGAAGCCACGACATAACGCACTGGTTTCTGGCTGACCTGGTTGCGCAGTTGGCGCAATAGGCTGACCACGGCCGAGGGCTTGGAATGCGTATCGATGATCATCAGGTCCGCGGCGTTCTCGATGATGACGGCGTTGCAGTTGATGAGCGAGGCGGGCCGGGCCAACGCCATGTAGATGCCGTCGGCCGCTTTCTCGATGTCGAACAGGGTGGGGAGTGTATAGTTGCCGGCGGCTTGCGCGCGCGCTCGGACGGCGCGAAACATGGCCTGGTCCAGGACAGAGGCGCCAATCCAGCAGGCGCCCAGGGCGCGTTTGAGGAAACCACGTCGCGAGTTCATGTTGGATATCTTAGCAATTTGGAGGCGGGTGGTATAATTGAGGCAGAAAGGGGGCGTAACGGATTCGACGGGATCGAATCGACGTAAGAAGGCGTGCCGGGTTCCGAGCTCCCGTTAAACGATCGGAAAACTAAAACTGCCAATTCGCAGTTTGCATACGCTGCCTAAGTAATTAGGCGGCCGCTCCGGCTTGCAGGCCCGCATGCAGGTTAGCGAGCGTCATTTTGCGGGATAGGCTGAAGGCTTCTGCTCGTAGCCGCAGGCCGAGATCAATCGAGCTGGACCGCCGTGGTCTTGCCGGTTTCAGAATCGGTGGTCGAGACAAATAGAACCGGATACGCACGTAGTCGTCTTATGGAGAGCTTTCTCGGACGCGGGTTCAACTCCCGCCGCCTCCACCATATTTTCTTTATGAAGATTCATGCGATCGTCCATAAAGCCGAGGAAGGGGGGTACTGGGCCGAAGTACCCTGTATTCCCGGTTGCGCCACGCAGGGCAAGACGATGGAAGAGCTTCGCGCCAATTTGCGTGAGGCGATCGAAGGCTGTCTGTCGGTTCCAGTTGTTGAACCGTCCTTGAATAAAGATGATCAGGTGATTGAACTGGCGCTGTGAAATCGCTTTCGGGCAAAGATTTCGCCCGGCTGCTGGAGTCGCATGGATGGTCGCTCCAACGGGTCAACGGCAGCGACCACGTTTATACCAAGGCTGGCAGCCAGGTTCGGATTTCCGTTCCGATCCCACGGAAACAGGCCGCTCAAGACTGGGCTTCAGCGCCACCTGATGAAGGTGGCCGGGCTGCTCCCATAGGACGGCCAAGGCCCGGGAACCGTCGGAGCCTCCGCTCCGGCCAAGAACTCCGCGTGTCACGAGCTTTGTAGACCTCGCCCATGCCTCCCGCGCCGAGTGGCGAGAGGATCTCGTATGGCCCAGTTTTTCGCCTGCGGAGAGCGGCATCGTGTCGAAATCAGTCTATCGCAATAATAGGTACCTGGTTTTCCCGCTTAAGCCACACGAAGACTGTGCTCAAAGCAAGGAAGCCTCCGAAATATAGGCCCGCGGACCAGCCGAAACGTTGGGCGATCCAGGGCGTGAGGATGGGGGCGAAGAATCCACCGAGATTGCCGAATGCGTTCATGATGCCGCCGGCGGCTCCCGCGTCGGGTCCGGCGACGTCGATGGCAGCGGCCCAGTAGACAACGTCCGAGGTGGCAGTGAATCCGAGGGCGAGCGCGATGAGGCCCACGGAAAGCGGGACATGATCGACATTCAAGCCCGCGACGAGGCAAATCGCGCTGAGGGTGACGCCGCCGATTCCGACGACGCGCAGTCCAAAGGGTTTGCCGAAGCGATGATTGAACCAATCGGCCGTCCATCCACCGAGTGGAAACATGATGAGCATGACCAGGAACAGAGCGGTTGTGG
The DNA here is from genome assembly GCA_016650235.1 of Terriglobia bacterium. Lineage (GTDB taxonomy): Bacteria > Acidobacteriota > Terriglobia > Bryobacterales > Bryobacteraceae > VFZE01. Next base: position 16,256 of record JAENWC010000069.1, read on the forward strand.
CGATTGCGCTGTCCTGCTTGTCGAGCTTTCGAATCTCGCCCAGATAGTAGTAGATCCAGTAGAAGAAGATGTATTCGAAATAGTCGACGGCGAAGTATCCGGCGGCGAGAGCGAGGAGGCGGCGGTTGCGGAGCAGGTGGAGCCAGCGGGCGCCGGCGGATTCAGTATGGACGACGGGCTGCGCGTCCGGCGGATGGTCGCGCACGGTGACGTACCAGATCAATCCGGCCGCAACGGTCGCAAGTCCGGCGAGAACGAAGGAGATGCGCCAACCGTAGGAGCCGATCATCCAGGTGAAAAGGAGAGGGGAGACGGCTCCACCGAGTCCGGCGCCGCTGTTGACGATTCCCATGACACGCGCGTGCAGGTGTGGCGGCATCCAGTTGTAGGTCATTTTTCCGGAGGTTGGATAGATGGGCGCGGTGAAGACGCCGAAGGCGAGGCGGATGAGCGCGAAGGCTGGGCCGATGCCAATCAGCGCGCCGAGTCCGGGACGCCCGGCGGCGGCGAGGAGGGCGGTGCAAAGTCCGGACCCGACGGCGAATCCGGTGAGGACGTTGCGCGGGCCGAAGCGGTCTGCCCAGCGTCCGCCGGGGATCATGAGGATGGTGTAGCTGAGCAGGAAGGAGGAGAAGACAAAGCCCATCTCGGTTTCGGAGATCGAGAACTCCTTCATGATTCCAGGGGCGGCGATGGAGAGAATGGTCCTGTCAAAATAGCTCAGCACGCTGAACAGGAACATGAACGTGACGATTCTTGCGCGCATGGGCGATCATCTTATCAGGAAACCGGCAGGAGTGTTTACTTAGTATGATGATGGATCGATGAAGCTTCTGCCTTTCTTCCTGCTGATGGCTGCCGGCGTGCCGGCGGAATGGGATCGGTTCCGCGGCCCCAATGGGTCCGGTGTTTCAGAAGACGGGCCGCTGCCGCGGGAAATCGCCGCGAACAAGAACGTGGTTTGGAAGACGAGCATACCGCAGGGGAAGTCCTCTCCGGTGCTCACCGCCGGCAGGATTTACCTGACCGGGCATGAGAACGGGAAACTGCTGACACTGGCGCTGGATCGGAAAACCGGCAAGGTGCTGTGGCGGCGGGAAGCGCCGGGGAATCGCGACGAGAAGCGGAACAAGCTGAACGATCCCGCGGCTCCCTCGCCGGTAACGGACGGGTCGAACGTATACGTATTCTTCGCCGGCTACGGGCTGATTTCCTATGATCGCGATGGCGCGGAGCGGTGGCGGCATGCGCTGGGACCGTTCACGAATTTTCATGGAATGGGCGCCTCGCCGGTGCTGGCCGATGGCAAGGTCCTCATGATCTGCGATCAGGATGAGGAAGCCTATCTGGTGGCGGTGGACCAGCAGAGCGGCAAGGCAGTGTGGAAAGTGGAACGGCCGGAGATGGTGCACAGTTTTTCGAC
>JAENWC010000070.1 GCA_016650235.1 Terriglobia bacterium
CCAGTGTACAGCACCGTACCGGGCTCGCCTTCGGGCGCCGGCTGGTAGCTGGCCACGTCGATCACATTGGGCGCCACGGCGACCGGCGACTCCTGGTGCAGCTTCTCGAACACCGACCGATCGTGCGCTGAACAGGCAAGCACGAGTTGCGCGCGTACGCAGGCGTAGCGCTCCCATGCGCGGGTGTTGGCTGCTTCCAGCCGCGCGTAGAGGCCGCGTGCGAGGCTGCCGGAGTGTTCGATATAGCGCTGGAGCAATAGATACTCTACGTTCTGGTGATCCACGATGAGCGGCACGGGAAGGGCGGCCGGCAGGTTGATCAACAGGTTGGTCTCTTCGCAGAGGACCGCGTCGAAGCCGCCCCCCGCAAGCCGTTCAGCAATGCGTTGGCGCATGAGGGCGGAGCGCGACCGCGCGACCGAGTAGGGTTTACGCGCGAGCACGGCGCCCAGGCGGCCTACTGCGTCGGTCCGCCCCGAGAGGCTGATAGAAGGATGCGGGATCACTTCCACGCCGGTGCAGAGGTCCGGTCCCATCTGGCGGGAGCGGGCTTCATCATCCGCATTGCCGAAGCACATCAGCTCCACGTCATACCGCTCGGCGGTGAGACAACGGAGCATGGCCCACACCCGCATGGATGAGCCGTTGGTGGAGGGAACGGGCACGAAGGTAGAAAGCATCAATAAGCGCTTGCGGGATCGATTGCTCATTTGGTTGCGATTGCGGTCTGCAGCCACGGTTACCTGTGCGCGTGTAACGTTGCAAAAGGAAGGGGTTCTGCTGGACGCTACTGGCCAGCAGAATACCGGCGGATCCACGGTTGTTTCGAACTGTTCAAGCTGTTGTACTTTCGAGAAGTTGGTGGTAGTTGAAGGCGATATTTTTCGCCATTGCTTGCCAGTTATGCGGTTCGACCGCCGGGGTGCCGGGTAGGGGCAGACTGGCGGCCAGTATCGGCCAGTTTACGGGATCCGGATCTTGGAAGAAGAGCTCAGTCGCTGCGGCATAGGTCAGGTATCGAGGGGAACCCTTGGGCACCAGCCGCAGCCAGCGCAGGCAGAGTTTCGCATTCAGACCGCCGCGTCGTGCGGCTGAGGCCCAGCCGCGCAGTCGGGCTTTCCAAGGCATTTGGCGCATCCACTGCTTCATGAGCTCGTGGGTACCGGAACTGGGCGAACCGCCGGTGAGCCGGACCAACTGCCAGGCCCAGAGGGCAGCGGCATAGCGTGCTGCATCGGCCCAGAGCCGTTCGGGCGCGTAGGGCATCGGCGTCGCTTCGAGCTTGAATGCGGTGGCGGCACGGAGGATTTCGGCAAAGGGCGCGAGGGGAAACGGCGCATCAGCACGATGGTCCCGGGCGGCCTGTTGGAGCACACGGGCGCGCTGGCCGTAGGCCGGCTGGTACAACCCCGTGAAGACCAGGTAGGAGGTTGCCATATCGAGAAACAGTTTCGCGGTCGCATACTGCGAGCGCGCCGAAAGCACGCCTTCGTCGGTTGCCGCCGCTTCCAATTGTTCGATAATGCGATTGGCCAACATTCTCCAGGCATCTTCGCGGGAAAGTTCGGCGGCGGAAAACTTTGGCACCAGCGAGAGCACTTCCGCGTCGCCCCACACCACGCGGCCGCACGCACGCAGTTCATAGGTCGCGATATGGCGGGGCATGCGGGCCAAGAACTCCGGATACACCGGAGCCAGACTGACATGAGCGACAACGTCGTCTTTGGCCAGGGCACGCTCGATCGCCTCTTCGGTGGCGCGGGTGCCTTCGGGCGGCATCGGGGCACCGCTATGGAAAACCAGAAAAAGATCCGCATCCCCGAGTAGCCGCCAGCCTTCGCCCTGCCGCACCCACGTACCCTCACCGCGTGCGAGGCTGCCGGTCAATACCACCGCACGTAGCGCGGTTCCGAACCGATCGCCACAGACGCGAACGGTGTTGGCAGCGATGAGGCTGGTGGCCGCGGTGGAGCAGTTCTCCATCGTGCTATGTCCTAGCAATCCCATTGCCTCAGTTCATCCCCGCGGAGGTGCAAATGCGTCGCTGCCGCGCTGCCATACCCTGTGCCGACTCCTGCCACGTGCGAATGTACAGGGCTTGCGTAGACTGTACCTGCTGGGCCATGGAAAAGCGAGCAAGCACGCGGGCACGTCCGGCGGCTGCTAGCCTTCTCGCCAGCGCGGGATCGCGCAACAGCCGCAGAATCGCCGTAGCAAGCTCCCGCGGGTCGCCCGGCTTCGCGGTGAGCCCCGTTTCGCCGTCGATCACCACTTCCACAGTCCCGTCCGTCGCGGTGGCCACTACGGGCCGCGCCGCAGCGAGGGCTTCAAGGGCGATCAGCGGCATACCCTCGAAGAACGAGGGCAGCACAACGATATCCGCCAGCGCCAGCCATTCGGCCATGGCGGATTGATAGCCCACGAACCGTATGACGTGTTCGAGCCCATGCTCTCGCATCATGGCCTCGAGTTCGCCCCGCAGGCTTCCGTCGCCCGCGCAAACCAGCTTTACGTTTGGAAAATGCTCGAGCACCAGCGGGAGGGCTTTGATCAGTACCCGATGGCCCTTCTGCGGTTCGAGGCGTGCGCCCACTACGAGCACTGGATCGGCACCATCGAAGCCGAGCCGCTGTTTGAGTTCGCGCGGCGCGGGACGATGGGGGTCAAAGCTCGACACATCGCAGCCGTTGGGGATAACCGAGATTTTGCTCGCAGGCAGCCGTTTCACCTCAACCAGATATCGGGCATTGGCCTCCGACACCGCAATGTAATGGTCGACAAAGCGACCGATCAGGCGGTCGATGTAGTAGTGCGACTTGATCCACCCGGTGCGCCATTGTTCCCTGACATGGGGCGTCTCGATCACCGCTGGCACGCCGCATGCCCATGCCGTGGGCGTCCCGGCGAAACTCGCCTGGAACATGTGGGCGTGGAAGATATCCGCTTTCAACCGCCGCAGAATCGTCGCGAGGCGCCAGGACCCGGCCACGTCGAGCGGCGACTCCAGACGCAGCGGCACCATCTCCACCTCGGGCGGAACATCGCCAGAAAGCTTTTCAATCAACTCAGCCGGGCAGACATACGCCAAGCGGAAGAGGCTCTTGTCGAGTCCCCGCAATAGAGTGAGGACATGCTCCTCCACGCCGCCGCGTACCGGTGCGATCGAAAACTCGACGAGTGAAAGCGGCGGGTTCATCCGATCACATCCATCATGCAGGCATGGATGTCGGCGATGGTCCGCATCTCGACGGGCGGTTTTCGATTCGTAAGAAACACCGCATCCGAGTACGGGTCGGCTGGGTGATAGCCGTGCATGCCCGCGGGCACCCACTGCGAGTTTGTGAAATCGCTCTTGGCAAATAGCCAGCCCGGATCGAGCAGGAAGATCACCTCGCCGTAGCGGCCATCGTCGAACCAGATGCCCAGGTCGCGCAGCTCGCGCTCGGAAATTATATGGCCGCAGTGCACATCGTTCAGCAGGTTGTCAAAGGCGACGCGCGTCTTGTCGTTGAAGAACCAGAAGCGCGCCATGGTGGAGTCGTAGACCGCCAAGTAGTCCTGTGGCATTTTGAAGGCGAGCATTTCGATCTTGGACACCAGATCGAAATGCTGGCGCACAGGCGTCATGCCGTGGTCGGACATGATGGTGAGAACGGTATCGGGGTCGATCGTGCGCGCCAGTTCATAGAGCTCGCGGATTTGGCTCTCATACCAGGCGAGCTTCTCAGACACTTTGGCGGGCTTGGCACAGTTCATGTGGAGGAACATATCCATCTCGCACAGGTAGATGAAATAGAAGCCGGCGTCAGAGTTCTGCACGTCTTTACAGGCCTGCTCCAGAATCTGCTTATCGGTCAGATGATGGTAGGTGTAGACGTGGTGCGCGATGTTCCTGCGGTCCAATTCGTCAAAAATAGAGGGTGCACCGGTAATGCCGCCCTTGGCATAGATGTTGCGCTTCTCCAGCCAATTAAACCACGGCAGCAGGCGTGGGCTGACGCAGCACTCAAACAGGGGCCCCATACCCATCACCCTCCGTCCGAGCTCCTTGATGAGCTTAGTGGCGACGCGATGCGTGAGGACGGCGTCCGGCAAGAAGGCGAAGTAGCGCAGCCAGCGGAACGGCGAGCCTTGCGGATCGTAGTAGAAAAGGTTCCAGTGGCCTGTGAAGGTGGGAAGCTGCCCCGTGAGAATGGTCGGGATCGCGCCGGAACTGAAACCCAAAACCGTTCGCAGGGAACGCCGGTACGGCAACAGGTCCACGAGGAAATCCTGTGCCTGAACATACGGCCACCCGAGGGCGTCGATAAGCACGAACAGATTGAGCTTACGCTTCTTTTTCATGGATCTCGGAGTTGGTGCGAGAGGGGCTGGTAGGCGGAGCAGGACTTGAACCATGCAGCCTCCTCCGTGTATAAGAGTTGCTCTAACCGTTGAGCTATCCGCCTATATTGAAACCTGTTAGGTTAGGCCATACTCCAACTCATCGTCAGGGGAGTCTTTTTAGAATTGGTGGGCCTATCATTCGTGTCACCCATAACGGAAGCCACCGCCACATGCGGATTGCCAGTTGATATTTGGGGTTAGTGGGAGTGTAATTGGGCAACTGTTTGCGTTTGACCAGCAGAATCTCGTAGTGTAGAGGCAGTTCCTTGAGTCCCCAGTGGGATTTGAAATGCCCGGAGCCAGTCTCGATCTTGCTCTTACCGAAATCGTAGGTCTCGTAGCCGGCTGCGGCGCTAACCCGCATAAGGTCGTAGTACATGAAGGTACTCGGCGCGTGTGCATTGTAGGCCGGATCGGCCGCCCCGTAGGAGGGTAGGACGGTCTTTCCAAAGTACAGGTTAAGAACCGCAGACACGAGCTTGCCTTCAAGGTAGACCTCGCGGATATCCACGCTGCCGCGGAAGTTTTTGAGTAACGACCGCATGAAGCGGCGCGGATAGGGGGGCGTACCAAGCCGCCGCAGGTTGCGGCAGTAGAGGTCTTCAAAACGCGCGGGGTTTTCAGTCTCGACACGCGTAATAAACTTCTCCTCCAGGCTCTTGCGCACGATGCGCCGGGTCTTGCGCGGGATGCTCTCTAGCAGCTTTTCTTCGCCTGCTTCCAGCGGTCCCATGTAGATCACGTGGCGTGTGACGCGCTCAAATCCCAAGCTTTGTTCCGCGTAGACGTTGCGGAGTTCGGCATATTGCACCCCGATCTCCTGCGCCCGGTTAGCCAACGCGTCCCGCAACGCCATAAAGGCTTCCTGGGTTGTGGCGAGTGCGCCCCCGTAGGGCGCCACTGGCGTTGAGACCAAGGCTTTGCCCACCAACCAGTTATCCACCAGGAACAATGGAAGCACTCCCTTTAAGAGGTCTCCGTCAAAAGCCACCAGGTACTCCGCTCTGAATGGGAAATTCTCTTCCAAGCACTTCTTCCAGGCAATGAGATGGAACGGTGTCCCAAGCGGGTGTTCCCGGACAAATTCATCCCATTCCGCTTCCCCTGATACTTCGAGCGTGCGCACAGAGAGATTTCGGCTCCCAACACTCGTTACGATTGTGCTGCTATTCCCCATAGGATGCCGAATACGGTCAATCTCCGGCGTCCTGGCTCGTTAACGCCGCAGGACCCCGGGATAATATGGCCGTCTCCCATATATCGTACTGTTTACCACGAACCCAGTCCACGATACCTATAATTGCCCCAATGCACCCGAACAGAACATAAAACGGCACTGAAAGGACCCTCCCTACGGCGTATCCGCAGGCTGTGAGCAGTGCCACGCACGCCGCCAAACAATAAGTCATTCCTTGCAGTATAAGTAAGCTATTCCAGAACGCATTTCTGGTCGCTCCCACAGTACCAACGGCCATCAACATCAGAGGGATCAATGTCAGATACCGCATGAGTTTATGAGATACAAACTGCCAGCCCCGCAGGCCAACCAGAGTATGCCGCAACTCCCACATTCCTGCCATCCCCTGCGCAGATATCCTCCGCCGGCGTGCAAATTCCTCCCTCAGAGAACTAGTATCCCGTTCGCTAACCACGCCATCCGGCTCATACACATTTAAGAAACCCGAATGATAGATTCGCATCGGCAACTCAAGATCGTTAGCAATCGTTGGCGTGAGTGGCGAAAACAGCCCTCTGCGGATGCAAAAAATGGCGCCATCGCAAACCATCACCGATCCGATCAAGCTTTCGAGTGAATTCAGTATGCCTTCAAAGCTCAAAAACACGCTCGCTCCACTCCCAATGGCCTGGGACTGTGCGGTCAGAACCGGCCGCGTGACACCCGTGACACAGCCCACCTCTCCGTCTGCAAAGTGCCTTACCATTCGTTTCAGGCAACTTGGGCCGATATGGGCATTCGCGTCTGTAAAAAACAGAATGTCCCCCGTGGCTTCCGGAACGAGGCGATTCAGGCCCCGCTGCTTACCGCCGCGTTTCTCAAGACGAACCAACCGGACTCGACGGTCGTGACATTCACGCACGATCTCGTCAGTGCGATCATCCGACGCATCTGAAACCACGAGGATTTCGAGGCCATCTTGAGGATAATCCCACGCCAGCGTCTCAGCTATCTTCCAACCGATGTCCCTCTCCTCATTGCGAGCCGCTATCAGCACAGACACCTTAGGGGTATACCCTTCATCACACACTGCGCGCTTCAGCCTAAAACACGCCAGAATAAGAAGCACCATTGGATATCCGATGTAACAGTATAGAATCCACGCTACTCCGCTTCCGAATAGCGCCGTGGCAACCTTCTCTTCCATCACAATCCTCGGCTTATATATTGGCGACCTTTTCCGCCATTCCCGTACTGGTTAACCTGTCGACGAATTTTGGCCTGATACGGCGATCATCGTTCACCCAAACACCCGCCTCTTGACAATCCGCCTTTACCATTTGCGTCACCAGTTCCCGAAAGCATGTTTGTGACTCCCATCCTAGGCAGGTGCGAGCCTTAGCGGCGTTGCCCACAAGGAGGTTTACCTCGGCTGGCCGGTAAAGTTGCGGGTCCACTACCACATACTCTTGAAAGTTCAACCCCACACTACTAAAGGCGATTTCGACAAACTCGCGGACCGAATGAGTTTCACCCGTTGCGACCACATAATCGTCAGGAGCATCCTGTTGAAGCATGCGCCACATTGCTTCTACATAATCGTGAGCATGGCCCCAGTCGCGACACGGGGCCAAATTGCCGAGGTGTAAGGTTTTTGTTCGCCCGGCGAGGATCTGCGCGACTCCAGACGTAATTTTACGAGTAACGAATTCGAAGCCCCGCCGTGGTGACTCATGATTAAAGAGTATGCCGCTGGTCGCATGCAGACCGTACGCTTCGCGATAATTGCGTGTGAGTTCAAACCCGGCCACCTTGCTAATGCCGTATGCTGAGCGGGGGTGAAAGCGAGTCGTCTCGGTCTGCGGCGTCTCCTCGACCTTCCCGAACATCTCGCTTGACCCCGCGAAATAGAACCGGCATCGCGGTACTATGTCTTTCACGGCGGCCAACACGTGATGTGTGCCATTTATGTTGGTGTTAAAGGTAGAGAACTCATCATCAAATGAGTAGCTGACGAAGCTCTGTGCAGCCAAATTATAGCATTCATCTGGCTCCACCTTTTGGAGAACGCGGCACAGGCTGGGAAAGCTCTCCAATGAAGCGGCGTGCAAGTGCACCTTGTCAAGAACGCCGGAGAGCCGGTTGAGACGACGGCTGGGATCCTCCAACGCGACCCGCCTAACAATACCGTGAACTTCGTAGCCCTTGGCTAAGAGAAGTTCTGCCAGATATGAACCATCCTGGCCAGTAATACCTGTGATCAGTGCGCGTCTTCTATCCATAATCAGGAACTCCTTTGGGGGTCTTGAGAACAGCTATTCGGATTGGATGCAGCATACCGGCCCCAAGCCGGTGGGTCTTCGCAAATCCCTACATGAACCATGCTGCGCTCCTAAGTCGAACCAGCGGCGGCTCTGGCGCGAACCGCTGGCGTAAAGCCCGAGACAGGGGAACAGGCGAATACGTTCCAATGCTCTTCCATGAACCGCCGAAAGGTGGTTACTTCAAATTCCGCCAGGATCCGTTCCACTTTGGCTTGCGTGGTCTTGAGATTTACGTAAGATTTGAACGCCCTGACAACACCCATTGGGAGCCGTGGATGGCCGGGGTCGATTTCCCGAGGGTGAACGTAAAAGATAACCGGCCTTCCTTCGGCCATCACTCTGGACGCCATCATTCTCGTCAGGCCCCACGGGAAGAGCCGGAGATATCCTCCTCCAAACAGACATAGGCGTGTCGAGAGTATCTCCACTACAGACATGGGAAATTCAATCAGGGAATGCGACGAACTCTCGTGGATCGCGTGAGGAGAACATGGTGACGCGGCCATGCCGCCGTGTTCCCTGCGAGCCGGGAATACCGAGGAATCGTACCGGTAGCCTGCGCCGGCGAGTTTTTCGAAGAACCAGGGCGTCTTCGCGGTCACCGAGAACCCCGGCGCACGGTAGCCGATGACTTCCTGGCCCGAAATATCCTCCAGGATCTGCTTTGACCGGCGAATGTCCCGGTCGAATTCTTCGGGAGACATCTTGTAGATAAGAGTGTGAGAGTAACCATGCGATGCGACCTCATGGCCGAGGGCGCTGGCTTCCTTCACCAGATGGGGATACTTTTCGGCGACCCATCCGAGGAAGAAACAAGTGCTCTTTACGTTATTCGCGCTGAACAAGTCCAACAGCTTTCGAAAATTCATCTCCACACGCGAAGGCAATGACTGCCACTCGGACATCCTGGGGGTAGCGGGCACGTCGAGTATGTGAAACCAGTCTTCCACGTCAACCGAAAAAATGCAGTTCATCGAGTTCTCAAGTCCGTCACCTTCCACCTCTACCAAGCAGCAGGATTTTGACGGTTTCAAAAAGGATCAGGAAATCGAGCCCCACCGAAAGGTTCTTGATGTAGTAAAGATCGTAGCTCAGCTTTTCGACGTTGTCGTCGAGAGTGGCGTTGTATCCGCGGCGCACTTGCGCCCATCCCGTGGCGCCTGGCTTGACGGTCCAGCGCTTGGAGTAAAACGGAATCTGCTGCGCCAGTTCCTCTTCTTCGTCCAGCGCAAAAGGCCGTGGTCCGATGAGGTACATGTCGCCGCGAAGGATGTTGAATAACTGCGGAAATTCGTCGATCCGGCTGTGGCGCAGCCATCGTCCTACCCGCGTGACGCGGCCATCATTGTTGAGAGCCGGTTTGGTCTTGCCTCCCGAGTCCGCGTCCTCCCGCATCGTCCGGAATTTATAAAGTATGAAGGGCTTACCATCTTTGCCGACGCGCTTTTGCCGGAAGATTGCAGGTCCCCTTGAATCCAGTTTGATGACAATGGCGGTCAGCGCCATGATTGGCAGGCTTAGCAGAAGGCCGATCGAAGAGAGGATGATCGAAGCCGCACGCTTATAGATCAGCGTCGGCGAGATGCGAAATCGTTCCGGCAACAGTATCGTATCGGGGTGGAGGGCCGACAAATCGACCCGCCCGGCCACAGCCTCATAAAGCTTGGATCCGTCCTCAACGATCACGCCTTGCGCCTCTTTCTCGAGCAACGCTTCCCGCGAACATCCCCGGCAATCCACCCCTGTCACCACCACTCGCTGGATGCGGTGCCGTTGCAGCAATCCGCGCAGACGATCCGGGGTGCCCAGATAACTCAAGTTCTGAAGCTCACCCTCGCGCCCGGGTTCACTGCCAACGTAACCCACCAGGTCGATTCCCAACTCCGGACGCGATTCGATCTCTCGCGCGAGAACTCCGGCGAGCGGGCCGGCGCCGACGAGTAGAGTCCTTTGGATTAGCCCCACCGAGCGGTTCAGAGCCAGGAAGAACTTGCGGCAGACGATAAGAGAAACGCCGGCCAGGAAGACCCAGACGATGAGCAAGTCCTTGTTCAGCCGGAACACCGGATAGACGTAATAAAGAAACGCCAGAATCAGACAAACCGTACCAAACACCTGAACGATGCGGATCGTCATCTGGGCGAAGCTGTGTAAGACCATCGAGTCGTACAGGTCGTAGTAGTGCATGCAGAGCATGCAGACTCCGGTAGCGAGTAACATCTTGACTACTTCGTATTCATAGGTCAGAGCTGCCCCGGCATCCGCGCCGAAAACGGCAAACATGGCGACAATCAATGCCAGGACGACCAGCA
>JAENWC010000071.1 GCA_016650235.1 Terriglobia bacterium
ATGTTCATGTTGTAGTTCGGGTAGTTGCGCGAGGTGTTGCGGTAGAGCGGGTCCGGCATGGGGACGTTGGTGAGGTAGCGTGCTCCGGTGGGCTGAAGGCCTTGCCCCTAGTCGGCGCCGGCCTCGAATTACTCTGGGCAAACAGCAGCCGGCCGTGGTCGGAAAACGAAAGTCCTTCTGGCCGCCATAGGAGGCCATGAGAGTGGATTCGGTCCAGGCGTTGGGATAGGAGCCTACCAGCCAGTGATGGCCGTCCACGCTTACCTCCGCGTCGTCACCGAAGACTTCATCAAAGGTACGGTTCTCTTTGACGATGATGACAACGTATTCGATTGCGGAGGGAACCGGTGCAGGCAGTTGGGGGCGCTGGAAGAAGCTCGCCTTGAAAGCTGCCGGGTAGGAATCCTGATAACCGCCGGTGTTGATTGAGATCGAAGACGTGGCGTGGTTCGATAAAACGCTCACTTGTCCATCCTGCGCGTTCGCAGTTCTGAAGCCAGTCGATGGCATAATGGCCTGGACCACCATCGGTGGTGACCACAGTTTTTCCGCCTCCCCGGCTCCGGTCTGCCTACGACCGCTCAGTTACGAATCGCGCGACGCTGCCCACCCGAGCTAGGCCTACGGCGCCGGGCGCGGCTTGCCGGGTGTAGCGGCTTGTCAGGCAGCCTCATGAAATTTTCGGGCCGCAGGAGACTTTCCACGGAGACGTCCTCGTCGATTGATTCCCAATGGATGCCGATGCCGCCTCCGATCAACTCCCATTCGGATCGCTCCCGGTGAGTCGCGTCGGCCAACCGCGGGAACCACACCAGAGGCACAGACACGACTCGCCCGTCTGACAACGTTACAGACAGCGCGTCTTTTGAACACGCGACCTCGACCGCCAATGTTTCAGCTTTTTCCACCAAAGTACTCATACCATTTCTCCAGGAAGAACGGCGCGTTCTCCACCACGATCTGCCTAATCTCGGTCATCTCGTGCCCGCGAAGACCTCTCACGTCTGCAACGGACACCGAAGTTCTGGCTTGAGCCTGAAGAAAAAGAACCGATACCCACGGACTCTCAGCAGGGCGGGCACCTTACAAGTCCCGCCGCTGACTGCTTATCGCCACGCCGATAAGCTGCGGGTGCCGAAGGCGTCCGTCAACTTCATCGCCTTGTCAGGCACCCCATTATTTTACGCCCGTTCCTGCGAGGGGGACCAAAGCCTGCTCCAACACCAGGCGAGTCACGCGACTGGCTATTTTGCGCATACCACTCAGGAACTCGTCCACGTACGGGATACTCCTCTCTCCAGGACTTCCAGCAACGTCGTGCCGACATGCGTGGTCAGCCGTTTGAGATCATAGTACTCCAAGACCGCACGCAGATGCTCGTCACTACCAGATTGGAAACTGTGCCGCTCCAAAAGATACCGGGCGACAACTTGCAGCTCGCTCGGCGGGAGTTCCTCGAAATGAACGCGGCCCCCTGCTTCGGCAATAAGCCGAAGTTTTCGCCTGTTGTTGTACCGCAGGCTATCTCTGCCGGCGGTGCTGCTCGCTGAGCACGCGTGGGTCGTCCATGCGCGGGCTCGGTTGTGGATCCAAAGGCTCCCTTGCCAGCGCCGGGTCAAAGATCTCTTTGTCGGTGGGCAACACTTTGTAGGGTGTCAGATCCGGTGAGGTGGTGAAACAGTCTGCCAAATCGGCGGCCGTGGCGTCATACAGATTCAACGGCGGCAGGCGCAGCAGCCGGAAAACGGTCTTTAAGAGGCTGGGGAAACTTGTGTTGACGTGGGAAACATGATTCTTCCTGGCGTAGGGACTCGCGACCATAAAGATAGTTCGATGGGAGTCGATGTGGTCCACGCCTCCCTGCGCATCATCCTCAGTAACGAAGATGGCCATCCTGGGCCACCATTTCGTGTGCGAGAGATACTCGACAATGCGCCCGAGCGCGTAGTCGTTGTCGGAGACGAAACTGGCGGCAAACGGATAGCCGTCATCGGGACGCGGCTTGGCGATATGGTCGCCCGGCAGGTGTATGTAGAGCAGGCGGGGCAGGGGTTTGCCTGGCTTGACGTACAACTCGTCAATCTCATTGATGAACTGCGTGGCGCGAAACTGATCCGGGATGTTCATGTTGTAGTTCGGGTAGTTGCGCGAGGTGTTGCGGTAGAGCGGGTCCGGCATGGGGACGTTGGTGAGATAGCGTGCTCCGGTGGGCTTCAGGCCTTGCCCCTCGTCGGCGCCGGCCAGTTCAAAGCCTTCCCCAAAGTTGCGGAAAGTGATGCCGTGGCGCTCCAGATGATGCCAAAGCGCGCCGGCCTCGAGTTGCTCTTCCGGATGAACGCTCGAATTACTCTGGGCAAACAGCAGCCGGCCGGGGGCCGTGGTCGGAAAACGAAAGTCCTTCTGGCCGCCATAGGAGGCCATCAGCGTAGATTCGGTCCAGGCGTTGGGATAGGAGCCTACCAGCCAGTGATGACCGTCCACGCTTACCTCCGCGTCGGCATAGAAATTATCGCTAAAGGCCCAGCGGCGCGCCATCTCGTGATGATTGGGGGTGACGTTGATATCGCGCAAGCTGAGCCGTTTGGTGAGATCCTCACGCGGGGGCCGCACGATCCCATGGCGTCCGTAACGCGCCAGGACGGGGAGCCCGGCCACCGCACCGTTGGAAGCCGACGTGATGTCACCGAAGACTTCATCAAAGGTACGGTTCTCTTTGACGATGATGACAACGTATTCGATTGCGGAGGGAACCGGTGCAGGCAGTTGGGGGCGCTGGAAGAAGCCGTTGTTGGCAAAGACGCGTTTGGTCTGTTCGGCGATCTCGGACGGGTCCGGCAAAGGAAAAATATTGATGGCTCCACGGCGGCGCTCGCCCTGAAAGCTGCCGGGTTCGGGGCCGCGGCGGGAAGCGTTGGGACCTGTGCCGTTCCCCTTTGCGCAACTGACAAACAGCGTTCCGGTGGCGTCATCGACTGCGATGCGGGTGGGGAACCATGCGGTGGGAAGGTGACCGATCACTTCGAGCGTGCGTGTGTCGATGACGCCGATGGCGTTAATGCCGGCCTCGGCAACCAGCAACCAGCCGGTTTCCGGATGGTAGAGGGAGCCGATGGGAAGAATCCCGCGCAGGTGTTCGAGGCCGGGAATGCGAAGGGGAATCTCTTTCTCCAACTCCAGTGTGGCGGCGCTGATCACAGAAATGGAGTCGTTGTGGCCATTGGAGACAAAAATACGATCGGCCGTGGCAGTGACCCCTGAGGGGCTGCTGCCGCCTTTCGAGCTTGGGCCGAACGGGAGTCCCGTGCGAATGAACCTTTCGAGTTTGGGTTCGTTTTGGTTTTCAAGGTTAATGACGGCGATGGAGTTGGACTCCACTACGTTGGGGTCACCGAGCCCCGGCACCTGCACCGGTCCTAAGGCGGTGTCGCGCTGCGCGCCGGCGAGTGCTTCCGGCGACGGGAAGCCGAAGGCGGGGAATGGCAGCCCGGTGTCGCGGGCCTGCTCACGGCGAGCGCCCGGGATGGGTTTGTACTCGAACATGCCGATGCCCGCGACATAGGCGCGTTTGCCATCAGGCGAGAGAGCCATGGCGAAGGGGAGCCTCCCGGTGCGGATCGAAAAAAGCGCGCGGCGCTTGATGGTATCGAAGGCGGCGAGGCGGAAGTTGGCCTGGTCCAGGACGTAGAGCCGTTGGCGTGAGGCGTCGTAGGCAAGGTCACCGGAATAGGAATCCTTATAACCGTCCGTGTTGAGATGGAAGATGTGGCGTGGTTTGCCGGTGCGGGCATCGATCCAGCGGACGCGGCCTGAGTTGCCTTCCGACACCAGCACGTGGTGATCGGAGGTGAAGGCGAGGCCCATGAAGACGCTGCGCCAATTGTCCGCATCGTCATCGCCAGGCTCGCCTTTGCGCCGGGCGACGAAGTGTTCGCTTGTCCATCCAGTTCGTTTGTTTCTTTGCAGCGTAGTGACGGCATAGCGGCCGGGGCCGCCGTCGGCGCTCACCACCGTCTTGCCACCGGGGCTCACGGCGAGGCCGAACGGTCCCGGCCCGGTGCCGTACTGTCTGCCGAGCGGAGTGATCTGGCGTCCGCCGGGGAGGATGCTGGCCGCGCCGGGCCTGCGCTGAGCGGGCTTGTCGTCCGCGGGCGGACGATAGTCGGCCGTCAGATTAGGGAGAAGAGTCAGAGCGAGCAGTGTGAGCGAGCGGGCCATGCGGAAGTCCGCTGCCATGATAGTACGATCTACTGCGTGGTGGCGGGCCGCTCGTAAGGCGTCATGAGGTATTTGGCCGCCTCTTCCTGCGCGCCTTGCGTGTTGTCCTTGGTGCGGATGGCCTGATTGTACTCGTTGACGGCACGCTCGCGCTGGCCGGTGATATCGAAGATCTTTGCGAGATTGATGTGCGTCCAGACCTCGGTCCACTTCGGTTCCAGATCGCCGCTGAGGGCTTCGCGGAATTCGTTGGCGGCGGCCTGGTAGTTTCGCTGCAGGAAGAATAGCTCGGCTACCCGGTAATGCGCCAGAGACGAGTTACGATTGACGTCGAGCGCTTTCTGATACTCCTTGAGGGCATCCCCGAATTCGCTGATCTCGGCAAACATCTCGCCGCGGCGGATGGCCACCGCGACGCGGACGGGATTGGAATAGCGCAGCACGCGGTGCGCGGGGTCGAGGACCACCTTCTTCGGGCGGCCGAAGGATTCGACAAAGAACTCCGAGGCGGTGCCGACCACTTCCACTTGTTTGGTTTCCGGGTTTCCTTCGGTCTCAATTTGCAGATCGACGGGCATGCGGAAGGTATCCAGATCCTGGTTGATCTTGCCCATGATCCGGAAGCCCTTGCTGGTGCGGAAAACAGTGTACTCGAGTTTGAACTCGGGAGCGCCGGTGGATTCGATCCACTGTATGAAGAAGCCCTGCAAGTTCTTGCCCGAGGCGGTTTCGGCGGCTTTGCGGACGTCATCGGTGCTGAGTGATTTCCATGCGCCCGTCGTCAGCAGCGATTTGAGCGTCTTTTGAAAAGCTTCATCTCCAATGATGAAGCGCAGCATGCCGAGCACAGCGGTTCCCTTGGCGGAAGTGACGGCCCAGAACTCGGGGGAATAATCCTCGAGCCGCGCGGATTGAATCACGGGAGGCTCAGCCACAGTAAGCGCTTCGACAAAGATATCCTTCATCTCGGCTTCCACCGCGGCCGGGCCCGAGTTTTGCTCCAACCAGAACAGTTCCGAGTACCGCGCGGCCGAGTTGGTGATCCAGATATGATTGCGCGAGACCGGAGAAACCAGCGTGCCCCACCACTGCCGGGAGATTTGATTGGAGAGAAGGCGAGTGTCAACCTTTTTTCCGATGGCGCGCGTGCTCAGGAAAATCATGCCCGGAGCGGAGTAGCCGTTGGGCGTGCCGGCGTCGGTTTCCATTACGGTGAGGTCGGCCTGTGGAGGAAGTCCGTAGAGGGACGTGAAAAAGGCCATCTGCCTGGCAATCTCCTCGCCATAGGCGGCTGCCATCCCTTGCGATTCTCCGCGGAGGTAAAGAGTGGTTGTGATGCCCTGGGAGCGGCTCATCTGCGGCTCCCCGCGCACTACCGCAACGCTCCCCGGAAACGCTTGCCGGCTGTAGTCGAACTCATAAACGGTCTTCCCGCTTACGCTTGCCTTCGTCTCCAGGCCGCTGCACAGCACCTTGTAACCGTCCGGAACGCCGATCTTGAACTTCGCGCTGTAGCGGTCCGCGGTGTACTCATTCACCGGGAACCAGCGCGCTGGATACATCAGATAGGCGAAATCCTCTTGTATGGAGGCGAACTTAATGCCGTAGATGGGGGACTCTTCCAGACCCGTAAGGCGGCCATCGTAGGTGAAGATGGCGGTGGCGACCTCACCTTTTTTTAGCGATTCGGGAAAAGTGAGCCGGACGGAGAAGTCCTGCTGGGAGCGTACGGCCGGAATTTGCCGTCCGGTCGCGTCCACCACGCGCGAGACCTGCAGCGCGTTATTCAGTTCGAAGGTGGCCGAATAAGCGTTGTCATCCAAGGGAATGAAGCGCACCACGGCGGTGGCCGAAAGTGACTGTGTGCGCGGGTTGATGTCGGCATCGATCGTCACATCCTGCACATCGAGGCGCGTGCGGCGATCCTGCTGCGCCCCCAGATGCGCCGCTGACGGGATCAGTGAAATAAATGCGATGAGTGCCCAGATCGGTTTTCTAGCTGCCATTATTTGTCTACCTCGCCGGAAAGCACACGCAAAACTCGTTCCGCGGCCAGCTCCATAGGATCGGCGCTGGTGGCCAGCCGCCCGGCTATTTCGGCAAGGTCCTGCTTCATGCGCGCTCGCGCGCCGGAATCCTCCAACAGGGATGTAGCGGTCTGGGCCAAGGAATCTCCCGTCAGTCCATTTTGTATCATTTCCGGCACGACCTGCCGCCCGGCAATCAGATTGACCATCGAAAAGAACGGCACTTTCACCAGAAACCGGCCCATCCACCAGCTCAGCGGATTGACCTTATAGTAGGCGACCATGGGCGTTCCCAGAAGCGCTGCTTCAATGGTCACAGTGCCGCTGGCGGCCAGTGCCAGATCCGCGTGCGCGATGGTGTCCCAGGTTTCCCCTTCTATATGTTGGATGGCTGCCGAGCCAATCGGTTCCGTAAAAAATGAGGCTCCCAGCCGCGAAATGAGTCCGGCCGGAGTGGCCAGAAGAAAAGTTGTGGCCTGGCGGCGGTTCATGAGTTCCGCGGCACGGGCCAGCAGGGGCAGGTGGCGCGACATTTCGCCGGGGCGGCTGCCCGGCAATAGCGTCACTATGGGCCGGTTGGCGGGGATGCGGTGTTTCCGTAGAAACTCATCGCGCGTAAAGGCGGGCTTCACTAAACGTGTGAGCGGATGGCCGATGTAGGTGGCCGGCATCTGATGCCGCGCGAAAAACTCAACCTCGAAGGGGAAAATGCAGAGTAGCTCGCGTATGTTGCGGCGCATTTGCGCAATGCGGCCGCTGCGCCAGGCCCACACCTGCGGCGCGATGAGGTAAATCACCGGGATGCCTTGGCGCTTCAGACGCCGCGCGAGGCGGAGGTGGAAGTCCGGGCTGTCGGTGAGGATGGCCACGGCGGGGCGCTCGCGGCGGGCCCAGTCCGATAACTTGCGGTATTCGCGGTAAATACGAGGGATATGGCGCACTACTTCAATCAAGCCCACCACGTTGAGATTGGCTGCGTCGATGACCTGATGCACACCGGCCGCGCGCATTCTGGGACCAGCGCAGCCGTGGAATTCAACCTCCGGAAGGCGGTTGCGAAGCGAGGCCACCAGAGAGGCGGTGTAAAGGTCACCGGAGGCCTCTCCGGCGGAAACCAGAATTTTCATGCCGGTAGGGACAGCATAGCAGGGTGCGGAGGGTGCGGAGATAGGGCCGAGATAGGGCTTGTATAATGATACTTATATATGTATACTGATCCTGTGAGCATTAAATTTCAAATCACGTTGCCGGATCCTTTGGCTGCCGAAATGAAGGCGGAAGCGGCGCGATTGGGAATTCCTCTGGCGCAATGGATCCGCGAGACGATGCAGCAAAATCTGCGGTCGCAGAGCCGAAAGCGGAATGTGGATCCGTTTGCGTGGATGGACGGCATGGTACAAACCCCGGATAGGGACTGGGCTAGCCGTGTGGACGAGGTGGTCTACGGCGATGGCGATCTTCATTGATACGGGGTATTTCATCGCCCGGATTGTGCAACAGGATCAATGGCATCGCGCGGCAACGAAAGCCGAACTGGCCGACCATCCCG
>JAENWC010000072.1 GCA_016650235.1 Terriglobia bacterium
CCCCGAGCTGCACCAGTTCCACAACATCGCGCACGCGCCTCTCCAGCGCGTCCATCTTCCGCCGCCGCAGGCCAAATTCGATATTCTCCCGCACCGTCAAATGCGGAAACAGCGCGTAATTCTGAACCACCGTGCTGACGTTGCGCTCGTACGGCGGCTTGTGCCCAATATCCTCGCCGTTGAGAAATACCTCGCCGCGGTCCGGCTCTTCAAACCCGGCAATCATCCGCAGCACGGTGGTCTTGCCGCAACCGCTCGGTCCCAACAGCGCAAACAGCGCCCCTCTCTCCACCGAAAGTGATAGATCATCCGCCGCGCGATGCGCTCCAAACTCCTTGGTCACCCCCCGCAACTCGAGCACGTTTCCCATCGCTATGAATGTATCATCTGGCCGGAGGCACCCGGCAGTTGCACTTTGCCCGATGTGACCCTTCGAATCGTTCATCGTCATGGCATTGAAGGAGTGAGTGCGGTAGTTGCCTCGCATTCAGGCGATGCTAAATAGAATAAGATTATCTTATGATATGAATATATCAACTTCCGTTTGACTAATGATGCAACGCTCGCTATAATTTTTCTAATGCGCTGCCCATGTTCCCGGCGCATGGGAGAACTCCGTGGAAAATTCTCATCCCAGCGGCTTCAACAACGGCTTGCCGAAAGCGCAGGGCCTCTACGACCCGCGTCTGGAGCGCGACGCCTGTGGCATGGGCTTTGTCGTCAACATCAAAGGCGTTGCCTCGCATGACATCATCGTCAAAGGCCTACAGATCCTCATCAACCTTACGCATCGCGGCGCGTGCGGATGCGACCCCGATACGGGCGACGGCGCCGGCCTCACCATACAAATCCCGCATGCGTTCTTCGCGGGCGAGTGCGCGCAACTCGGCTTCCGCCTCCCCGAGGCCGGTCAATACGGCGTCGGGATGGTCTTCTTCCCGGTGGATCGCAAACCGCGCTTGCTGATTGAAGGTATTCTCGAACGAATCGCCGGAGAAGAAGGACTCGAAGTGCTCGGCTGGCGCGATACGCCGGTCAACGCGGATGCCATCGGGCGCATTGCGCGCGCTTCGCAGCCCTACATCCAGCAGATGTTCATCGCTTCTAAAGCGAAGCTTACTCAGGACCAACTGGAACGCAAACTTTACGTGTTGCGTAAACGCGCGGAACGCGAAATCTCAGAATCCGCACTCGACGACAAAGAGTTCTTCTACATCCCGTCGCTGTCCACGCGCACCATTGTCTACAAGGGCCTGTTGCTGGCCCCGCAGATCGCTGAGTTTTACCGTGAGCTGGCCAACCCGCAAGTCGTGAGCGCGCTTTGCATGGTGCACCAGCGATTTTCCACCAACACGTTCCCTACATGGCAACTGGCGCACCCGTTCCGGTACATCTGCCACAACGGCGAAATCAATACGCTTCGCGGCAACGTCAACTGGATGCATGCCCGTGAAAACGTGCTCGCCTCGCCGCTGTTCGGCGACGATATCAAGAAGCTGTTCCCGATTGAAACGCCTGGGGGGAGCGATTCGGCGATGTTCGACAATGCAGCCGAACTCCTTCTACAGGCCGGACGCGAACTCCCGCACGCCATGGCCATGCTGATTCCGGAAGCCTGGAGCCAGGACCCGACCATGCATCCGGACAAGAAGGCGTTCTACGAATATCACGCCGCGTTGATGGAACCCTGGGACGGCCCCGCCGCCATCGCCTTTACAGACGGCCGCGTGGTGGGCGCTACGCTCGACCGCAATGGCCTGCGTCCGGCGCGCTACATGATCACGCACGACGGCAATCTGATCATGGCCTCCGAGACCGGTGTGCTTCCGGTGAAGCCCGAAGAGGTGGCCTTCAAAGGACGCCTGCAGCCAGGCAAGATGCTGCTGTGCGACCTGCGCGAGCAGCGCATCATCCCCGATGAGGAGATCAAGCGCAGGCTCTGGTCGCGCCAGCCCTACGCCGCCTGGATCAGGAATCAACAGATCACGCTGGACCATATTCCGGAACCGAACCGCTGGTACCCCACTGATTTTGATAACCTGCTCCAGTGCCAGCGCGTGTTCGGCTACACAGACGAAGACCTCCGCATCATCATGGGTCCCATGGCGGCGCAAGGCCAGGAGCCCATCGGGTCCATGGGTACCGACACGCCGCTCGCCTGTCTCTCGGACAAGCCGCAGCCCTTGTTCCATTACTTCCGTCAGCTCTTTGCGCAGGTCACCAACCCCGCCATCGACTCCATCCGCGAAGACCTGGTCATGTCGCTCACCTCCTATATCGGGAACGAGCGCAACATCCTCGATGAAACCGAGCAGCACTGCCATCTGCTCAAGCTCCCGCACCCCATCCTCACCAACTACGACCTGGAGAAACTGCGCCGCGTCTCCCAAGGCGACTTCCTTGCCACCACGATCAACATGCTCTTTCTTGCCGAAGGCGGGGAGAAGGAACTGAAACGCGCCATCGACGCGCTCTGCCGCCGCGCGTCCTGGGCCATCAAGTCCGGCTACTCCGTGCTGGTTCTCTCAGACCGCGGCGTGGACCCGGAGTACGCCCCGATTCCCAGCCTGCTGGCGCTCTCCGCCGTGCACCATCACCTGATTCGCGAGGGCTCCAGAACCCAGGTGGCCCTCATCGTCGAATCGGGCGAGCCGCGCGAGGTGATGCACTACTGCCTCTTGATCGGATACGGCGCAAGCGCCATTAATCCCTATCTCGCCATCGAATCGCTCGAGGATATGCATCGCAAGGGTTACATACCGGGCATCGACACCTTTGACGCTGTCCTCAAGAACTACAAGAAGGCCATCAACAAAGGCCTCCTCAAGGTCTTCTCGAAGATGGGCATCTCCACGCTGCAAAGCTATTGCGGCGCGCAGGTCTTTGAAGCCATCGGCCTCAACAAGAAGATGGTCGACCAATACTTCACCGGAACTTCCACGCGCATCGAAGGCGTTGGCCTCGATGTGCTCGCGCGGGAAGCGAAGATGAAGCACGACCTCGCCTTTCTGCCCGTCACCGAATCGGAAACGGAACTGGCCGCCGGCGGCAACTATCAGTACCGCACGCGCGGCGAATTCCATCTGCTCAACCCGCTCACCATCGCCAAACTGCAACACGCGGTCCGCCAGCGAAGCTTTGCCACGTTCCAGGAATACTCAAGCCTCATCAACGACCAAAGCCGCCAGCTCTGCACGCTGCGCGGGCTGATGGAATTCAAATTTCCCGCACAGGGAATTCCCATCGAAGAGGTGGAGCCCGCTAAAGAGATTGTCAAACGCTTCAAGACCGGCGCAATGAGCTTTGGGTCCATCTCCGCGGAAGCCCACCAGACACTCGCCATCGCGATGAACCGCATCGGCGGAAAATCCAACACCGGCGAAGGCGGCGAGGACGAAGCCCGTTATAAGAAGGATGCCAATGGCGACTCGCGCAGATCCGCCATCAAACAAGTGGCCAGCGGCCGCTTCGGCGTGACGGCCAATTATCTGGTCAACTGCGACGAGCTGCAAATCAAGATTTCGCAGGGCGCAAAACCCGGCGAAGGCGGCCAGCTTCCCGGCCATAAAATCGATGACGTCATCGCCCGCGTGCGCCACTCCACGCCCGGGGTCGGGCTTATTTCCCCGCCCCCGCACCACGACATCTACTCCATTGAGGATCTGGCCCAGCTCATCTACGATCTCAAAAATGCCAACCCGGCCGCGCGGATTTCGGTGAAACTTGTGTCCGAGGTTGGCGTCGGCATCGTCGCGGCGGGCGTGGCCAAAGCGCATGCCGACGTGGTCCTCATCTCGGGCGATACGGGCGGCACGGGAGCCAGCCCGCTCACCTCCATCAAGCACGCCGGCGCTCCCTGGGAACTCGGCCTCGCCGAAACGCAGCAGGTGCTGGTGATGAACGACCTGCGCAGCCGCATTCGCGTGGAAACCGACGGCAAGCTGGGGACGGGCCGCGACGTCGCCATCGCCTGCCTACTGGGGGCCGAAGAGTTCGGCTTTGCCACCATCCCGCTGATCACCATGGGCTGCATCATGATGCGCAAGTGCCATCTCAATACCTGCCCGGTCGGCATCGCCACGCAGGACCCGGAACTCCGTAAGAAGTTTACCGGCACACCGGAAGACGTCATCAATTTCTTCTTCTATATCGCCGAAGAGCTCCGGCAGATCATGGCGAAGTTCGGCTTCCGCACTATCGATGAAATGGTGGGCCGCGTGGATCTGCTCGATAGCCGCGAGGCGGTGGACCATTGGAAAGCCAAGGGCCTCGACTTTTCGCAGATCTTCTACAACCCGGAAGTTCCCAAGCGCGTCGGCCGCCGCTGCACCATCCCGCAGGACCATGGGCTGCATCAAGCTCTCGACTATAAGTTGATCGATCTGGCCAAGGATGCCATTGAGCACGGCAAGCGGGTGGATATCAATCTACCTATTCGCAACATACACCGCACCGTTGGCACAATGATGTCCGGGGAAATCGCCAAACGCTACGGCTCGGCCGGCCTCCCTGATGACACCATACGGATCCACTTCAACGGCTCGGCCGGACAAAGCTTCGGCGCTTTTATCTCGCCCGGCATCACGCTCACGCTCGAGGGCGACGCCAATGACTATACCGGGAAGGGGCTCTCCGGCGGCAAGATGATCGTCTATCCGCCGCGCGGCTCCACCTTCGTTCCCGAGGACAACATCATCGTCGGCAACGTGGTCCTGTATGGCGCAACCAGCGGCGAGGCGTATTTCAACGGCATGGCCGGTGAACGCTTCGCTGTCCGTAATTCGGGTGCAATCACGGTGGTGGAAAGCGTCGGCGACCACGGCTGTGAATACATGACCAAGGGCATCGCCGTGATCCTCGGCCCCACCGGCCGCAACTTCGCCGCCGGCATGAGCGGCGGCATCGCCTACGTCCTGGATGAGGCGGGCGACTTTGCCGGCGTCCGCTGCAATACTTCCATCGTGGATCTGGAGCCGGTAGCCGATGCGCTCGACATACTGGTACTGCACAACCTCATCGCGCGCCACCACGGCTACACGCGGAGCCGGCGCGCAAAACTGATTCTCGATAATTGGGGTGCCTACCTGCCCAAGTTCATTAAGGTATTCCCGCAAGAGTACCGCGCCGTCCTGGACCGAACCCGGAAGATCCCGCACGAGCTGGCCCACTTCGATCCGCAGACAAATCAACCGGTGGAGGTCGCCCTTGGGTAAGGACACAGGGTTCAAAGAGTACACGCGCGAGGTCTTCGCCCGCCGCCCCGTCTCCGAGCGTGTCAACGACTATTTTGAGGTTTATCTCCCCTTCCCGGAGGAAAGCCTGAAGCTACAGGGGGCCCGCTGCATGGATTGCGGCGTCCCTTTCTGCCACAACGGCTGCCCTCTCAACAACATCATTCCCGATTGGAATGATCTCGTCTATCGCGGCCGCTGGCGCGAGGCCATCCGCGTCCTGCACGCCACCAACAACTTCCCCGAGTTCACCGGACGCATCTGCCCGGCCCCCTGCGAGGCTGCCTGCGTGCTCGGCATCAATGAGCCGCCGGTCACCATCAAGAACATCGAACGCACCATCATCGATCATGCCTGGCGCGAAGGTTGGATCAAACCCGAACCTCCCGCGCAGCGCACCGGCAAGCGTGTCGCCGTCATCGGCTCCGGCCCGGCAGGCCTTGCCGCCGCGCAGCAACTCAATCGTGCCGGGCATGTGGTGACTTTGTTTGAGAAGAATGACCGCCTCGGCGGCCTCATGCGCTACGGTATCCCCGATTTCAAGATGGAGAAACACCATCTCGATCGCCGCATCGGGCAAATGACGCAGGAAGGCGTCCAGTTCCGCCTCAACGCTCATGTCGGCGGCAATGTCGCGGTGGAGGATCTTCGTGCCGAATACGACGCGATTCTTATGGCCGGCGGCGCCGAAGCCTCGCGCGACCTTCCCATCCCCGGCCGCGAGTTGAAGGGCATTCACTTTGCCATGGAGTTCCTGCCGCAACAGAACAAGCGCAACGCCGGCGACAAACTCGACGCCCGCTTCGATATCCTGGCCACGGGTAAGCGGGTGGTGATCATCGGCGGCGGCGATACCGGAGCCGACTGCCTCGGCACCACACACCGCCACAAGGCAAAGAGCGTGATGCAGTTCGAGATCATGCCCAAGCCGCCGGACGAACGTGCCGCCTCCACCCCATGGCCCCTTTGGCCCCTCATGCTGCGCAATGAAAGCTCGCACGAGGAAGGCGGCGAACGTGTGTTCTCCATCGCCACGGAGAAATTCACGGGTGATGGAAAGGGCAACGTCCAACAGCTTCACACGTTTCAAGTGGGTCCGGCGCCCAAGTTTGAGAAAATCCCCGGTACCGGGCGCATCATTGAAGCCGACCTGGTCTTGCTCGCGATGGGCTTCATGGGCCCCGTGCGCAACGGCATGATCCAGCAGCTCGGCGTCAACCTCGACGCCCGAGGCAATGTCGCCACCGGACCCGATTACATGTCTTCGGTCCCCGGCGTCTTCGCCGCCGGAGACATGCGCCGAGGCCAATCGCTGGTGGTCTGGGCCATCGCCGAGGGCCGCAAAGCCGCCCGCGCAGTGGATCAGTGGTTAATGGGTGCATCCAACCTGGCCGGGTAGGATAGGCCTCCGGGCCTGTCCATTCAGTCGATGTACAGAAACTCGTTGGAACTAAGCAGAGCCTGCCCAAGCCCTTTAAAGGGCATCGTCTTGAGGTATTCAACGGCGCTGAGCCGTTCGCCTGAATCCGGTTTGCGGCCGAACGTCAAAAGGTAAGCAGTCTCGACATCCTCATTTGAGCGCTTCGCCAGTGCCGCTGCGGCTTGCCAGATGAACTCATCATTCAACATGGTGAGCGATTGCAACGGAGTGGCCGATGGCACTCTCCTCGCACAATTCGTGTCGATGATGGGGTAATCGAAGACACTGAGGAAACTCATGGGGTATGTGCGGCGCGACGTCAAGTAGATGCTGCGGCGCCTCTGGGCGGATTCCGGCTCCTTGGAAGAAACCACCTGCAAACCATCGGTGCGCATTTCGAGCTGGATGGGCGGGCCCCCGGAAGTGGTATCGAGTCTGCCGGAAGCCGCCAGGACGGAGTCGCGAAGGGATTCGGCATCGAGCCTGCGTAGGTTCATGCGCCAGAGCAGCGAGTTCTCCGGATCTACCTTTTGGGCGAGCGCAACCCGGGGCTCGTTTGGCTGCTGTGAAGACTGGCGGTAAGCAGTAGAAGTCATGATCAACTTGTGCAGCCGCTTCGCTTTCCAGCCGTTGTTGGTGAAATCGAGCGAGAGATAATCGAGCAGCTCCTGATTTACCGGCGCCGCGCCGGTGGTCCCAAAGTTGTCGGAGGTGGCGACGATCCCGGTTCCGAAGTGGCCTTGCCAAATGCGGTTGACGATGACACGGGGGGTGAGCGGGTGGTCCGGACTGGTGAGCCATTGCGCGAAAGACAGACGCATCCCAGAGGTCTGGCCTTGTGTGCCGGCTGGTTTTACCGCATCGGCGCTATTGGACCCGGCGAGGATCTCGGGAAATCCGGGTGTGACACGTGGACCAGGCGCATCGGCGCTTCCCCGCTGTAGCAACCGGATGTTGGGAGGCGTACCGACATCCCATAGAGCCTGGATCTTTTCCAGCTTGATCTTGCGCGCATCGAGTGGGACAACCTCGGCTTCAAGCTTCTCAATAGCGCTCTTATCCGCGGCCGAAAGGATCTTGTCAATTTCCTTGGGTGGTATTTTCAAATCGCCGTTGAACTTGTTGAACAGGTACTTTTGAATTTCGCTCCGCTTGTCGGCGGGCGTCTGCAGCGCGACTTTCGTATCGCTCCGGATCGCCTCGGGGATTTTCTGAAGCTTCTCATCGAGCAGCCGCGACTCATAGGGACGGCGCAATGCGGCAATCCGCTTCTTCAACTCATCGATGGGTGCGTCCAGTTCCTTGTTGTGCCGGTCGATCACCTCTTTCTCGTTTTTCGCGACGGTGTATAGGTGCCGGTTCTGGGGTTGCACCCAATCAGCCGGATTATAGGAAGTAGAGAACAAGGCGAGAAAGCGGTAATAGTCGCGCTGGGAGATGGGATCGAATTTGTGGCTGTGGCAGCGGGCGCAGCCCACGGTGAGCCCGAGCGTACTGCTCGACACCTTATCCACCAGCTTGAAGAGCGCCTCGTAGCGCTCCACCGGCAGGTTACTGATGTCCTCCTCGGTAATGTCCAGGATGTTGCGCAGATACCCGGTGGCGGTGAGTAGTTCCGTGATCGCCGGCGTGAATGTGGAGGCCGAACGCCAGTCCACCAGTTCGTCCCCGGCGAGCTGCTCGGTGAGAAAACGGTCCCACGGCTTGTCCTGATTGAATGACTGAACCACGTAGTCGCGGTACCGCCACATGCCTTCCGCGTATTCTGCCTTGACGGGGTTGAAGTCCTTGCCCGTCGTGTCAACATATCCGGCCGCATCGAGCCATTGCCGGCCCCATCGCTCGCCATAGTGAGGCGACTCGAGGAGGCGGTCCAGCAAGCGTTCATAACCGCCGGGGGCCGTATCCTTGACGAACTCTTCTATCTGCGCCGGTGATGGCGGGAGGCCTGTGAGATCGAGGTAAGCG
>JAENWC010000073.1 GCA_016650235.1 Terriglobia bacterium
CGCGCAAAACGGAGCTGCTCACCGCGACCCTCAGTTTTGTGTTCCTCTCCAGTTTGGTGGCGCGGAGATCGCCCTTTGCGCTATGATTGACTCCCTCCTCGATACGCTCCGCATTCTTACTACCCCGGAGCGCCTGATTCAGCTTCTCTTCACCGTCTTCAGTGGCGTTTGGGGCTATGCCCTGCTGGCCGGCATCGTCTTTTCCGAAACCGGCCTTCTGATGGGATTCTTCCTTCCGGGCGACTCTCTGCTATTCACCGTCGGTGTGGTGGCAGGGGCTGGCCAGCTTAACATTACCGTCATCATTCTGGTGCTCATCGCCGCCGCCGTCGTTGGTGACGGCGTCGGCTATGCGCTTGGCAATCGAGCAGGACCGAAGATCTTCAACCGGCCGGACTCGCGCCTGTTCCGGCAGGAGCACTTGCGCAGGACGCAGGAATTCTACGAAAAGCATGGCGGCAAGACCATCATCTACGCGCGATTTGTCCCGATCGTCCGCACCTTCGCCCCCTTCGTAGCCGGCGTCGCCAACATGGGCTATACACGGTTTCTCGCTTTCAACGTTTTCGGCGGCATCGGCTGGGTCACGAGCCTGACGCTGCTCGGCTATACCCTGGGCAGTTATTCACTCGTCCGCGCGCATTTCGACAAGGTAATCGTCGGCATTGTGTTGATTTCCGTTCTACCCATCCTGTTCGAAGTGTTAAAATCACGACGCGGGAACTCGTAAGTAAAATGCTGGCGCGTATACTCTTTACCGGCCTAGTGCTGACCAGTCTGGCCCTGGCCGAAGATTGGCCGGAATGGCGCGGCGCCGGCCGCACCGGGGTTTGGAATGAAACGGGAATTCTCGACCGCTTCCCGCAAACCGGATTGAAAATCCGTTGGCGCGCCCCGTTGCACTCCGGCTACAGCGGCCCGGCCGTCTCGCAAGGCCGCGTCTTCGTGCTCGACTTCGAACGCAGAGACGTGAATCACGGCACAGAGCGCGCGCTAGCCTTCGAGGAGAAGACCGGACGCCTGCTCTGGACACGGTCCTGGGAGGCGGACTACACCGGCCTGATGGGCAGCTACTCCATTGGACCGCGCGCCACTCCCACGGTGGACGGCGACCGCGTGTACGCACTCGGAGCAAAGGGAAACCTGGTCTGCCTCAACGCGAAATCCGGCAGCATCGTTTGGTCGCGCGATTTTGTCCGCGAGTATAAGAGCAATGTTCCCGTTTGGGGGACGGTTGGATCGCCGCTGGTCGACGCAAATCTCGTCATCGCCGTTGTGGGCGGCGAGAACAACGCCAAAGTGGTTGCCTTTGACAAGGTGACAGGCACGGAAGTCTGGCGCGCCCTGGACGCCAATTCCGAACCTGGCTACGCCTCGCCCGTCATCATTACCGCCGGAGGCAAGCGCCAGTTGATCATCTGGCACGCCACTGCGTTGGTCTCCCTCAATCCGGCCAATGGTGAACTCTACTGGCAACAACCTTTCAACGCGCAAATGGGTCTGGCCGTGGCAACTCCTGTCCATAGCGGCGGCTACCTATTGATCTCCTCTTTCTACACCGGATCCATGATGATGGAACTGGATTCCTCCACCCCGTCCGCGCGCATGCTCTGGAAGGGCAAGAGCGTAAGCGAAATTCAGACCGACGGGCTGCACACTCTGATCAACACTCCGGTCATGGATGGCGGCTATGTCTACGGAATCGACAGCTATGGTCAACTCCGCTGCTTGAACGCCAAAACAGGCGAGCGCGTCTGGGAGTCGCTGGCCCTGACGCAGGAAAAGGCCCGTTGGTCCACCGGATTGATGGTCCGCCACCGGGACCGGTACTTTATCAACAACGATCGCGGAGATCTGATCATCGCCCGATTCACGCCCAAGGGCTACGAAGAGATCAGCCGCGCAAAACTAATCAAACCGACCTCGACCGCGGGCATCGGCCGCCGCGAACTCGGCGCGGTCAACTGGTCTCATCCGGCCTACGCGGGCCGTCACATCTTCGCCCGCAATGACGAAGAACTCCTCTGCGCCTCGCTCGAGCAGTAGTTATATACTTGACCCTCTACGGAGGCCACGGCGGGCGAGATCGAGGCGATTGCCGCGGCCATCATCCAAGGAGCCTGATGTTCGACACCTGGGCCTACACCGTCGGCCTGTTCGATCATCCGGTCAACGAGTACAAGAGCATCGTCGCTACGCGTGTCGTGCATGACTACTACGACGCCGATCCGAAACGGGGTTTCTACGGCGGAGGCGGCATCGATTCCCGGTTCGATCTCATGCCAATCGGTTTCGCTTTGGCCGGCCTCCCTCCCGATACCCCGCAGTGGGGCCGCGGTTACAAGAAGGCGCTGGGGGAGTGCTTTACGCACAGTTCCGGATTGCCGGCCCATTGCAGTTGCCTGCCGGTGTATACAAACCGCGTGGACCTGGATCCGGAGGTGAAGGACGCCTGGGGCCTGCCCGCCATGCGTGTTACCTTCGACTGCCACCCCGACGATGTAAAGACAATGGAGTTCATGCGCGACCGCATGCTTGAGATCACCGCCGCCGCCGGCGCACGCAAGAAGTGGGCGCTGCCCATCGGCGAGGTGCTTCCCTCGCGCCATCTGATGGGCACGTGCCGCATGGGAAATGATCCGCGGAAATCGGTGGTGAATGTGGACAACCGCTCGCATGATGTCGCCAACCTGTTCCTGGTGGACGGCAGCAGCCTCGTCACCTCCGCACGGCAACAGCCCACCGCCACCATACAGGCGCTCGCCTACAGAGCCGCTGAGAAGATGACTACGCTGGCCCGAAGCGGCGGCATCTAAGCCGTGACCAAAGGGAGCGGTGATCCCTTGTTATGCTGGACTCCATGAGCCAGTCGGCCGGGCGTGCGCTGCCCCGTAAGGAGGGCCGTGAGAAGGTGACGGGCGCGGCGCGGTACGTGGATGATCTCGTTTTCCCCGGAATGCTCCACGGAGTGACCGTACGCTCCTCCATCGCGCGCGGCCGCATCCGGTCCATTGATGCCGCCTGCGATCCGGATCAGTTCACCATCGTTTCGGCCCGGGACATTCCTGGCGTCAATGCCGTGGCCTTGATGGTGGATGACCAGCCTTTCCTGGCCTTCGACCACATTCGCCATGCCGAGGAGCCCATCCTGCTGTTGGCCCACCCGGATCGCCCTATGGCGGAGGAGGCCCGCCAGCGCGTCCGCATCGTCTATGACGTGCTGCCCGCGCAATTCGACATGGCTCAATCCGGTGACGTGTTCAAGTCCTTCCTCCTGGAGAAGGGGGATGTGGATAATGCCTTCCAAGGCGAAGACATCGTGGTGGTGGAGGGCGAGTATCTCACGGGAGCACAGGAGCAGCTCTACATTGAGCCGCAGGGGATGATCGCCGCCGCCAACCCGGTGGACGGCGTCACGGTGTGGGGTTCGATGCAATGCCCCTACTACGTGCACAAAGCGTTGATGAAACTGTTTGCGTTTCCCGAGGACAAGATCCGTGTTGTGCAGTGCGAAACCGGCGGCGGTTTCGGCGGCAAGGAAGAGTACCCGTCCATGATCGCCGGGCACGCCGCGTTACTCGCGTGGAAATCAGGCCGTCCGGTGAAGCTGGTCTATGACCGGGCCGAAGATATCGCGGCCACCACCAAGCGGCACCTCTCGCGCACCCGGCACCGTACGGCGGTTACGCGCGACGGGCGGCTGGTGGCCATGGATATCGATTTTGTCCTCGACGGCGGAGCCTATTGCACGCTCTCCCCCGTGGTGCTCTCGCGCGGAACCATCCACGCCGCGGGCCCCTATCATTGCGAGAACGTACGCATTCGCAGCCGCGCGGTGGCCACCAATCATCCACCGCATGGGGCTTTCCGAGGATTCGGAGCTCCCCAGAGCATCTTTGCTTTAGAGCGTCACATGGACCACGTGGCGGCCGCGGTTGGGCTGGCGCCGGAAGAGCTACGGCGGCGGAACTTCTTGAAGAAAGGGCAGAGCACCGCAACCGGGCAAGTGATCCGCGAGGACCTGGATCTGGCGGGCATGATGGACCGCGCGCTGGAGGAGGCCGATTATCACGGCAAGCGGAAACGGTTCCAGCAGGACAACCCCGCTTCCCGCATCAAACGCGGTATTGGCCTGGCTACGTTCATGCACGGCGCCGGATTCACCGGCTCCGGTGAGGTATACCTGCAATCGCAGGTGGCGCTGGAAGCCGACGCGAAGGGCCGCGTGCGCATTCTGGTTTCGAGCACCGAAATCGGGCAGGGCACCAACACGGTCCTGTCGCAGATCGCGGCGGATGCGCTGGACATCTCCTACAACGATGTGGAACTCGCGCAGCCCGACACCGCGGTGGTTCCAAACTCGGGGCCGACAGTGGCCTCGCGCACATGCATGGTGGTGGGAAAGCTGGTGGAGTCGGCCGCGCTGGGATTGCGTCAAACGTTGGCGACCTATGCAGGGCTGTCGTTTGCCGAAGCCTGCGCCGCGCATATCGGCAAGCACGGGACATTGCGATCCATCAGCCGTTATGAACCGCCAGCAGGGATCCATTGGGATGACGAGCACTACCGCGGCGATGCCTACGGCGCTTACGCTTGGGCCGTATACGTGGCGCAGGTGGCAGTGGACACATCCACGTGGGAAACACATGTGGAGGATTTCGTGGCGCGGCAGGAGGTGGGCAAGGTGATCCATCCCGTGCTCGCCACGGGGCAGATTGAGGGGAGCGTGGCGCAAGGCATCGGGTGGGCGCTCTATGAAGAGATTGTGTACCGTGACGGCCGCGTGATCAACGGGCAGATGACCAACTACATCATGCCGGCCTCAGCCGACCTCCCCCCCCATAAAAGTTTTCTTTGAAGCGCAAAGGGGTCCAGGCGGCGCAAAAGGAATGGGTGAGTTGCCGATGGATGGACCGGCCCCGGCCATCTTGAATGCGGTGGCGCATGCGACCGGGGCGGCGGTGAACTACGTCCCGTTGACACCAGAGCGGCTGATGGAGGCCACCGATGTCTGAAGTCATGCATTGTCTGCTGGTGAACGGCCGGGAGCACTTGGTCCGGGCTTGGCCGATGGAGAGGCTGCTGGACGTGTTGCGCCTGCAACTCGGCTTGACTGGCGTCAAGGAGGGCTGTGGCGAAGGCGAATGCGGAGCCTGCTCCGTGATTCTCGACGGGCAACTGGTGAACAGTTGCCTCATCCCCGTGCTGCAAGCCTATGGATGCGCCATTCGCACCATCGAGGGGCTCGCCTTGGACGACGCCCTGAATGCGATACAGCAGGCATTTGTGGACGAGGGCGGGGCGCAATGTGGTATCTGTACACCGGGAATGATTCTGGCCGCGGTGAACCTGCTGGATCGGAATCCGGAACCGGATGAAGGGGAGATCCGGGAAGGCTTGGCCGGCAACTTATGCCGGTGCACAGGCTACTCGCGCATCGTCGAATCTGTCATGCGTGCCGCAAAGCGCGAAGGGCGCTCGCCGCGCCACCAAACTGGAGAGGAACACGAGACTCAGACTCGCGGCGAGATGCTCCGTCTTGCGCGTGCTCCTCAAGAGGGGAACCGTTGAGATCGAACTCCGCCAGATTTGAACTCGTTGCGCCCACGCGCATGGACGATGCGCTGGCGCTCGTTTCCAGCGGCTGGCAGCCATTCGCCGGCGGAACCGATCTGATGGTTCTGTATGAGGCGGGCAAGTTAACCGAGACACGCTTTGCGGGGTTGTGGAAGCTCGAAGAGCTGCGAGGGATACGAGTGAGCGAAGAGCACATCGAGTTGGGAGCGCTGACCACCTACACGCAGATCCGTCAGTCCGCCTTACTGGCCGATGAGTTTCCACTGCTCTGCCGGGCGGCGGCCGAGACCGGCGGCATCGCAACACAGAATCGGGGAACGCTGGGCGGCAATATTGCCAACGCCTCACCCGCGGCCGATTCCTGCCCGCCTCTGTTGGTCTACGATGCGGAACTGGAACTGATGTCGGGCGCGGGCATCCGGCGGGTGCCATATGCGGGGTTTCACACCGGATATAAGAAGATGCTGCTCGAACCGGGTGAGTTGATCCGCTCCATCCGCCTACCGAGAAACAACAAGAAGGGCTGGCATCAGGTGTTCCGCAAGGTGGGGACGCGCCGGGCGCAAGCCATCTCGAAGGTTTGCCTGGCAGCGGCGGCACGCCTGGTGGGCGGGCGCGTGGAACAGATTCGCATCGCTTACGGCAGCGTGGCCCCTTACCCGTTGCGATGTACCAGGACAGAAGCGGCTTTGCTCGGCGCCGATCCTCGCAAACTACCGCCGCTGCCTGATGAGACCTCGCCGATTGACGATCTTCGCTCGACCGCCGGCTATCGCAGGCGCGTGGCGGGCAATCTGCTGCGCGATTTTCTAGAGTCGCTCGGATGAAACAGGCTGCCGGGAACTTGTCGTTGGCCGCCTGTGCCGGCATGTTCGTGTTCGGACTGGCCAACGCCCTCTTGGGGGCAGTGCTTCCGTTGCTGGCCACACGGCTTAATTTTGACCTGGCGCAATCGGGCAAACTGTTTCTCATCTTGAATTTCGGCGTACTGCTGTGTGTCGTGGGAATGGGTCCCCTGATGGACCGTTACGGAATGAAGGCGGCCATGGTGGCTGGGCCGTTACTGGTGGCTGTTGCGATGATCGGCATAGCGCAGGCGGCCAGTTACCTGTGGCTTGCCGCGGCTTGTTTCCTGCTCGGGCTGGGTGGTGGCGCGTTGAATTCGGCTACCAATACGCTGGTAGCGGATCTGCACAGTGATCCGAAGAGGAAGAACTCGGCATTGACATTCCTGGGCGTGTTCTTCGGAGCCGGCGCATTGCTGGTGCCGCTGGGCTTGGGCTCGCTGCTTGAATCGGCGGGACTGGGTCCGATATTGTTCGCCGCAGCGGTGATCTGTGTAGTAGCAGGGCTCTATCCGGCCACATTGCCTTTTCCTATAGCCAAGTATAGCGGCAACCTGCCTACAGCCAGGCTGGCGCAGTTTCTCGGCGACAGATCCGTTTGGGTCTTTGCCGCGATGGTGTTTTTGCAGTCGGGCAACGAGATCGTATTGGCGGGATATGTGACCACCTATCTCACCACCTTCCTCGGCGCATCCGTCAGCAAAGCGTCGTGGCTGTTGACTGCATTGTGGGCCTCGGTAATTGTGGCGCGGCTCCTGCTGGCCAAACTCCTGCTGCGCGCCTCCGGTGGACATGTCGTGCTATGGAGCGCGCTTGTCTCCTCGGCTGGGGCAGCCAGTTTCCTGCTGGCCGCCACGCACACGCAGGCGCTCACGGCGCTGGTGGTGACCGGCGCCGGATTGGCCGGGGTTTTTCCCACGGTGATGGGAATGGCCGGCGCGCGCTTTCACGACCATTCCGGAGCAGTGTTCGGCATCCTGTTAACGATGGGCCGCCTGGGAGCCATGACGCTTCCTTACTTAACAGGAATGGTGGCCGGCGAGGTCGGGTTGCGCGCTGCCATGGCCATTTTGGTGGTGAATGGGCTGATCATTGCCGGACTTCAGGCCGGAGTGAGATTATCCGCCACAAACCCCACTGCCTAATGAAAATAGGCGGCGTGGACCAAGGGGGCGGCTTTTTGCGCGTTGCCAAAACCGAGCCATGAGTGCAGCAAATTAACGAACCCAAAGATTCACGGGCCTTGCGGGACCAGGCTGGGTTGCGTTGCACGTCATAGAAGGATAAGGTTGGGTCATGAAACTGAAACTCTCCCGGCGTGAATTAGCTTTGGCTACCATTGGAGCGGCTACGCCGCTGCGGCTGGCGATGGGGGCGCAGAGTTCCTCTAAGGCGGAATTAACGCGGTTATCGATGCCAGGTTTGTACCGGGGGCGCGTGGTGTCGGTGCGGCATCCCGGGTCGATTATTGAGGATAGGTTTCAGGCGGAACCGATCCGGCGGATGATGGACCGCGGGATGCGGGAGTTGACAGGGGCCCCGGATTCACAGGCGGCCTGGAAGGTATTCTTTGAGCCGGGCGATGTCGTGGGGATCAAGCTGAACCCGGTGGGGATGCCGTATGTGATCAACAGCGCGGAGGTGACGCGGGAGATAATCGCGGGGTTGGAGTCGGCCGGAGTGAAGCGGCGGGACATCGTGGTGTACGACCGGTACCGGGCGCAGTTTCTGAAGGCGGGGTTCGACAAGTTTCTGCCGCCGGGGGTGCGGTGGATGTCGGCGGTGGAGGATTACGAGGAGATCCAGTTAGGCATTGAAGGGTATGATCCGGACCACTACATGGACATGGCGCTGGTGCAGGCGGGCCAGGATTTGAAGAACGCGACGCACCGCCGCAGCTACGCGGCGCGCTTCATCACGCGCGAGGTGAACAAGCTGATCAACGTGCCGCTGCTGAAGGATCACCAATCGGCGGGAGTGACGCTGGCGCTGAAGAATCTTTCGCACGGGCTGGTGAACAATGTCTGCCGAAGCCATTCGACGCGAACACTGAACGCCTGCGGCGCGTTTATTCCGGCGGTGGTGGCGATGCCGGTGATCCGCAACAAGACGGTGCTGCATGTTCTTGAGGGCGTGAAAGGTCTCTATCACGGCGGACCGGGATCGGACAAGCGCAAGCAATTCGTCTGGAACCATCAGACGCTTTACTTTGCAACTGATCCGGTGGCGATGGACCGCATCTGCTGGCAGGCGATTGACGAGAAGCGGGTGGCGGCCGGGATGAAGAAGATCGCCGAGGACCTGCCGGATCAGTACAGCACGTTCATACGGAGGCAGCCGGAGCATATCGAGATGGCCGGCGCACTTGGGCTTGGGGAGTGGGACGAGAAGAAGATCGAATTGCGCAAGGTGGAGTTGTAGTGGACCCACCGGCTCACCGGCCAGGAGGCCCTGTCCGATTTCAGCTAAAATGAGATCAGGGGAGGGGTATCCTGATGAACGGCATAAAAACTGCATTATTACTTGGTTTGCTGAGCAGCGTGCTGCTGATGGGCGGGCAGGCGATGGGAGGCCAGCAGGGGCTGATCCTTGGGATGGGATTGGCGGTGCTGATGAACTTCGGCTCCTACTTTTTCTCGGACAAGATCGCTCTGGCCATGTATTCGGCGCAAGAGGTAACGCCCGAGAAGAACCCGCAGGTGTACAGCCGGATCGGAACGATGACGCAGCATCTATGCGGGAAGATGGGCATTCCGGCGCCGAAGCTGTGGCTGATACCGGACGATTCACCAAACGCGTTTGCGACCGGGCGAAACCCGAAGCATGCCTCGGTAGCGGTGACGGGCGGCCTGCTGGAGGTGATGGACGACCGGGAACTGGAAGGCGTGATCGCGCACGAACTGGGTCACATCAAGAACCGGGACATTCTGATCAGTTCGATTGCCGCTACGCTGGCGGCGAGCATCACGATGCTGGCGCGGATGGCGTTTTTCTTTGGCGGGTCACGACAGGACGATGAGGACAGCAGTCCGATGGCAGGGATTGCGATGCTGATATTGGGGCCGATTGCGGCGATGCTGATTCAGATGGCGATCTCGCGGACACGCGAGTATTCGGCGGACGCAACGGCGGCCGAGTACACGGGATCACCCCATGGACTGATATCGGCGCTGGGCAAGCTGGAGTCGTATTCGAAGCGGATTCCGATGGATGCCTCGCCGGCGACGGCGCATATGTTCATCATCAAGCCGTTCAGCGGCAAAGCGATGATGAGACTTTTCTCGACGCATCCGGCCACCGAGCAGAGGATCGCGCGATTGCGCTCGCTGGCATGAAGCAAGTCCGGGTGAGCCGGCGGGCCGCGGACCGCGTGGCCAGCGGGCATCCATGGATTTTTTCCTCAGACATTGCCGATGCTGGCGGCGCGAGCCCAGGCGAGGCGGTGCACGTATCGGATGTAACGGGGCGGATGCTGGGGACAGCGCACTACAGTTCCACCTCACAGATCACGCTGCGATTGCTGGATAGCAGGGCGATTGAGATCAATCGGGATTTCTATCTGCAGCGTATCCGGAAGGCGTTGGCGTTCCGGGAATCGCTGGGCCTTTTGAAAATTACGCAGGCCTGCCGGCTGGTGCATGCCGAAGGCGATCAACTGCCTGGGCTGATGATCGACCGCTATGGAGACTGCTTCGCGGTGCAGTTTCTGAGCCAGGGGATGGACCGTGCCGGGGAAGAGATTGTCTCCTGCCTGGAGGAGCTATTTTCCCCGCGCGCGATTGTGGCGCGGAACGATGCAGCTTCGCGCAAGCATGAGCAGTTGAAGCTGGAGAAGAAGCTGCTGCGTGGCGAGTTGCCGGAAGGGTTGACGGTCCGGATGAACGATCTGGACTGGGGGGTGGATTTACTGGAAGGGCAGAAGACGGGGATTTTTCTGGACCAGCGGGACAACTATCTGGCGGCCGCGCGTTTCGGATTTGGACAGGCGCTGGACTGCTTCACCTGTTACGGCGGGTTTGCGCTGCATTTGAGCAAGGGCTGCCAAAGAGTGGAGGCGGTGGACAGCTCAGAGAAGGCGCTGGCGGCGGGGAAGAAGAACGCGGAAGCCAACGGGATTGAGAACGTGAATTTCCGGGACGCGGATGTGTTTGATCTGCTGGGCGGGTATGTATCGGCGCGGAGGCGGTTCGACACGATCGTGCTGGATCCTCCGGCATTTGCCAAGTCGAGATCCGCGGTGGATGCCGCAGTGCGCGGCTACCGGGACATCAACACGCGGGCGTTGCGAATACTTTCTCCTGGAGGTGTGCTGGTTTCCTGTTCCTGTTCGCATCACATTTCCGAAGGGATGTTATTGGAGGCGATTGCGGAAGCGGGGCTGGAAGCGGGCCGTACATTGCGAGTGCTGGACCGGCGGACGCAGGCATCCGATCATCCCATCCTGCTCACGGTGCCGGAGACTCATTATTTGAAATGCGTGATCTTGCAGGCTGTGGACTAGATTAGTTATTTTCCGGCGCAGAATTGATTTGGCCGGACCGCTTCCTCATGGTCGCGGCTCTGAAAGTGTCAGACAGGGCGGGTGAGGTCGCGGTGGGAGACTTTGACTTTGAAGCCGGATTTGATGAGGCGTTTGCGGATATCGTCGGCGATCATGACGGAGCGGTGGTGGCCTCCTGTGCAGCCGAAGGAGATGGTGAGGTAGGTTTTACCTTCGCGGATGTAGTGGGGGAGGAGGTAGATGAGGAGCTCGGAGATGCGTTCGATGAACTCGGTGGTTTGGGGAAAGCTGCGGATGTAGCGGGCAACGGACGGGTGGCGGCCGGTGAGTTGCTTGAACGCCGGGATGTAGTTCGGGTTGGGGAGGAAGCGGACGTCAAAGACGAGGTCGCTATCGGCGGGGACGCCGTGGCGGTAACCGAAGCTGTTTATGTAGACGTGGATGTTCTCCTCGGGAGTGGAGGAGCTGAACCTGGACTTGATGAGGTCACGGAGTTCATGGACGTTGAACTTGGAGGTATCGATGATGAGGCCGGCGAGCTTGCGTATTCTGGCCAGGTGCTTGCGTTCATTGCGGACATTATCGGCGACAGATTCGCCTGGGCCGAGCGGGTGGGGGCGGCGGGTTTCACTGAAGCGGCGAACGAGGGCGGCATCTTCGGCTTCCAGAAAGATGAGGGTGGTGGGGATTTTGCGGCTGAGTGCGCCGTAGAGGGTGGGAAAGCGTTTGAGGGCGCTTCCCTCACGGATATCGACGACCAGGGCGGCGCGGCGGATATTGGGCGCTTCCTTGGTCAACTCAGCGAACTTGGGGATAAGCTCGAGCGGGAGATTATCGACGGAGTAGTAGCCGAGGTCTTCGAGCGACTTGAGGACGGTGCCTTTGCCGGAGCCGCTGAGTCCGGTGATGATGACGAGCTCTGGGGATTGGCTCATCGCGGTTGGTTTAAGTATCGACGAGGTCGAAATTGCCGTCGGCGCGGCGGAGGAGAACGGAGACGCGTTCGGTTTCGAGATCGCGATAGACGAGATAGTCTTTCTTGGCGCCGATGCGGAGGAGAGCTTCCCCGGCAGACATGGGTTTCAGCTTGCCTCCGTTGAGCGGGAAGACGCGGGGGCCAAGAGGCTCGGCTGGTGTGGCGACGGCCTGGAGGGCCTTGGATTTCATTTCGGGACCTGATGCGCGTTTGGTATCGCGCCATTTGGTGCGCTGGCGGATGACTTGTCTTTCGAGTTTATCGAGGGCGGCTATGAGGGCGGTAAAGGAATCAGAGGCGGAACCGGTGCCGACCATGGAATGGTCGAAGTAGTTGACGGTGATTTCGGCGCGCTTGCTATAACGTTCCGCGGCAAGAATGACGTGGGCTTCTTTTTCCGAGCGGCCATCGAGGAGTTTGGCGAGCTTGGCGTAGCGGGCGGCGAGCTTCTTCTCCAGAGCGGGGCTGATAGTTTCGAGTTTTCCAGTGTAATGAATCTTCATGAGAGGCTCCTGGGTTCGGGATCAAGGTCAGTTGCGGACCCGCCGTTGGTGGGTAGAGGGGATTTTCATATCTTCCCGATATTTTGCCACGGTCCGGCGCGTGACGTTGATGCCATCGGCCTGAAGCAAAGCGGTGATCTGGTCATCGGTATAGGGGTGGCAGACGTCTTCCTCTTGAATCATTTTCTTCACTTTGCGTTTGAGCAGAAGCAAGGGGGTTTCACTGCCGTTGGGGCCTTGGACAGCTTCCGAGAAGAAGTAGCGGAGTTCATAGACGCCTTGGGGCGTGTGGGCATATTTGTTGGCGACGGCGCGGCTGACGGTAGAGGGGTGGACGCCGATCTCTTCGGCCAGTTCCTTGATCATCATGGGTTTAAGGTGGTCGAGGCCATGGTCGAGGAATTCACGCTGGCGATTGATGACGGACTGGCAGACCTGCATGATGGTCTTCTTGCGCTGCTCGATGTTCTTCATGAGGAGAAGGGCGGAGGTGAAGCGCTCCTTGACGTAGTTGCGGACCTCCTTATTGGGCTCCTGGTCGCGGTCGAGAAGACGGCGGTACTGGACGCTGAGGCGCAGAGGAGGGAGGTCGTCGTCATTGAGCTGGATTAAATATTCGTCGCCCTCTTTGGTGATGAATACATCGGGCTCGATCTGGCGGGCGCCGGGGCCGGAGTAGCGGAGGCCGGGACGGGGGTCGAGGTGCTGGATGACGTTGATGGCGATCTGGATATGTTCGATGGGGCGGCCAAGGGTCCTGGCGAGTTCTTTGAGCTGGCGATTTTCGAGGAGTTTGAGGTGATCGGAAACGATTTGCCAGGCGAGGCCGCCGTAGCCACCGCGGCTCTTGAGTTGGAGCAGAAGGCACTCGTTGAGGTTGCGCGCGCCGATGCCGGCTGGGTCCAGAGAGTGGACGATGGTGAGGGCCTCTTCCATGAGCGCGAGGGGGCAGGATTCGGCTTCGGCTATTTCTTCCAGGGTTTCGATGAGGTAGCCGTTGTCATCGAGGTTGCCGATGATGGCATCGGCCGCATCGCGGAGTTGGTCTGAGATGAGGACGAGGCTTAACTGTTGCTGGAGATAGTCGGAGAGAGTGACGGGGGAGGAGAGGAAGGTTTCAAACGAAGGTTTGTCGGAGATTTCCTGGGCGGGGGATTTGAAACCGGGGTCGAGATAGTCGTCAAAAAAAGAGCCGAAATCGATTTCGTCAAAGGGGTCGGATGCCTGGGGTTCGGGGTCAGCCTGCGCGTCGGCGGCAGGAGCATCGCCCTGATTGGCGGCGGCGGAGGACTGGGAGGCTTCGAGGAAGCCTTCGTCGGAGGGATTGGGGGCGCGTTCGGCTTCCAGGACGGCCTGGATTTCGGCGGGGGTAAGCTCCTCTCCGGCTTCCAGGGACTCTTCGAGTACGGGATTTTCGGCTATTTCCTG
Organism: Terriglobia bacterium; assembly: GCA_016650235.1. Lineage (GTDB taxonomy): Bacteria > Acidobacteriota > Terriglobia > Bryobacterales > Bryobacteraceae > VFZE01. The sequence continues at coordinate 13,831 of JAENWC010000073.1, forward strand.
CGCAATCAGGTCTTTCAACTCCAGGCGGTTCAACTGGAGAACTGTCACCATCTGGACGAGGCCCGGGGTGAGAATCTGCTTTTGCGAGACCTTCAGTTGCAGCCTTTGCGAGAGCAAACTCATTGACTATATTATAGCGTGGGTCGGAAAGGAAGGAAGGAACTGCGGGTGTTCGGCGGTGTTCGGCTGTTCTCACCGCTTCTCACCGCCCGTGGCGAGGTTGCACTTCACTTCCGGTTCCCGTCGCGAATTTGCACCGTTGCTTCCTTCGGCGCATAGGACAGATCTACTTCACCATTTACGCCGATGCCCATGACTTCTGGCAACCAACTCGGTCCCTGCGAGATCATCGCCCCGCTCGGCGCCGGCGGGATGGGAGAGGTCTACCGCGCCCGCGATACGCGCCTGTCGCGCGAGGTTGCACTCAAAGTCCTGCCGCCGGAGTTCGCCGCCAATCCCGATTGCCGGTGGGCGTATCCTTCGCCGGCTCAAGACCCCGCCTGGCCTCGTCAGTAACTTTACCGGCAACTTCGCCGCTTCCCCGGACGGCCGGACCCTCTACTGCGCCGCCTCCGGAATGATCTGGGCGCTTCCGCCGGCGGGGGAGAACCTCGCAAGATTGCGCCTGGATATGCCGTCGCCGTGGATCCGCGTGGCCGCGACCTATTCATCAAGCGGGCTTGTCAGGCGGCCAGGAGATCGATGTCCCGTCACGTGGGAATCTGCGCCCGACAGGAGAGGGATTCGGATCCAACGCCGTGGGGCCCGATGGCAAGATCCTTCTGCACACGCTGAGCAACAACAACTGGTACTGGCAAGCCGCACTGATCAATCCCCATACCGGTGAAGCAAAGGCCATCCCACTCAACTACCACGGAGATGTCTTTCGCCCCACATGGGGTCCGGATGGACGCATTAGCGTGATGGCCGCCGAACACACAGCCACTCTCTGGCGCTTCTGGCCGGAAGAGGGAAGCAAGTCGACTACAAAGGACGCGGCCGCCGGGTTTAGCGCCGGCGGCCGGTAAAGGTGGGAAACGCCGTAAAGGCGGGTGGGATATCAGGCAGCTTTTAAGGTGGGAACCACGGGGCGGGAACCTATTGGACGGATGGGGATGAGGCAGCAGGGGTGAAGGCTGACAGCATCCGCCCGTCTGGTGGAGTTGAAGTATTCATCCAGCGGATACAGGCTGAATGGCGCCAACTCGCGAAAGACTCGGCCGAGTTTTTCCTGGATGCGGTAGACCGTATGGAAGAAGGTACCGCGGTCGGTATTGAGGCGGCGGCAGCAGAGCTTCCAATCCGCGCCGAGAAGGAGATGGAATCGAAAGACGCGGAACTCTTCCTCGTCCAGGAAGCGGCGGCTGACCAGGAAAAAGTCAGCCATGTACTCTTCGTCTTTACGTCCCCAGGTGGGGCGTGAGTTGGGAGAGGAGCAGTGGTTGAGAGTGACCTTGCAAAGGTGCTTCTCTTTTTCCAGGCATTGACGAAAGCGCACATGACAGGCGCGGAAAATATTGCGTAAGACGCATTGGCAGGGAGCGGTGCCACTGCGACTGGAGTATGAGAGCCCCACACCATGACAGCGGGTGCAGGAGTGAGCGGCTAACGCCAGCGTTTCGGATCGATTCCATTCCATAGGCTCGACAAGGACCTCCGGGCGCCTTTTGAATTTAGTTTCTTTAGTGGGCGCCTCGTTCATTGGTCCCATGGTACGCGGAAAGCAAAATCGGTCAAGAAATAGAAATTGGTAAAGAGCGTGGAACCCGGGTCCAGCGGGGGAGCTTGTCGGCATGTTGTTGTGATTACGATAGATGCATCTCATTTGAAATACAATTAATTTATGTTAATTATATGAGAATAGCATTGCTTACGTGAGTTTATATGTTCTATATTCCTAGTAGCTATTGGTGTCCAGGGGAAGCGGGAACGATGTTGATATCAGAATTGATGGAACGGATCCGGGCGCAGGTGAACTGGCTGATCAACAACGGACAGGTGACCGAGCGTGGCTTGGCCAAGAGGACCGGGATCTCGCAGCCGCACATACATAATGTATTAAAGGGCGCGCGGAATATGACACCGGAGATTGCCGATCTGATGATGCGGCAGATGAAGATTTCGCTACTCGATCTGCTGGGGGATGAGAGGGCGGAAGTGGCAGTGCGCAAGGGTCCGCAGCGGGACTGGAGGACCGAGGCGGAGAATCCGCGTGAGACACGGCAAGGAAATCTAAGAGCGCAGCTTGCGAGGAGGGATTCTCGTCTGTCATGAAGCGGCCCGCATTCCCAACGGGGCCAGATATCAGAGCGAGCGGGCCAACGGCACGTGGGATACAGATTCCACGTGACATCAGGCGGAACCGCGGATCGCTTCCAAATAGGTATCCAGAACCAGGCGCGCGGTGCGATCCCAACTAAATTTGGCGGCCTGCTGGTAGCCTTTGGCGATGAGTTGAGCGCGGAGACCGTCATTGAGCAGGACATCGCGCATGCCGCGCTCGATTTCAAACACATTCTCGGGATTGACCAGCATGGCGGCATCACCGACCACTTCCGGCAGGGAGCTGATATTGGAAGCGACGACGGGGGTGCCGCA
>JAENWC010000074.1 GCA_016650235.1 Terriglobia bacterium
CAGCGACCACGGCGGGGTCAAACGACTTTCCGGATTCCGAGACCACAAATTCCATCGCATCGTCCAACGGTATGGCCCGCCGGTATTGCCTATGCGAGGCAAGTGCATCCAGGCAGTCCACAGCCGCCAAAATCCGCGCGCCGAGGGGGATCTCTTTTCCCTTAAGGCCGTTCGGATATCCAGAACCATCCCATCTTTCGTGGTGAGCGCGAACAATCGGAACAACGGGATAGGGAAACTTGACGCGTTCCAGAATTTGTGCGCCCACCGTTGGGTGGATCTTCATCTTCTCGAACTCCTCCGGTGTAAGTTTTCCCGGCTTTGAAATGATATGCTCCGGAACAGCCAGCTTCCCGATATCATGCAGCACCGCGGCGGCTTTCAGGGCCTGCAGTTCATCCTCGCTCAGGTTCAGATCTTTGCCTATTTCCACGGCGTAGTGCTGGACTCTTTCGAGGTGCTCGTGCGTCGTTTCGTCTTTGGCTTCAATGGCGAGAGCAAGAGCCTCAATGGTGCGCATGTGCAGTTTCGCCACCTCTTCGGCGTGCTGCATTTCTCCTTCCAACCGGTTCAGATAAATACGGTAGGAGCGAAACAGTAGATAAAGTACTGGCACGGGAAGTAGATTCACTTGCCAACCAAAGGCCGCATTCAGCGTTGTCATGAGTGCAACCATCGAGGCGCCAGCCAGGTAATAAGCGAACGACCAAAAGTAACACTGCCTCCACAGACGCAGCAGGGGCTTTCGTTCCGACAAACTGATCACTATTGCGACCGAGAACGTATTCACGAGAAAATAGACCGTGGCGGTGATTATTAACACAATCAGGACTTGGCCCTTGCTCCACTCCAATGCCGCGTGATGAACGCCGAAGGCGATCCCGATCGAAATGGACATACTGGCAAGGTTGAATCCCAGCTGAACCACCTTTGGGCGCTTCTTGGCATGCCAAAAGGTCTGCAGCACCGTCGAGGCAACACCGATGACCACTACTTCGCCCAAGCTTAGCTCCGCGATGGCAAGCAGAATGAACAGGTAGTTCACCGACATGGTGCCGGTAACCCCGGGCAGCCGGACCTTGAGTATGGACGCAAACAGGGCCAAGGCCAAGTAGCAGACGAACTTTGCAGGGTCCGCCGGATGCCAGTTGGCACAGCCGTGAAGAAACAGTGCCCCTCCGAGAACCATGCACGTCGCAATGTAGACCCGGGTGATTGCTTTGTTCTTCATCAAAGACTCCAGTTGGCACGCGCAGTGCCAAAGTGTCGCGTATGAGCTTTGTGTTGCTTTCTATTAGAAGGCGTTCGGGTTAGGTAGTCAAACACGAGCGGATTCCCCCCCGATGCGGGCTTCCTGAATCGGCCATCTTGTCCGGAACCAGACATTTTGACTTCCAGCCGCAAGAGAGGTTTCGGTTGGCGTCCATGATCGAGGGCCGCTGTGGGTACAAACTTGGCGGCTCATACAGGTTTCCATGCCTATGGCCGATTAAGTTGTAAGCCGATAGTCTTTATGGACCTACAAGCCGAGGTGCAAACTTTCCTGGGACTGGACGCTGTCATCGCCAGCGCGGCGATGCATGAGTTGATGGCCCACATCAAGCGTGTTGCGCAGACGCAGGCCTGCGTTCTGATTACGGGCGAAAGCGGATCCGGCAAAGAGATCGTGGCGCGAGCGATCCATCACTACTCCCTGCGCGCAACCAAACCCTGGGTGGATGTCAATTGCGGAGCCCTTCCAGAACACCTGATTGAAAGCGAGTTGTTCGGTTACGAAAAGGGGGCCTTTAGCGGCGCCGATTCTGACAAGCCAGGCTTGTTCGAACTGGCACATACAGGCACCTTGTTTCTGGACGAGATCGGCGATCTCGATCCGAAGATGCAGGTCAAGCTGCTGCGTGTGTTGGATCGCGTTCCATACTACCGGCTGGGGGGCAGGAAAAAGGTCACCGTGGATGCGCGCGTTTTGGCCGCCACCAATCAGGATCTGCCCGCACTCATCCGGGAAGGCCGGTTTCGCAGCGACCTCTACCACCGCATCAGCCAGGTAAAGATCAGCATTCCGCCGCTCCGGCAGCACCTCGACGACATACCGGCGCTGGCGGACTTCTTTCTTGAACAGCAGAATCCGGAGATGCGTCTGACTGGTGAGGCATTGAGGAAGCTACTCGGTCATGCGTGGCCGGGCAACGTGAGGGAACTGCGCAACGTGCTCATCGGTTCCTCCATTACCGCGCTCGGCAACAGGATCAGGGAAAGCGATCTGATGTTGGAGCCAGCCGGTCCAATGGAGGCAAGTAGCGGAATGGTCAATCTGGAAGCGTTGGAACGGGAGACCATTCTCCGGGTGATGCGGCAGACCGGAAATCATCAGGAAAGAGCGGCTGAACTGCTCGGTATCTCTGCACGGACATTAAGCCGCAAGTTGAAGACCTACGCATCGGGGAGGGCCAATGAAAACTGCGTCGCCTAAACACAGCGTGGCGAAACCATCTAACTCGGAAAGTGACAGGTCCGTACTTGACCGTCGATTGGAAGAACGTGTGCCTGCGCATGGTGAAGTCTTCATCGAACTGCTGGGACCGCGGCCTGTATTCATCATCGCGCGCCTCAAGGATATAAGCACCGGGGGTTTCCGGGCTTCCCACTCGTCACCTTTTTTGGAAAGCGGCCAGCAAGTACGATTCAATCATGACGGCGCCTCCGGCACGGCGCGCGTGGCTTGGAACCGCTCTGTCGAAGGCAAGTGGGAGAGCGGTTTCTTCCTTGTGGGATAGCCGTTCCGCTTCCCCACCGGATGGGCAACTGCCAGTTGGCCAACCGCCTTTTTCCCGGATTCCCGACAGCGCAACGGGCGCGCGCCGCGCCACCGAATCCCGAAGGAACCCGGGGCTTAGGTTCGCGGCTGGCAGCTCCGTTTTACGCGTGTTTCTTGACAGGATCAGGACACCCGGAGTGGGCCATCCGTCCCGCCGTAGCAGTGAAACCGGGAACTTGAAGGATTGCATGTTGCTGTTCTCATTTTTCATGGCAGTTCTCCTAGTTCTCACCTGCGATGCTGATGGTAAGGTTCTCGCCCCATAAGGCGCTCTCGCCCCAGAGCGCGCTGTCGGCCCACAGCCCGTTTTCACCCCACAACGCGCTATAGGCTTGCGTCGTGTTTGTTCCCCAAACCGAGGAATTACCCCATAGCGCCGAGGCGCCGGCGGGAGCGTTGGAGCTGGTGAGCACTGAAGTCCCCCAAACGGACGATTCCCCCCACAGGGCAGACTCACCCCATAAGGCTGATTCGCCCCAGAGCGCCGACTCGCCCCACAAAGCGGAGTTGCTGGTCACCAGATAGACTTTGCCGTCTTTGTAAACAACAGGGGGCGACAATGCCTCCTTATTAGCCAGATCGGTTGATGCCAGCGCCGCGGTGATATCGACATAACCGGCTCCCACTGTAAAGATGTCGTACTGGCTGGTGTAGCTGAACCCGGTGAGCGGATCGGTGGCAAGGCTGGATGTGGGGAACGTCTTGGAAGCGGACTTCATCAGCCGGGCCTTCACTTGGTCCGGCGTGAGCGCCGGGGTCTTTTCCAACAACAATGCCGCCGTGCCGCTGACCACTCCCGCCGCCATGCTGGTGCCGCTGAGGACATAGTAGTCTTTGGAGGTTCCGCTAACAGATGAGTAATAGGATAGGGGGACAATGTTTGTGCCTTCGTACATGTCCAGGAAGCCATACCTGCCCAGTACCGAGATGACCTTGTTCCCTGGCGCCACCAAGTCCGGCTTCACCAGATGATCGATGGCCGTGGGTCCCTTGGAACTGTAACTGGCGATCGGGTCGTCTGAACGCCACGGCGTCCCCATCGACTTCATCGAGCCAACGGTGATCACGTACGGGCTGTTTCCCGGAGAGGTGATGGTTCCATAACCATTGTTGCCAGCCGAATTGTTCCGGCCATAATTGCCGGCCGCCACTACAACCACGATCCCGGCCTTCCACGCCTTCGCAACCGCCTGGCATAGCGGGTCCTCCTGATAACTCTCGTAGACAGGACGCCCAAGGGAGAGATTGATCACCCGGATGTTGTACGTGTTCTTCAATTGAATGGCGCGCTGGATGGCGGCAATCACCTGCGAGTCGGTGCCCGCTCCCAGGCGATTCAGAACGCGAAGATTGACCAGATTCACACCGGGCGCAATCCCTCTGAAGGTCTTGGTAAAGAAACTCCCTGTGGAAGCGGCCCCGTTCCCCCCAATAATACCGGCTATGTGAGTTCCGTGGCCGAACTTATCCGCGGTGCCGCCCCTGGTGAAACTCTGCGCATATACTACCCGGGTTAAACCGGAATCAAGCTCTCCCAGATCAGTCCCCAGGTTGATTCCGCTGTCGATCACCGCTACCCCTATGCCCTTACCGGTCCAACCATAGTTGGCCGCGATGTCGGCCGCCACGGCAGGAGCCGCATTGTCCAGAAAACCGGACACAGCCCGGTCCGGCCAGATGGCTACCACGTTTGGATCGTCCGCAAGAGCCTCCAGATTCTCGCCGGGAACCGTGGCCGCAACGGCTCTAATTTCTTCCAGCCCAGCCTCCAGCTCAGCGCCGTATCGCTGCAACTGTGCAGCTTCCAGCTCTCCGGGGATCCGCTTGTACTGCACAATCACCTGGTGGGATTGTCCAGCTTGGGCCGAACGCAGCTCGGAGGCCAGCTTCTTCCTTCCAGCGCTCTTTGCCTCCATTGAGCCTGGGAGCAGAGCCACGGCCATGAAAATCGCATACCCCGGTTGCCGTAGGCAATTTGGCAGTATCATCATGCGGACAATAAAGCAGATGGCATGCCAAACCAGCGGACTCCATAAATTATTGCAAATGCTGCTATTTTCATGGTTCCGGGAAGCGGGCATTTCCGGACAGAATGACAGGTAACCAGACCTTTTGTCGGGTGAGCATATGCTGATATACTGCGTCCATGTTTCGGACATTGTTGCTCCTTGCCAGCTTGGCGGCCAATGTTTTCCCATTGCCGGGACAAACCACGGGCGCAACCACCGGGCAGTGGCCCAGCTACGGCGGCACTCATTCGGCCTTGCGCTTTAGCGCTCTGGACCAAATCAATGCATCCAACGTCGACAGGCTGACTCCGGTCTGGGTCTTTCAAACCGGGGACCATGAGAACGGCCTCCAGGCGACACCCATTGTCGTAGACGGCGTGCTGTATCTTTCCACATCGAGCAACTGGGTGCTTGCGCTGGATGCGGCCTCTGGAAAACTCCTTTGGGAATACCGCTTCACGCTCCCAACGGGCGCTCCGGTCTATGGAAAACAGAACCGCGGCGTCGCCGTGGGACACGGCCTTGTCTTCATGGGAACCGCCGACAATCATGTCGTCGCCCTGGAACAGAAGACGGGCAAGGAGGTCTGGCGCGTCAACGTGCAGGACAGCAAGCAGTGCGGCTGCAACATCACCGGCGCGCCGCTGCTGGTGAAGGACAAGCTGGTGGTGGGCGGCACGGGAGGAGATTCAGCCCATCGCGGCTACATCACCGCATTCGATGCCCGCACAGGCCGACTCGCCTGGCGCTTCCACGTCATTCCCGGTCCCGGTGAAAAAGGCAATGAGACCTGGCCGGGAGAGAGTTGGAGATTCGGTGGCGGCGCACCCTGGCTGACCGGCTCCTATGACCCGCAACTCAACCTCATCTACTGGGGTACCGGCAACGCTTCCTCTGACCTTTATGCCGGCTCCCGCAAAGGAGACAACCTCTACACCGCCAGCATTCTCGCGCTGGATGCGGACACCGGCAAACTCCGTTGGTACTACCAGGAGGTCCCCGGTGACGTCTGGGATTACGACTCCGCCTACGAAACCATCCTCGCCGATCTTCCTATCAAAGGCCGCACGCGTAAAGTGCTGCTGCATCCCACCAAGACCGGTTACACGTGGGTGCTGGACCGCGCCACCGGGGAGTTTCTGGCCGCCTGGAAGTTCGCTAAGCACGTCAATTGGATTTCCGGCATCACCGAGTCCGGCAAGCTGGTGGGCCGCCGCGAACCCGAACTCGGCAAGGCCACCTTCATCTGTCCGGGCGCCGCCGGCGCCAAGAGTTGGAATCATTCCGCATTCTCGCCGCTTTCGGGCTTGCTGTTCATCCCGGTGTTCGAGTTGTGCAACGACATGTTCGCGCGCGTCGAAGAGGCGCAGGAAGGCAAGGTCTATATGGGCGGCAACATGAAGATGAAGATGCCGCCCGGGGAGAAAGTGGAAGCATATCTGGGCGCCTACGACGCCGTGACGGGCGAGCGAAAGTGGGCCGCGAAGGCTCAGACATGGCTGCTCGCATCGATTCTGGCCACAGCCGGCAACCTCGTCTTTACCGGCGACCCCGAGGGCAACTTCTTTGCGCTCGATGCGGGCACCGGGAACAAGCTGTGGAGCTTTTCCACCGGCGGCGGGCATCGCGGATCATCCATCACTTACGCGGTGAAAGGACGCCAGTACGTGGCCACTCCCACCGGGTGGGGTTCCATTGTCGGCAACTTCCACGCCGCGGTGTGGCCGGACGCGCCGGCGCCGCGCGCCGGGTCCGCGCTCTTTGTCTTTGCACTTCCGGAGGCCAGACGATGAGACTGCTCTTGCCTCTATTGCTCGCACCCTTTGCGTGGGCGCAGGAGCAGGCGCTGATCGATCTGGGCACGGAGCTTTTCCGCACCAACTGCGCCACGCCCTACTGCCACGGGCAGAACGGCGAAGCGGGCCGGGCACCCAAGCTGATCGGACATTCCCTTACCCGCGCGCGGCTGCTCGAGGTGGTGCGCGACGGAATTCCCGGCAAGGGCATGCCGGGGCTCAAGGAGCAGCTCGAGCCGTCCTGGATCGATGGCATTGTCGCCTATGTGGCGAGTCTGTCCTCTCATGCGGCAGCACCGGCCGCGAAGCCAAAGCCGCGCGTGCTCAGCGCTGCCGCCAAGTCCGGGCGCGGCCTTTTCTTTGAAGCGGCGCGGACCGGCGCCTGCGGCACATGCCATGTGGCTGATGGTTGGGGAATCGCCATCGCCCCCAATCCGGCGACCCCGGCCGTCACCAATGTAGCGGAGCTTCTCGCGTTGCAGGCGTCCCATGTTGTGACGGCTAAGCCTGCCGCCGAATCTGCATTCCCCTCATATCCCGCCAAGCAAAACGCGGACCGCGTGGAACTCTACGACCTGTCCACAAAGTTGCCGGTGCTGCGCATGTTTACGCCCGCACAGGTCACCGTCACTCCAGGCTCCAACTGGAGCCACGCGAGAGCTTCCGGCCTGTATTCGGCCAAAGAGCTCGAAACGATCCTGGTCTTTCTGCGAGAGTTACGCTAGTCGAATGCGGTAGAGAAACGCGTCGCCCGCCCAACCATCGGCATGCGCAAACAGCCGCGTCATGTGTAGCGCGATCTCGCGCGTGCGCCGGTCCTCACGCGCGTAGAAATTAGACAGCGTCAGAATCGGATCCTCGCCGGCCTGCAGTGTATCCACCACGCGTACGCTCTTGCGCTGCATGAGGCCCGTTCCGCGATCCACTTCGGCCATAACGAACGGGTAGCGCGGCCGGTTGCCGCGCGGATTCTCCGGCGTCAGGTTGCCCAGCCAGAACAAGCGCCCGGAGGAATGCCGCAGCAATTGCGAGCAGGAACTCGGACTGAAAAACGCCTGCCCGTCCTCGTAGGTCCACGGCTTCGGATTCGTCCAGCGGCGCCCCCCATCGGAGGACCAGCACGCCCAACGATGGCTCGGCAGCTCCGGCTTCTTGTCATTCGAGGCGCGCAGAATCATGAGCAGCCGGCCGTCGTTCAGAAATTCGATGGTCGGCTCCACCATGCCCCGCGTCGATACGGCCGGATCGCCCTGAATCAGATCCGACATGGTCCACTCCAGGCGTTCCCCTTGCCAGCGGCCAAGCAACAGTGCCGCATCCGTGTAGGTGTAGCCGCCACCGGGGTTGTGGAGTTTGCCATCCGCGCCCAGCGGCGTAATCTCCACCGGCAACAGAATGCCGCCGTCCGGCGCAGTGACCGGAACACCGGTCATATCGCCCAGCATTACGCAATTTTTTCCGGTCCACACGTTGGGCAACGGATGGCGCGCGTTGTATTCAGCGCCGGCGTGAATCACCTGCCGCACGGGTCCCGCCGTGTCTCCGCGCCAAATCCGGTAATAGATGTTCCAGTTGCGCAGTCCCTCGAGTGGATCATCGCTCGGGAGAGTGCCTTCGGTCCAGAACTCGATGTATCGCCCGCTACCCTTGTCCACAAAGCCGCAGCGCGGGTGCCGCCGGAGCATCCCCTCCGGCCGCCGTTCCCCGGTACGAAACTCCACCGGCTTGTCCCAGGTCTTGCCGTGGTCCTTCGATCGGCGTATATAGGCGATGTCAACCGTGTCTGATCGCGTCCAGCGCTGCTCAATCGAGGTCATCGCGCCGCCGTTGGGGCGCGTGTAGAAGGCATACGCCATCACGGCAACGCCTTTGGCGGGAGAGCGGCGGAACACTTCGCGGCGGATGCCCGGGGCGGTTGTTTGTTCAGAAATGCCTTGCGCAAAAGCCGCCGGAGCGGCCAGCAAGGTCCGGCGCGTCACCCTCATCGAATCTGAATCTGCCGTGCCTGGAGATCGGTAAGCATCCGGCTGAACTTCTCTTTCTGATCCTCGTTCAGCAGCCGCAGAATGCGGTCCTTGCCGCTGGCGCGCACCTCATCCATCTGTGCCTGGAGCGTTTGGTAGTACATGACAAAGTCGTCGAGCACGGTTTCCACTTCGGCGGACTGTTCCTCGGTCAGCTTCAGCTCCTTGCGAAACATCTGCAGTGTGACTTCTTTGCCGCCCTCTTTCCAGCTCAGCGCCGCGGGCGGGGCCGGCCGCAGGTAACGCAAGCCGAGCGCGCCGGCGGAGGCGCCGCTGAGGAACACAAGAAAAAGAGTGAGGACTACACGGGGGCTACGCCAGGGAGAGGGACAGCCGCCAGGACCCATAATCTGCCGTTACTCCCGGTAGGTGGCCAGATCCACCAGAATTACATTGCGGTCCTGCGCCTGCGTGGTTTCATTCCAGCCATCGGAGGCGGGAATGGCCAGAATCTCCACCGGAGTCGCTGTCGCCGTCACCGGAGGCTCGGCGTCCGTGTTGAAGATGCTGAAGCTCAACAGCAGCAGCAACGCGAGAGACGCAAAGGCAAGCCGGCTGCTGAACCGCGGTTCGAGAAACGCCGCCCACCAGACATTGACGCGCTGCGATTCGATGCGCTGCAGCACGCGGGCGTAGAAGCCCGGTGCCGGATCCAATTCATCCTGCATCTGTTCCGGGACTTGAAATGAGCTGCGGATCATAGAACCTTGCTGGCGGAACACTGCCACCATATGGCGTGTATACTCGTCGGCCGACTCCAGCCTGCGGTCGAATTCGGCCTGCTTGTTGCCATCGAGAGAGCGGCTTAGAATCTCCTCGAGGTTTTGCTCGATATACCGGTCCATCTTTATTTCCCTCAATCAAACCGGCCCATACTTCCGGCCGGACCATCCGGCGGATCTAACGTCCGCCTGTAGTTGACCATCATAACCAAGGCGTGGCCGCTGTCACAAGCGTTATCCGCCGAACATGGCGGGACTCATGCCCGGCATCAGCCGCTTGGCCGCGCGCACCAGCTTCTGGCGGGCCCGGAACAGCTTCACCTTGATCGTATTCTCGTTCATACCCAACATCGCGGCCAATTCCTCTACCGAATGGCCTTCCACTTCTTTCAGTAAAAGCAATTGCCTGTCTTCCGCGGACACTTTGGTCAAGAGCTTGGCCACCAGGTCGCGTTGCGCCAGGTGCGTATCCACGGCTGGCCGTGTGTCCACCGGCGACTCGGTCCTGCCCATCCGGTCCGCTTCCTCTTCGGTGAAGTCGCTCTCATAGACCAGCTTGCGGACCTTCTTCTTTCTCAGATAGTCGTAGCACTCGTTGACCGTGATTTTGTACATCCAGGTCATCAGACTGGAGCGGAAATCAAAGTTGCGAATGGAAAAGTAGACTTTGGCAAAGACCTGCTGGGCGATGTCCTCGGCATCATTCCGGTTGCGCAGAATCCCGTAAATGATAGAAAATACTTTGGATTGGTAGCGGTCCACCATTTCGCGGAACGCCATCTCGTCGCCGTTCTGTACACGGCGAACCAGCGCTGCCTCCTCGCTGTGCTTATGATCCACGCTTCGCGTTCTTGTCTTTCTTGCAATAGCTGGGTCTGCAACGGCCGGACCTGCCAGCGGAAATGGGATGGCCGCATTCATCGCATTCGACATACAGCCTATCCGACGCAGGCGGCCCGATTCCGGTTTCAATCGTTTGTGCCCGGTTCTTTGGGCACTGCAACAACATAGCAGATTCTCCGCACCCTTTTGTGCACTGCCGCATCATAAAATAGTAGAGAGGGGTTGCGTGACATGACAGTCGAGCAGATCGTTCACTGGGTGCCGCAATTGCTCAGCATGCCTTCACGCAATGTCTGGTCTACCTATGACGAGGAGGCCGACGTACTGTACCTAAATTTCAAGAAGCCGAGCCATGCAGACGATAGCGAGCTAACCAGTGATGACATCCTGGTTCGCTACGAACAAGGCGAGATAGTCGGCATCACGGTCCTAAATGCCAGTAAGAGACTTGGGGAAAGTGTTGTTGAAGGGAAGCAACAGTAGTTACAGTAGTCCGGTGGATCCCCGCCTTCGGTCCGGGCTGCTGGAGGGGGTGACTATCGCGCACCTTTGCCGGTGAGAACCACGACAACGGTGCGGGCTAATATGTGGAGGTCGAGCCAAGGGGACCAGTTGCGGATGTAGTAAGTGTCGAATTCCTTTTGGACGTCGAGGTCACCGTCGCTGCGGGTGGAAACTTGCCAGAGTCCGGTGAGGCCGGGACGGACTTTGGCGCGGAGTTTGCGGAACTCCGGATCGAATTTGTCGAGGTGGTAGGTGGGGAGAGGACGAGGGCCGACGAGGCTCATTTCGCCTTTTAGAACACACCAGAACTGGGGCAGTTCATCGAGGGAAGAACGGCGGAGAAGGCGCCCAAGTCCAGGGATGATGCGAGGGTCGTTTGACAGTTTACAGTAGCGATTCCATTCCTGGAGGGCGGCGGCTGAAGAGGACAGATAGGATTGAAGGCGGGGCTCGGCGTCGATGAACATCGTCCTGAGCTTGGGAACAAGGATGGGCGCGGAGTCGAGGCCGGTGCGCCGCTGGAAAAAGAAGGCGGGGCCGCGGCTGGAGGTCTTGGTGGCGATGACGGCCAAGGTAATCAGAGGAAGCGAGACAAGCAATGCAGCGAGGGAGACGGAGATATCCATTGCCCTTTTGATGAAGCGGTTGAAGGGAACGAGAAGGTTTTGGTGAACCTCAAGGCCGAGCACGCCGGCAAAGTCTCGCGGCGTCACCCAGAGGCTGGCGATGCCGGCGAGATCGGGAATGGCAATGACGTGGCGAAAGGTGGAGCAATGGTCGGCCATGACGGCGGCGAGTCTGAAGCGATCGTCGCCGGAGAGGGCAACAATGGCATGCCGGACGGCAAAGGAGTGGGAGAATTCCGGTGCAGCATCGAGCGAGCCAAGGATGGGGATACCGGCACATTCCGTCCGGCCACCGGTATCATCATCCAAGCAGGCTACCGGCTTGAAGCCGAGTTCAGGACTGGCTTTGAGGTTCGAGATAATGGCGGCGGCGGAAGGGCCTGCGCCCAGAATGGCGACGGGCACGCCCCACCAATCCTGAGAGGCGCAGAACAGGCGGAGGATGGCGCGGACGGATGGAACCGCGACGGCGGCAAGGGCGGCGGTGCAAAGCAGCGCGCCACGGGAATAGGTTCCAACCTCTTTGCCAAAGAAGGCGGAGGCGGTGAGGGTGAGAGAGACCAGAGCCGTGGCGGTGACTGAGCGCCTGAGTTCGTCGACCGGGCCGATGCCGGCCGGATGATAGAGGCCCATGGCGAGGTAGCCCAACAGAAAGAGAGCCACCGTGCCACCAAGGTGGAAATAGTTTGCCATGGTGATGGACGGGTTGAAGAGGCTCCAGAGAGCAACTCCGAGGAAGGAACTGGAGAGGATCACCAATGTATCGGCGAGGACGAGACAGAGCATTGTGGCCCGGGGAGAGGCAGCGGTGGGGAATGTGCGCCGAGAAGAGAGACGCGCCAGAAGTTCGAATTGAGAGGGGGCTGGGGTGATACTCATGCGGAGCGGAAGAGAAGCTGGCGGAGGAAGTAGAAGAGGAAGAGGAAGGAGACCATTACTAAGGCGAGGCCATGGTTTGGCGGTTATCTGTGCTGACAGAAGCCCCACTCGCTTTCCGATCTCTTAGAAGTAGTCCAGTCAAATATGCTTCGAACTCACCGAGAATCAGGTCCTGTCTGAACTCTCGGAGAGAGATCTTCCTGGCTTCTTCCCCGAGTTGGTCACGCATCTTCTTATCCGCGGCAAGCCTGGTTATGGATGTGGCAAGTGCCTCCGCGTTGGCCGGGGGCGACAGCAGCCCGCAGTTCTTTACGTACTGACCCACTTCGGTTTCAGGGGTCACCGTTGCGGCTATGCAACGACCGCTGGCCAACATCCCAAGCAGTTTCGAAGGAAGAACGGAGTCAGCGACTCCAACTGCCTGCGGCAGGATGTGGATATCAGCAATATTCAACAAGTCGTTGAGGCGGCTGGCTGGCCACAACGGGATGAACCGGACGTTGTCCATCTCTGACGCTAATGACCTTAACCTCTCCGCCGCCGGACCGTCACCGCAGATCAGAATCAAGATATTCGCTACCGTGGGAGTCTTCGACCGACTCAAGATTCGGGCTGCTTCTATTAGAGTTTCAATACCCTGTTTGGCACCTAAGGTCCCGGAAAAAAGGGCGACGACCTTCTTCTCATCGATGCACAGTTGCTTTCGTAACCGACTCGCGACCGACAAAGGATAGACTTCACTCGTATCTACCCAATTCGGAAATAGGATGGCACGATCCTTGGAAACACCCTTGTATCCAAGGGATTTCAACATGGCATGGGAAATCGTGGAAACCACGTCGAAACGACGCATCAAAGAAGTCTCGAACCGCAGCAATAGAGATTTCAACCAATGTTGTTGGATCTGACCTAAGCCAAACGCAAGATCGATCTCAAAGTCCTGCACCTGGAGCCATGTAAGAGCACCTGTCAATCTGGCCAGAAAAAGAGAGGAGATCGCGTTCAACAAGGACGGCTCAAGAACAAAAACGACGTCCGGCCGCCATGACGCCTTTGTCAACATCATCGGAAAGCTGGAGAATGCGAAACTGGCGGCATACAATACCCGCTGAAGACCACCCGGCTTGCGAGGCAACCAAATAGGACAGCGCGTGACTGAAACGCCGTCTAGATTCTGGCGGCGGTAGCGCCAGGATCTGTATGGGGACTGAATCTTCCATTGAGGGTAATAAGGTGGCGGGCAAATCACTTCGACCTCATGTCCGCGGGAAGCGAGCCACGCGCACATCTCTGCCGCATACTTGGCGACACCAGTCAGTTCTGGCGTGTAGAAAATTGAGTGGACAAGGATTCGCATGGTCTCCCAAGAGGGTTAAACGCATAACTGTGGTCATCTAGAATCAAACCCGTCGGCTGATCAGAGTCGATGGGCTCGGGCTTGGTTGAGTAACCGAGGGCACCCAAGAAGTCAAGAATCAGATTGCGATTGACACCTGCATGAAACTCGACCACCAACTTAGGTGACCACCGCTTCAGGACGTTCCGCATCCCCGACAAGACCTGACATTCCATGCCCTGGACGTCAATCTTGATTCCGTCAACCCTTGCGTCGGCACCGCACAGAGAGGGCCAGATCACATCGAGCGAAGCCGTTAGGATCTGCTCGTGTTGTGTTTCTGATGGAATGGTGGAATCGACCATTCCACGAACAGAGGGCATCTGGACTGTTTGTAAAGGCCCCCGATCATCCAGCGCTACTGGAATTATCGTTAGATTATGAAGATGGTTCGCCTCACGTGTTTTAAGGATACAGGCGGCGCTGCTAAGCACCGGTTCGAAAGCGAGCACACGGCCTGAATTGCCAGTCAGGCGCGAGAGCGCGATTGCCGTAAATCCATAATGGGCGCCAACATCAAGCCAAGTATCCCCCTCAGAAACATTTTGGAGGAACCATTCAAGTAACGGGCGTTCGGTACGTCCAAGTATAGCGCCAGGATAATCGTGCCAAGAAGTGACAATAACTGATCCGCGGAGCCTGCCACGCAGAATGCAATGGCCTTTGATCGTCCTGGGGAGGCAGCGCCGGACGGCCTCTTTGATCGAAAAGCTATCGGCCTTGGGTCTCATGGAGATTGGCTCAGTTGGGGTGAAGAATACCCGCAATGCAACTAGTTGCAGCTACTGTCCGTTCACCCCGCAGTGTTGAAGTGTTTGGAGCAATGACTGAGCCGCACTAGAACTGTTAAAGTAATTCGAAAAACATTCCTGAGCGCGAATGCGCATGATGCCTCGTTCAGCTGAAGTAAGAGTGAGCCACTGTGCTAATGCGGCCGTGAACCCTTCGACTGTGTCGGACCCTACGAAGCCGGCTTGCGATTGCTCCACTTCGCGCCACACACCAATCCCGTCGGAAATGACGACAGGTGTACCGCAGGCCAACGCCTCAACCATAGCGACGCAGAAACTCTCTATATGGGATGGAGAAAGAAAAACATCAGCCGAGCGAAGCAGTGCCCATTTCAAATCGCCATAGATGGGGCCGGCAAAAGTCACCTGGTCTCGTATCGCCAAGGAGAACGCTAGATTTTGAAGGCAGTTGACTAGATCAGCTTCATCAGGACCAGCGATAATCAGGTGCAGACTAGGATTTGCCGCCGCACAGTTGGCGAAGGAGCGAATTAGAGTTTCGCAATTCTTAACTGGATGGATTCGCCCCAGGAACAGACATATGGTTTTGCCCCTCACTTGAGGGAAGCGTTCCCAAACAAGTGAAAGGGTGTGAGCATCCGTTATTGGTGGTGAGCAAACGCCGTAGCGGACAACTGCCTCATAAACTTGGTAGGGATAGTAGCGATTGCGCGCTTTAGCCCTTTCCTCCTCGCACGTAAAGAGAACTGCACGGGCGTCACGAAAAACGCGATGCTCAATGATGTACCAAAAGACCGCCTTCTTGAACTCCTTCCAGCGAAATGACCGGAAATATGGGTCAAGCATGCCGTGACTGTAAATGAAATACGGTGTGGAAGAACACCGAAGAGCTAACCACACAGCAAAGCTTGAGAACCGCCAGGTGCCATTGGCAATAACAACATCGAAAGTTTCGGCATTTTTGTGCAGCCACCGCAGTGCGCGCCAGCTGAACCTGTAATAGTGAAAGCTCGGCCCAAGAGGAACTACACTAGGTGACCATCCTTCAAGCCAATAGGTGCCAGGGGCGTCAAGGGTGGCAATCGTAACCTGATGACCCAAAGCAATGAGTGCATTACTAAGATTTCGGACTCCTTCCACGGGTCCTCCGTAGGAAGGGTGAAGCGTGTTGATTGAGTGGAGGATGTTCATGCGCGAAAAGCCGGAAAGAGGAAATACCCGCAGTCGTCCAAAAGGGCAGTATCTGGATAGTCGTGCCAGGAGGTGATAAAAGGGCATCCCCGTAATGGACCGGCAAGAATTGTCCGCTGCCCCACGGACCGCGGAGCCAACCGCATGAGAAGTGGTTTCAAGAGCCTGTAACGTTGCATTTGGGGGCGGAACCCGTAAACCTTTCGCAAATATTCAGGTAAGAATAGTGGCGGAATGGATTCAGCTTGTAAGCCAATTGGCGATTTGAATGGGTAAATGATGAAAGTGGCTTTACACCCGCCCCGAGAATCTTATTCCTAATACGAATGCAATCCATCGAATAGGATGCTTGGTAGGAGGGCGACGCAGTCAGGGAACCCGAATGAAAACGGAAGCTACCCAGCACCCTATCTGTGTAAGCGAAACGCGCGCCTGCCAAGGCGAGATCAACGACGAGTTCACCGTCCCAGCAGGTACGGTTGATCGTATTGAAGCCACCGGCGAGATAGAAAGCGGAGGCGCGGAAGAATGTGGCCTGTTGATAGACGTAGCAGACCTGATAGGCATACGCTTGAAGGTCAAACTTGTCCGGCCGGCGCAAGCGCCAACGCTGTCTTCCATTCTCGTCGATCATGCGGATCGCACCGAAGAGAACATCGGCGTCGGGATTGTGTGAGAAAAACTCTTGAACAAATTGAAGGCATCCCGGCTCGAAGAGGTCATCACCATTGAGATAGCCAAAGACATCCGCGTCCAGAAGAGCAAAACCCTTGTTTAGACCGTCAGCCGGCCCCCCATCCGATTCGATCACCAAGTGTGTGAGCACGTGCCTATTCGATTCCAGAACATCCAAGGTCCCATCGACGCTTCCAGGATCGACGATAACGTGCTGGACCTGGGCGATTCCGTTGCGGTGAATGGAGTCGATGGTTTGCTGTATAAACCGGCGCTTGTTGAAGGAAAGAGTGACGATTCCTAAATCAGGTTTCATGGACGAGATGTTTCGGACGCGAACGCGGGAAATTGAGAGGCGAGCTGTCTGTGTGTTTTGATTCGAGCGGGGAATTCATGCCGGATCAGGATTGCAATACTGACACTGAGGCCAATCCAAAAGCGATGCTCTCCCGCGAACGGACTTAAGAATACGTGCCAAATAGAAATCAGGAGAATTTCGAAGATCAAGGGAGATAGAGAATCCAAGGGTCTCCTCAGAATAGCCACTTGCATACTGCGAATCAGAGTGACAGCCAAATAGAGGAAGAACAATGCGGCGACTGGGCCTGCTTCATACCAGGATTGCAGAAGTTGAGAGTGGGCACCGAAGATAAATTTCTGACCCGTGACCTCGACATAGCGCCTCCCTGTGAGGTCGAAGTAGGCAGTTTCATATAAACTACCAAACGTGGCTTCATAAGCCCACGAACCGTATCCTGTCCATGGGGCCGCTTTGATGCCGTCGTAGGCGGCCATAAGGGCGGCAACGCGGGCGGCATTGCCGAGATACCGACGGTTGCCAAACTCATCTTGTGTGGACCAGTAGGCGAAGACGATTAAGGACAAAACAAAAACCGCTGTGAGAGTGGCTGCGACCGCTGTACCTCTTCTCGCTAAGATGTGATCGGATTGGCGATAGACAATCAGGGCGCAAACATTCATGCAGACCCCAGACAGACTCCTATAATCTAAAAGCATGTGAACCATGCCCAATACAAGCAGAGCCAGGGCACAAGGGATCAAGCTTCTTCTGAAGTATCTAGGAAAAACTATAAGAGTAAGAATTGTAGCGGGAGTGGCGAAACCGAACTTCCAAAGGTCTGAAAAACCCGATTGTTGCAGAGCAGGCAAGGTGGCGAGGACCTGACCAATCGCATAACCTGCGCAAAGGTGAGCCGCTAGGACAAGGTTGATGCGTAAAACGAAGTAAAGGCCCAAAATATCGGTGAAGAGGAAAATAGACCGGGCTGCCCCCCTTGCGGAGTTTTCTGCAGTATTGCCATTGAAGATGTCACTGACAAGGTACGCACAGGCCATAGCCATGACAAGAACGCAGGTGATGACAATCTCTCGATGCAGGAACCCCCCATTCCGAATCTCGGACATGGTACACCAAAAGCAAACGAAAAGTAACAGGATTTCAGTAAGGTACAGTACTCCTATCCATTCGATGGTGATGACAAGTGATGCACCCAGGAGAAAAGCTGAAAGTGCGACGAAAGGCAGCACTGGTTTGGGCTGTGACTGAATAGCGGACCTTCGCGCCGCTTTATCGGTTGCCATAATTTATGGAACTCTCAGCCGAATTAGCACCATGCTTCAATGGTGGGGGGATCAGGGTGATTAACAGCCGCCAGAAATCTGCACGTATGTCTTGGGGCAGAAACAAAAGGAAACACGGGACACAAAGTAAAGCGGAAAGCGCAAGTTGGCTGAACAGGGCAATCACGGACACGGAATGGAAGAGAAGTGAAAAGGAATCCAAGAGAATAAAGGAGAGAATAAAAAGCACCGCGCTCGATGAAATAACGGAGACAGCGAGTCGAGGCGATTGCACGCCATTCCGGTTACAGGTCAAAGGAAGGATCGCGCCGGCCAAGAAGCAGTTGCCGACGACAAGGGACCATGCCGCGCCATCAATCCCATATCGGGGAACAAGAAACAAGGCACTTGCGAGTGTCGCGAGCCCGGATAAGAGATGCAAGAATCCCGCTGTTTGATGGCGGTTTGCGGCGAGGAGAAATACCTGGGGAGTGAACCACAGGCCGGTTGACCACATAAATATGGCAAAGCCGGCCGTTGCGGATGGGGAAACGTGAATCCTGTCCCCAGTCCAAACCCGCAAGATTGCTCCGGAATGAACAGCCAGGATCGCGGCGGCGCAGGCAGAGAGATGGGCGGCGCAATAGGCGTACTTACGGAGAAGTTTGAACCGAAGTTTTATGTCCTCAGAGCTGTTCGGAGTCAACTTAGAGACTTCGATCCAAAGTGGCGTATTCATCGCTTGGAGCACTACGCGGGAAAAGAGGTAAATGGTACGCGGTACGACGAAGGCTGGAAGAAGCGCGGCACCAAGGGCAATAGTGGTAATTGTGGCAGTTCCTGACGTGAGCATCACTGTGGCCAGAGGAGGAAGAAAAAAGAACAACAGATCTCTACTTTGAGAGGCCAAATGGGAAAAAGATGCGTGGCGAATTCCAAGCCAGGCACACATGGGAGACCGCCTGATACCCAGAAGTGGTATGAGAAGAGCTGCAATGGATCCGGCAAAGAATGCCAATGCGGCCGAGAATGGAGTGCTAAATACCAGGATGGCAGTCGCCGTCAGAAGCAGCGTGAGCAGCTTGCAGAGATTCATTATGGAAGTGTGCCGATGGTGAAGGTCAAGGCAAGCATAAAGTCCACCCACAATGGCGGCGTAGCCATTTGCAAGGGTGGCTGCAGTGCAGAGGGTTATGACCCAGGCAGCCTCCCAATTGGTTTGGCCGCTTAGTTTGAGTATCGTTGGCCAGTGAATCCAGAACGGAGAAGAGGAGATGGCCAAACTGACAAGACCGCTCAAAACCGCGAAGGCAACGGTCACAGAATGGAACGCTGCTAGAAATTCATCAAATCGATTTTGGCTCCACAGCCTGTTGAGCAGGGTGATGTAGTGCGACTGGAACC
Organism: Terriglobia bacterium; assembly: GCA_016650235.1. Taxonomy (GTDB): domain Bacteria; phylum Acidobacteriota; class Terriglobia; order Bryobacterales; family Bryobacteraceae; genus VFZE01. The sequence continues at coordinate 19,221 of JAENWC010000074.1, forward strand.
CAATGTCCAGGAAAGCAATCGAAGTTGAGATCGCGAAAAGGGCGAGCCAATCCCCATAGAGGGGGCTTCCCATATGCATAAGAAAAAGCGGCACAAGCAGAAGTTGCCCCGCAAATTGAATCCCCAAACCGATCACCTGATTGAGGGATCCAAGCGCAAGCCGTCGATGAAGGGGAAGGGATCTCAAATCAGGAATTGGATCTGTCTTTGAAAGAATCATTGGAAGATGAGGCTGGAGACTCGAGGGGTTCGGTGTAGTAGCGTTTGTAGTAGCCGTAGTAGTAATAACTGTGGCTGATGTCGCGAGTGACCTCATTGAGGATGAGGCCGATGGTGTTGGCGCGGAGGCGGTTGAGGGTGGCTAGGACTGAGCCGACGGCGCGGCGGGAGGTTTGGCCGGCTCTTGCTACTACTACTACACCGTCCACACATGCGGCCATTTGGAGAGGCTCGGGGAAGCCGAGGAGCGGGGGGGCGTCCACGATGATCAGGTCGTATTCGCTGGCGACTTCATCGAGGATTTGTTCGAGCCGCTTTCCTAGTTGATCGGCGGCGCGGCGGGGGTTCGCCGAGCCGGCGGGGATGATGTCGAGGTCCGGGATGCCGGGTGGGGTCTGGATCGCGTTGCGCCAGGATTCGCCGGACAGGAGGATGTCAGAGAGTCCGTGAGTGTTGGGGATGTTGAGACGCTTGTGGACGCTCGGGCGGCGAAGGTCGCCGTCGATGATCAGTGTGCGGTGGTGCTGCTGGGCGTGGGCTACGGCGAGATGAATCGCGATCGTCGATTTGCCTTCGGACGGGCTCGCGCTGGTGACGAGCATCGTCTTGAGGTGGCGGTCGAAGTCGGTTAACAGGATGCTATTGCGAAGGGTTCGGATGGCTTCTTCATACGTGGAGAGATTGCCGCTGCCGTATTTGGATTTGGCAAGCGGGACGCCGTTCGAGGCTCCGTTCTGGATCACCGTGGGGAGTTGGTTGCGCCAGGG
>JAENWC010000075.1 GCA_016650235.1 Terriglobia bacterium
AAGCTGGGCGCGCACAAGGCGCTATTGCAGATGCACGCCGCTATGGAGCGTAACCGGCTTGTGGCGCTCGACCAGTTTCTTCCGCTGCTGGATCGCGTAGTAAAGAACGATTCCTATCTCAACATGGCCCGCGAGCGGGCCGCGTCTTTGGCCGAATGGATTCGCAACGGACCGCCGCCGGAGCCTACGCCCGCGCCGGCACAAACCGCGGCAGAGGTAAAACCTGCTGTCACGGCAGGCAAACCATGATGCCCGCCGTCATCGTTGCCGGCCGCTCCCTTTGTCTCAGCGGAATACTTCTCACTCTCTTTCTCTACGCTGCCGCTTGCTATGCGCAGCCCGGTCCGGAGGCGGAACAGGAGGCGCTGCGGCAGGGCTTGCAGGAGGCCGGCAATTCGCAGGTCGATTTCATCCGTGTCTTGGAATCACATCTTTTCCAGTATCCGCAAACCATGCAGCGCGCGGAACTCGAACGCACCATCGTCAAGGCCGCCACTGAGGTCAAGGACAACCGCCGCATCGTGCTCTACGGCGAGCGTGTGCTTTCGCGCGAGCCCGACAATCGGGACCTGCTCGACCGTGTGACGCGCCTTCTCCTGGCCGGTGAGGATAAGGAAAAAAGCGGCCGCGCTCTCGAATACGCCCGCCGCCTCGAGCAATCCATTTACACCGTTAAGGGCCCCGCCCCAGGCGCGTCCGGGGCTGCCGGCTTTGCCGAAAATCGCGGCCGCGCTCTCGGCCGCGCCTGGCTGTATCAGAGCCGCGCCATTGGCAACCTCGGCAAACTCGCCGAGGCGGAGGCGCTCGCGCGCCGCAGCTACGAAGTCTATCCCACCGCGGAATCGGCCCGTGAAATCGGCCGCTGGCTGCATCGCCAAGGCAAAGTGGAAGAGGCCATCGCACGCACCGCTGATGCGTTCGCCATCGCGGACCCTGCCGGCGAGGAGGCCGATCGCAAGAAAGACCGCAAGCGGCTGTCCGAATGGAAGGGGAACGAGACCGGGCTCGGCGATCTCCTCCTGGCCGCCTATGACCGAACCCAGGCCACCCTCTCAGCCAAGCGCGCCCAATGGCTGGCACTCGATCCCAACGCCGAAGCTGCCAGCGTCATGCAGTTCACCCTCACCGGACTCAAGGGAGACAAACTCCGCATGGACACGCTGCTGGGCAAGGTGGTGGTGCTCGACTTCTGGGCCACCTGGTGCGGCCCGTGCCGCGCGCAGCAACCGCTCTATGAAAAGGTGAAGGAGCGCTTCAAGGACAACACGGACGTTGTGTTCCTCAACATCAATACCGATGAGGATCACAGCGTCGTACAGCCTTTTCTGGCGCAGATGAAGTGGAACAAAACTGTCTACTTTGAAGACGGCATGTCGTCGCTGCTGAAGGTCACAAACATCCCCATGACGCTGGTGGTGGGCCGCGACGGCCAAATCGCCTCGCGCATGAACGGCTACGTGGAAGATCGTTTCGTGGACATGCTCAGCAATCGCATTGCAACCGCTCTTGCTGAGAACCCGCGATGACATTTCGCCGGGTTGTGTGGATTGTATTGGACAGCGTCGGCATCGGCGCGATGCCGGACGCCGCCGCTTACGGGGATGTTGGCAGCGACACGCTCGGCAATATCGCCAGCCGCCGCAAACTTCGCCTGCCGAATCTTTGCCGGCTCGGGCTCGCCAACATCAAACCGCTTGCCGGCCTCGACCCCGCCGCCTCTCCCGAGGGCGCTTTCGGCCGATGCGCGCTGGCCTCGCCCGGCAAGGACACCACCACCGGCCATTGGGAGATGGTGGGCATTCATCTGGACAAACCGTTTCCTCTCTACCCCAACGGATTTCCTCCAGCCATCATGCAGCCGTTTGAGCAAGCCATTGGACGTGGCACGCTCGGCAACTGCGCCGCCAGCGGCACCGAGATCATACAGCAGCTTGGTCAGCAGCATGTGGAGACGGGACGGCCCATCGTCTATACCTCGGCCGATAGCGTCTTTCAGGTCGCCGCGCACCAGGAAGTGATCCCGTTGAACGACCTCTACCGCATGTGCCAGACCGCACGGGATCTGCTGCGGGGTCCGCACGAGGTGGGACGCGTGATTGCCCGCCCTTTTCTTGGTGAGGCCGGAGCTTTCCGCCGCACCGAACATCGAAAAGACTTCGCCGTTCCCCCTCCGCCCGGCATGCTGCTGGATCAACTCGCGGCCGCCAGCGTGCCTGTCGCCGCTGTCGGCAAGATCCACGACGTCTTTCTTGGACGCGGCATCTCGGCATCGCACAAGACAAAGAGCAACGCCGACGGTATGGCCCGGACCATGCAAGTGATGGGGGAGTCCCCGGATGGTCTCCTCTTCGTCAACCTGGTCGATTTTGACCAGTTGTTCGGCCATCGCAATGATGTCGAAGGCTATGCCGCCGCGCTGGAACAGGCCGATGCCTGGCTGCCGCATCTGCGCGAGGCCATGCGTGAGGATGACCTGCTCATCCTTACCGCGGACCATGGCTGCGACCCCACTACACCATCCACCGACCATAGCCGTGAATACGTCCCGCTGCTGGCCGCCGGAGCCCGCGTCCGGGCCGGTGTGAACCTGCAAATCCGTGCTTCGCTTGCCGACATCGGCCAGACTGTGGCGCAAAACTTTGGTACCGTGATCGGAAAAGGAGATAGCTTCCTACATGCGATTGCTGCTTAGTCTCGCCCTGTACTGCGCCACGCTCTGCGCCGCCGGCCGGCCCCTGCTGGTCGTTTCCATCGACGGCATGGATCATCGTTATCTGAAGGATCGCGACCAGCTCGGACTCAAGATTCCCAACCTGCGCCGGCTGATCTCGCAGGGCCAGTGGGCGGATGGCGTCATCGGAGTGGTTCCCTCCGTCACCTTCCCTTCGCATACCACCATGGTCACGGGCGTGCGGCCGGACCGGCACGGAATCCTGAACAACAACCGTCCGCCAGCCGACGGCGGCGAGCGTTACTTTTCCGCGGGTCATCTCAAAGTCACCACGCTGTGGGATGCCGCGCGCCGGGCCGGGCTCAAAACCGCCGCCGTGCATTGGCCGGTGACCGTGGACGCGCGCATCGACTTCAACGTTCCGGAGCATTTCAAGAAGCGCCTCGGCGATGGCATGGATTTTGCCTCCACAGTGGAGAAAACCACGCCCGGCCTGATGAAGCGCATCCTGGCCACCTACCCATCGGTGGGCCGCGAGTGGCTGAACGACTATGGCCGCGCGCTGGCCGCCATATACATCCTGCGCAACGAGAAGCCCGACTTTGTCCTGCTCCACTTGATCGATCACGATCATGAGGCGCATGAGAGCGGTCCCTTCACCCCGCACGCCAACGCCGCCCTCGAATATATTGATGAACTGCTCGGCCGCATTCTTGCCTCCGCGCCAAAGAACATGGTAGTGGCGATTGTCTCGGATCATGGATTCGAGCGGGCTGATACGGTGATCAACGTCACCGCGATGCTGCGCAAGGCAGGCATTACGGGCAAAGTGCAAGCGAGCGCGACCATGCTCACCACCGCCGATGAGGCCGTGGCGGCTTATCTTCGAAAAGTGAACATCGGCCGCGAAATCCCGGCTGAGGAGTGGAGGCGGTTTGTTCCCCACCGCCCCGTCCCGGGCGCCGCCTTCGAACCCAATCCGCACGTGCAGTTTGCCTCCGCCGAAGACGCCCCGGAATCGGTGGCGCGCATGCATGGCGATCATGGCTACTGGCCCACACGAGCCGGCTTCCGTTCTTCGTTTCTCTTGTGGGGACCCGGCATCTCCCAGCAGAACATTGCCGAAATCGACATGCTCTCCATTGCCGGCCGCTTCGCCGAAATTCTCGGCATCCCTTTTGGAAAGGACTGATAGTTACCTATGCGAAAACCCCTGATGGCGGGAAATTGGAAGATGTTCAAGACGCCGGAGCAAACCACTGCGTTCTTCGAGAAGTTCCTGCCGCTGGTGGAGAAGTCCGCTCATTGCGAAATTCTCGTCTGCGCCCCGTTTGTCGACTTGCCTGCCGCGGTAATAGCCGCTGCCGGGTCCAGCGTGGGCGTGGGTGGCCAGAATCTCCACTGGTCAACCGGTGATGGCGCTTTCACCGGCGAGGTCTCCGGTCCCATGCTCAAGGCCGTGGGCTGCCGCTCCGTGATCATTGGACACAGTGAGCGCCGCCAGTTCTTCGGTGAAACCGACGCGACGGTTCTGCAGCGAACCAAGGCAGCCCTGGCCTCCGGTTTGCAGCCGGTGGTTTGTGTCGGGGAAATGTTGGCGGATCGTGAGGCCGGCAAAACGAACCTGGTGCTCGAAACCCAACTCCGTGGCGGCGTCTTTTCACTGACTCCTGAAGAGTTTACCGCCGTGGTGATTGCCTATGAGCCGGTCTGGGCCATCGGCACCGGCAAGACCGCCACTCCTGAAATCGCCGCCGATGCGCACAAATTCATCCGCGAGCAGATCCGTGCGCATTACGGCGACGCCGCCGCTTCCAGCACACGCATCCTCTACGGCGGCAGCGTGAAGCCCGACAACGTGAAAAGCCTGATGGCGCAGCCGGACATTGACGGAGCACTGGTGGGAGGCGCAAGCCTCGACCCGATCTCATTCGCCTCGATTGTAAATTTCTAGTGTAGTGTCCTGGAAATAACTGGACAATCACACATCGGCATGCATCGGCGTTGCTCTGAAAACAATCCTGGCTGCGGGCACGATTGCCCGCCCTCAGCAACACAAATTTTTCATCACCTCAAGTGGGCCGCCCTGCGGCCCATA
>JAENWC010000076.1 GCA_016650235.1 Terriglobia bacterium
GGGTAGAAGGCCGCGAGGCAAGTGAGATTCTGCAGGCCGCCCTTGGCAGGCTTTCACCGGAATTACGGGAAGCCGTGGTGCTGCGTGATTTGGAGGAACTGGAATATCGCGAGATTGCCCAGGTGTTGAAGATCCCTGAAGGCACCGTAAAATCGCGGATCAACCGTGGGCGCGCCGAGTTGGCACGCCTGCTGCGCAAGCAGAAGGTGATTGTATGAATTGCCAGGAGATGGAAGTCCTCCTCTGCGATTACATGGACGGCATCCTGGATGCAGCCGCGCGTCAAGCGGCCGACCAGCACTTGGCCGGGTGCCCGGACTGCGCCACTTTGCTGCGGGATTGCACCGCGGCCGTTGCTTTTCTGGGGAATGTTCCGGATGTAGAACCGCCGGCCGATCTGATCACCAGAATCCTGTATCATTCACCGGCCGGCCCGGAACCGGTCCAAGCGAAAGCAGAAGGTCCCGGCGCTTCCAGTGGAATCCTACACTGGGTCCGGGGCCTGTTGCAGCCCATCCTGCAGCCGCGCTTTGCCATGGGAATGGCGATGACGATTTTATCTTTTTCGATGGTGGGCCGCATTGCCGGGGTGCAGCAACGGCAATTGACCATGGCGGACCTCGACCCCGTGAAGGTGTGGGCCACCTTTGACGATACGCTGCATCGCGGCTATGACCGGGCCGTTAAATACTATGAAAACCTCCGGCTGGTGTATGAGATCCAGGCCCGCCTTAAAGAATGGTCGGCGCAAGAGGATGAGTTCCGGAGATCGCAAGCTACCGGCACAGTGCTTACTCCAGACGCGCGGGAAGACTCAAAAGAAGGGCAGCCCTCAGGAGATGGCAACCCCCCAGGAGAATTGAAGCCATGACAACAGCAGCGTCCTATTGCCGGAGTTGCGGGAAAGCCCTCAACGATGAGAATCGTTTGGCGCCAGACGCAATTTATTGTTCCGCCTGCGCACCCGCCGCCGGGCCTCCCAAACCGGCCGCATCCGCACCACCACCTCTTGCGCCGCAAGCCACCGGGATTTCTCCAGGACTGGCCTTTCTGCTCGGCCTGATTCCCGGTGTTGGGGCCATCTACAACGGCCAGTATGCCAAGGGTCTGATTCACGTCGTCGTCTTCGGACTCCTCGTTAGCATTGTTTCTTCTGACAACGTCACCGGAGAAATGACTCCTTTGTTCGCGATGATGATTCCTATCTGGGTGATGTATATGGCCTTCGAGGCTTATCACACGGCGCAGCGCCGGCTTAACGGGCAGATCGTCGATGAATTCTCCAGCCTGGTGCCGCTGCAAGGCCAACAGCGCTTTCCGGCCGCTCCCATTCTCCTCATTGCCGTGGGCATCCTGTTCCTGCTGCACAATCTCGAAATTGTTCGTATCGGCCAGTTGCTCCGGTTCTGGCCAGTGACCTTGATCGGACTGGGAGCATATATGTTGTATGTCCGGCTCTCGGGAAGTACAGCCACGGCAGCGGCGCCGTCACAGGAGTCGAGCCATGAATAATTCACTTATGCGCGCCATTCGCGGACCCATCGTCCTCATCACGCTCGGCGTGTTGCTTGCCTGCGACCACATGGGACCATATGGAATTAGTCGAACCTGGCCGGTGATTATCATCATGATCGGGTTGATGAAGCTGCTTGAGCGCCTGTTTGACCCGCGTCCGGCGCAGCCCCAAGGAGGTAACCAGTCATGAGACGAGGCTCTGTCATCGGTCCTCTTATTCTGATTGCTATAGGAGGCCTGTTCCTTCTCAACAACCTCCGGCCCGACCTGCCTGTCATGCGGATCGTGGGCGATTACTGGCCCTTCGTCCTCATCGGGTGGGGCGTGCTGCGGCTGGTGGAAATCCTCGTCTGGCGCTTCAACGACCGGCCGCTGCCCCGCCATGGAATTTCCGGCGGCGAGTGGTTTTTCATCATTTTCATGTGCGTGATCGGTTCCGCCTTTTTCTATGGCAGCAAGTACAGCAGCCGTTGGCCCGGGGGACGCATCTCGTTGCACGGGCTGGAAATGCTGGGTGAATCCTACGACTATCCCATTGAGGAGAAAAAACTCAGCGCCGGTAAGACGCCGCGCATTCTCGTGGAAAACCTGCGCGGCGATGCGCGCGTGGTGGGGTCCGACACCGAAGAGATCGCCGTGAAGGGCCGCAACTCGATCCGCGCCTTTCACCAGGATGACGCAAATAAAGTCAACAAAGATTGCTCAATGGAAATTGTGCGCCAAGGCGATCTCTACGTCATTCGGACCAATCAGGACCGTCTCACCGGACCGCAGCGCATTACCACCTACCTGGAAATCTCGGTTCCCCGCGGCGCCACCGTGGAAGGACGCGGCCGCCAAGGTGATTTCGACATCTCCAGCCTCAACGGGGCCGTCGACATCAACAGCGACAACGCCGGCGTCCGCCTCAACGACATCGCCGGGCCGGTGCGCGTTGACCTGCGCCGGAGCGATATCATTCGCGCCGTGAACCTGAAGAACTCCATTGAACTCAAAGGCGGCGGCTTCGATGTGGAGCTGGAGAATATCGAAGGCCAGGCCACCGTCAATGGCTCCTATTCCGGTGAGATCACGTTCCGCAACCTTGCCAAGCCTCTCCGCTTTGAAAGCTCTTCCACGGAACTGCGCATCGAGAAGATTCAAGGCCATCTGCGCATGGGACGTGGCGAACTGCAGGCCAACGACATTACCGGACCTACCTTGATCAAGACTCGATCCAAGGACATCGAGATCAGCGACTTTACCAATCCGTTGGAGGTCACGCTCGACCGTGGCAACCTCGAGTTGCGCCCCGGCAAGTTGCCCCTCTCGCCCATCAACGTCCGCAGCAATTCCGGTGATATTCAAATTTCTCTGCCGGCCGCTGCCAAGTTTGATATGCGCGCCACTACCTCGAAGGGCGACGCGGAAAACGATTTTGGCGCGCCGCTCCGCGTGGACCATGAAGGCCGGCGCGCCTCTGTGATCGGCTCCACCGGCGGTGGACCCGTTGTGCAACTGGCTACCGATCGCGGTACGGTGACCGTCCGCAAGTCCTCCAGCGAAATATTGCCACCGCCGCCACCCCCACCGACCCAGAAAAAAGCGGGACAAGCATCCTTGCCTGTCGTTCAGCAGTAGCATCTCAACCGGAGCCGCCTAACGTCTCCGGAATCCCATATCTTGCCAGCAACTCCACGCCGGCGCTGGATCCATTCCGCTGCGCCGCACGCGCGTGCCTCCAAGCGGCCGGATAATCCTTTCGTACCCCGTAGATTTCGGCGAGCGAACAGTGCGCTTCGGATAAACCCGGATCCAGCCGTACCGACTCCAGCAGCAGCCCCAATGCCTCCTCCTGACGCCATTGCATGCGGTAGAGCAGGGCCAGTTGGTAGTAAGGGCGCGCGTTGTGCGGCTCCCGGGCGATCCAGGCCATCTGTTCCTCCATACTCAGCCGGGTCTGTTGGTCCAGTGCCGGATCGATGATTTCCTCACGCCAGAATCCCATCGTTCAGGCTGTGTCTCCGTACTGCGCGCGGAGGCGGTTAAGTTCCGTCTTCAACGTGGCCGTCAGGGCCGCCTGTTCGGGACGGCCGTATAGATTATCGAGTTCGTTCGGGTCCCTGTCCAGATCGAACAATTCCCAGTAATCGCCTTCGGCGTAGTAATGAATCAACTTGTGGCCGGCGGTTCTCACTCCGCGGTGCGGACCAATCCGGTGCGGCGTGAAGAACTGGAAGCTCGGGTCCGCCATCGCCTCTTTCCCCTTACCCGCAAGCAGCCAGGAGTTTTCGTAATAGGAATAGTAGACCGACTTGCGCCAAGCGACGGGTGTGGCTCCTTCCAATACACCGCGCAGGCTGCGCCCCTGCATTGTCTTGGGAGCCTCGACGCCCGCGTAATCCAGGATGGTCGGGGCAATGTCGATATTCATCGCCATGTCTCCGGTGACCACTCCGCGTTTGGCGCCGGGGGCGCGAATGATAAGCGGCACGCGCAAGGACGGTTCATACATGAACCGCTTGTCATACCAGCCGTGGTCGCCTACAAAGAATCCGTTGTCTGAGGTGTAGATGATGAGCGTATCATCGGTCAGTTTTTGCTCATCCAGAAAGCCGAGGACGCGCCCCAGGTTCTCATCCACGCCGGCAATCGCCCCGTAGTAATCCTTGACGAACCGTTGATAGATCCACCTCTTCCTCTCCCGCGCGTTCAGGTTCTTTGGCAGCTCCGGGTAGTCGCCCGCCAGACTTTCCTCGATGCGCATGTCCAAGGCCTCGCGCGCCACACGGCGGGTGGCATAGTCGTCATCGAAGGTGGCCGGGTAGGGCAGCTCGATGTTCTCAAATAATTTGGCATGGCGGGGCGCCGGCTGGAAGGGCCGGTGCGGGGCCTTGTGCTGATAGACCAGACAGAACGGCTTCTCCGATTTCTGCCGCAGGAAGTTCAACGCAAGATCCGTGGTGACGTCTGTGGCATAGCCGGAGATCTTTTTCTTTGTGCCGTTGTCGATAAACTCCGGATCAAAGTAGAGCCCTTGTCCGGGCAGGACGGACCAACTGTCAAAGCCCACGGGGTCATGGCTCAAATGCCATTTGCCCACGATGCCCGTTCTGTAGCCCGCCTTTTGCAGGAGCTGCGGATACGTGAGAACGGATGGATCGATGTTTTCGACGGCATTCTTGGCTTCGGAATTTCCGCGAATCCCATGAATATGGGAATAGGCCCCGGTCAAAACCGTCGCCCTTCCTGGAGCACACAACGAGTTAGTGACAAAGCTGTTCTCGAACCGGACGCCGCCGGCGGCCAAACGATCCATCACCGGGGTGTGGACAATCCGGTTGCCATAGCAGCCCAAATGGGCGGTCGCGTGATCGTCGGTCATGACAAACAGGATGTTGGGCCGCCCGCTGCCTTTGGAACAGCCCGCCACGCCGGAAACCAGCGCCGCCTGCATCATTTCCCGCCGGGTGATGTTCATAGGTCTGGATGTGATTATACTGGATAACACTATGGCCACTATGACGCAAACGGCAAGCCTGGAACAGTTAGAGGCTCGCTGCAAAACCATTCGAAGGCACATTATCGAGATGATCAGCGCCGCTAAGTCGGGGCATCCGGGCGGCTCGCTCTCCGCCGTTGAGATTCTGGTCAGCCTGTACATGGGCGGACACTTGCACCACGACCCCAGCAATCCCACCTGGGCCCACCGCGACCGTTTCCTTCTTTCGAAAGGACACGCCTGCCCGGTCTTGTATTCGGTGTTGGCCGAATGCGGCTACGTTCCAGTCGATCAACTGAACACTTTCCGGCGGCTCGGCTCCATTTATCAGGGGCATCCCGATCGCCGGTTCATGCCGATTCTGGACGGTTCCACAGGTTCGTTGGGACAGGGGCTTTCGCTCGCCATTGGCATGGGTCTGGCCGCGCGTCTGGATCAATCGCCTTCACGGGCCTACGTCGTCCTGGGTGACGGCGAAATCCAGGAAGGGCAGATTTGGGAAGCGGCGATGTTCGGCGGATTCCACAAAGTGGACAACGTGGTCGCCATCGTCGACTACAACAAGATCCAACTGGACGGTTTCGTCAAGGACATTCTGGACCTGAAGCCGCTGGCCGATAAGTGGCGCAGTTTTGGCTGGCATGTGATCGATGTGGATGGGCACAGCCTCACCGCCCTGGCTTCGGCCTGGGATGAGGCCAAAGCCACCAAGGGGAAGCCATCGGTGGTGATCGCCCAGACGATTAAGGGGAAAGGCGTCAGCTTCATGGAGAACAACCCGAAATGGCATGGTACGGCCCCGAACGCCGATGAATCCGCACTCGCACTGAAGGAGCTTGCTTGATGCCTACCGCAACTAAATACGAACTCAAGATGGGCTCCGCCACGCGCGAAGCATTTGGCAAGGCGCTTGTGGCGGCCGGCAAGGCGGACCAGAATGTCGTAGTCTGCGACGCGGATCTTTCCAAGTCCACCTTCACGGCGCTGTTCGCAAAGGAGTTTCCGGAGCGCTTCTTTACCTGCGGCATCGCGGAAGCGAACATGGTGGCGATCGGCGCGGGCCTGGCCTCTTCGGGCAAGATCGCCTTTGTGTCCAGCTTTTCCTGTTTTGTCATGAACAAGGGATTCGAGCAGCTCCGGGTGACCGTCGCCTACCCGCAGGTCAACAATCTGAAGGTGGTGGGGACGCATAGCGGCATCTCGATTGGCGAGGATGGTCCTTCGCAGATGAGCATCGAGGACCTCGCCCTGGCTACATCCCTGCCTGGCTTTGCCGTGATGAGCCCGGCCGATGAGGTGTCCATGTATGCGCTGGTGCTCGCGTCGGTATCCTATCCCGGCCCCGTGTTCATTCGCGCCGGCCGCTCCAAAACGCCTGTCATCTACCAGGCCGATCAGAAGTTCGAGATCGGCAAGTCCATTGAACTGGTCGCGGGCGGCGATCTCACCATTTTTGCCCACGGCCTGCTGGTAGCCGAAGCCATCCGGGCGGCGGAGGCTCTTTCCTCAGAAGGCATCTCGGCACGCGTGATCGATATGCATACCATCAAGCCGATTGATCGCGAGGCGATTGCGAAGGCAGCCAAGGAAACGGGCGCCCTCGTGGTTGCCGAGGAGCATCTGGTGGATGGCGGACTGGGCGTGAAAATCGCACAGGTGGTTTCGGAAACGCATCCATGCCTCATGGAGTATGTCGGCATTCAGAACACCTACGCCGAGTCCGGCACTCCGGAGGCGGTGATGGACAAGTACGGCCTGCTGGCGCGCGATGTCGTGGCCGCTTCCAGGCGGGCGCTTGCGCGGAAGCGAGCATAGAGAGAACAATTGGCTGAATTTCCCCCGCACTATTCCATGGATGAGTCCTCTCTCCCGGTTACTATGCAGTTGGCGCAAGCCGCCTCGGACGCGCAGGTCCGGGAGCGGGCCCGGCTTTCCCGGGCTCTGCATGATTCTATCGGAGGCTCGCTCAGCGCCGTAGCCATTGAGCTGGATCTGGTCCGCATGGATTTCGCGGCATCTCAGGAAATCAAAGCCCGCCTTGAGGCTATTGAGCAAGCGCTTGCGACAGCGTTTGACTGCGTGCGCGATCTCACCTATGAAGTCGTTCCAGACCTTGTGGAGAGAATTGGTCTCGATGCCGCGTTGCGTCGCCTGTCTGCCCGCACCGGCGCGCGGATTCAGCTTGGGGATGGTGATTCCGCCCTCACCGTTCCACAAGCGACCGCCTGTTATCAGATTGCCGAGCTCGCTCTGGATGAGGCCCTCCGCCGTGGGGCGAACAATCTATCTCTGACGCTTTCCCGCGTTCAGATGGAGATTCGTCACGACACGACTCCCGCTTCTCCCGATGAGCCGGGCTGGTTGCTCGCCTCGGTTCGAATGAAGTTGGCGGCCCTGACCGCCGGACTTGATATTTCCACCGTTCAGGACTCCTCCGCGGGGTGTACAATAACTCAAATCTCCACCATGATGAAAGCTCCCGGCCATGCCCTTTGACGTACTGCTCGTCGAAGACCACGGGATTGTTCGCGACGGCATCAAGTCTATGTTGGATCGTGGGGACGAGTTCCGGGTGATCGGTGAAGTGGGAACCGGCATCGAGGCGATTCAGTTCTGCCGCAACCGTTCCCCTCACCTGGTCGTGATGGATCTGGAACTGCCCGGTCTCGGCGGCGTGGAAGCCACCACGGAGATCCTGCGGCACGCGCCCGAAACCAGAATCGTTATCCTCTCCATGTACACCGACGACAAAAGCGTCGTGGGGGCCATTCGTGCCGGTGCCCGCGGCTTTGTCGTCAAGAAGGCCTCGCTGAGCGATCTCGTCGATGCTCTACGGACCATTGCCAAAGGCGGTTCCTACCTCAGCCCGCAAGTCTCTGACCGTCTCCTGAGCCGCATTCAACGAGGGGATCTGGAAACCGGGCCTGCGCCGTCCCGGCTGAGTGGACTTTCCCCCCGCGAGGTGCAGGTGCTCAAGATGGTGGCCGAGGGAAAATCCAGCAAGGAGATCGCCACGGCCCTGGCCTTGGGCCTCGAAACGATTCGCAGCTACCGCAAAACCATGATGCGCAAACTCGGTGTCAACAACGTCGCCGGACTAATCCATGTCGCCGCCGCGGCAGGCCTCTCCGGCGGCTCCGCCGAAATGAAAGCTGACTGAGAAACTTATGCAAACACCTTGGGGCGACCTTTCCGTGTGCGATGCACACGTTCATTTTTTATCGCACCGCTTCTTCGCGCTTCTCGCCGCGCAGCGCAATTGCCCATTCGAGGATCTGCAGCCCGTTCTTGAGTGGGATATGCCGCTCGATCCGGTGACGCTTGCCAGTATCTGGATAAAGGAACTGGACCGCCACAACGTCGCGCGAGCCTCTCTCATCGCCTCTCTTCCCACCGATGAAACCTCGGTTCAGGCCGCGGTACAGGCTTATCCGGACCGCTTCCATGGCTACTTCATGGTCAACCCCGCCGCCCCGGATTCGCTTGCCGCTGTGCAGCGAGCCCTTGCCGCCGGGCTCCAGGGCATCTGTCTTTTCCCGGCCATGCAACGCTACTCGCTGCACGACCCGGCCGTCCTCGCAATCCTTGAGGAGGCTGCCGCGCGCCCAGCCACCATCGTCTTTATTCACTGCGGCGTGCTCACCGTTGGCGTGCGCCCCAAACTCGGCCTCCCCTCACCTTTCGACATGCGCTTCTCCAACCCGCTGGATGTGCACAACCTCGCCTTGCGTTTCCCCCGGCTTCCTTTTGTCATTCCGCATTTTGGCGCTGGGATGTTCCGCGAAGCTCTCATGCTGTGCGACCTCTGTCCGAACGTCTACCTCGACACCTCCAGCACCAATAGTTGGATGAAGTATCAGGAACCCGGCTGCAGTCTGGCGAGCGTTTTTCAACGCGCGCTCGCGGTTGCCGGCCCCCACCGTCTTCTGTTTGGGACCGACTCCAGCTTCTTCCCAAGAGGTTGGCACAGAGCAGTCTTTGACCAGCAGGTGGCCGTGCTCCACGAGGTGGGAGTGGATGCCGCACAGGCGGAGGCCATCCTTGGCGGCAATCTGCGACGCCTGCTATGCTGATCTTTAGAGGTAGGTTCATAGTGAGTTTTGGCTTGCGCTCGCTCGCTTCCGTCGTCTTACTAGTCACAGCCCTGCCTGCCGCCGCCCGCATCACCGGCACCTGGACCGCAACACCGCTACCCGACTCCGGGCTCCTTCGCTTCGAGCTGCGCCGCCCGGACGTGATCGTTGGCTCAAAACTTACTTTGGAACTTGCGGCAATGCAACTGCGGCCCTCGCTGCCAGCCACAACATTCAGCCTCACGCGCGATGCCGGATCCATACGCTTCACGGGATCCTTGCAAGGCGGCGCCGGCGAAGGCGCCTGGGCATTTGAGCCCAGTGCGGTCTTTCGCAGCCAACTGAGTCAAGTGGCGCCGGACGCCTGGAATGATGAAAAGCTTTTCGAAATGGCCCTCGGGGGTGTCGAATCAGGATACCTGCGGGAGCTTGAGTCCGCCGGTTTCAGGGCTGGCGCCGCAAATGATGTGCTGCGACTCTACCGCCTGGAGATCCCGGCCAGCCGGATCGGCAAGACGCTGCAAGCACCCACTGGCCCTATCCTCGATCTCAACCGGGACAATCGCGAACACCTGCGCCGCAACGGCGTCCCATCCTCTTATCTGCGGGAACTCCATCGCTCCGGCTACCTGCTGTCCACCGAAGAAGCGACACAGCTCCACACACAGGGTGTGAGCACGGATCTCCTGCGGCAGATGAAGCTCTCAGGACACGATAATCTTCCGGTGCAGGATATGCTCAAGCTGCAGACGCACGGCATCACCAGCTTCGACATTCAACAGATGGAATCGCGCGGTGTGCGGCTCACCTCGGCCGACGACATCATCCGTGAAAAGAACAAACCCTGAACACTTCCAACTGCCAACGCGCCCGTGTATACTGGACCCGATAAGTTGGCTTTGTTGCTATGAAACCCTCTATTCTCCTCCTTGCTTTGATTTCGACCAGGGCCTACGGCCAGGTGCAGAGTGGCACAATTGTAGGTACGGTGACCGACCAGGGGGGCGCGGCGGTAGCCGGGGCCAAGGTGACTTTGGTGAACGAAGGGACGCGCTTCACGCGCGCGGTTGAGTCCGGCGCAACCGGCCAGTACGTAGCCACATCGGTGCCGACCGGCAATTACACGGTTACGGCGGAGATGCAGGGGTTCCAAAAGCTGGTGCGGAGCGGGCTGCAATTGACGGCCGCCGATACATTGACGGTCGACTTGGGGCTGCAAGTGGGCAACGTGCAGGAGACGGTCGAGGTGAATGCGACGGCTCCGCTGCTGCAATCGCAGACGGCGGCGGTTTCTTCGCTGGTGTCCAACCAGCAGATGGTGGAGATGCCGCTGAACGGGCGGACCTTCACGGCGCTGCTGAAGCTGAGCCCCGGGGCGTACACGGGATCGAGTGCGAATCTGGCGACGTCGCAGTACGCGATTCGCGGGGACGTGAACATTTCGGTGAATGGTTCCAGCGCGCAGAACAACACTTATCTGATCGACGGCGTGGTGAACCGCAACCTGTGGCTGTCGACGCTGATCATGGTTCCGACTGTGGACTCGATTCAGGAAGTCCGCATGATGACGAGCAACTACACCGCCGAGTATGGAGCGGCGGCGGGGGCCATCACGATCGTGCAGACCAAGTCCGGGACGAACCAGTTGCACGGGAGTCTGTATGAGTTTCTTCGCAACGACAAGTTTGATGCGAACACGTTTTTCAATAACCGGCTGGGAGTGGGCAAGCCGGCGTTCCGGCGGAATGAGTTTGGCGGCACGGTTGGCGGGCCCATCCGCAAGGACAAGACGTTTTTCTTCGGCGATTATCAGGGTATCCGGGTGCGGCAACCGCGCACGGTGATCTCGACGATTCCGGGAGTGGCGCAGCGGCAATGGATCACGTCGGGCGACTTCTCGCAACTGGGCGCGACGATACATGATCCAACGACGGTGGTGGGCGGGCAGCGGATGCCGTTTGCGGGGAACCGGATTCCGCTGACGCGGCTGGATCCGGCCGCGGTGCTCCTGACGAACCTGCTGCCGCAGCCGACCAGTCCGGCGGCGACGCGCAACTTCGTGTTCAACCCTGTGATCGAGCAGCGCACGGATCAGTTTGACGTGCGGCTGGATCACAATCTGGGGCAGAGCGACCGTGTGTTCTTCAAGTACAGCTACGATGACACGCTGCTGCTGACGCCGGGCAATGTGCCTGCCCCGGCGGGAGCGACCATTCCGATCAGCCCGTATCTGTCATCGGACGGGACGGACACGGGCACCGAGACGCCGTTGAAGAACTGGTCGGCGACGTTCAACTACGTGAAGGTGATCGGGGCGAACATCGTGAACGAGGTGCGGCTGGGCGCCGTGCGGTGGAACCAGTACATATCGCCGCTGGGCAATTCACTGGCGACGGCGTCAGCGGCGGGCATCCCGGGCATCAACATCAACGACAAGTCGGGCGGGCTGCCTTCGATGGCCATCACCGGTTATCGCAACCTGGGCGATGCGTCCACCTATCCGGAGAACAGTCAAACGGTGTCGTTCCAATATGAGGACATTTTGACGGTCGTGCGGAACAGCCACACGCTGAAGTTTGGCGGGCAGTATGTGCA
>JAENWC010000077.1 GCA_016650235.1 Terriglobia bacterium
CACCTGAACATCGCGCGGCGCATCTCGGATTCGCGCACCCCCGGTTACTATCAGTTCGGGACGGTGTGGCTACCGCTGCCGCATGCGGCGATGGCCTTGTTTGCCGGAGACACGGAGTGGTGGCGGAACGGGCTGGCCGGGGCAATTCCGTCGGCTGCGGCCTTTGTGCTCGCCTGCGGGTTCCTGTTTGCGGCGGTGCGGAGGATCACGGGGTCAAGCGCGGCGGCCTGGACGGGGATGGCGCTGTTGGCGCTGAATCCGAACGCACTGTATTTGCAGTCGACGGCGATGACGGAGTCGTATTTTTTCTTATCAATGGCCGCGCTGCTGTATTGGAGCGTGGTGGCGCGTGAGAAGGGCTCGGTTGTGGCGGCGGCAGCGGCAGGTGTGGCAGGCTGCGCGGGGTCGTTGTGCCGGTACGAGGGATGGTTCCTGATTCCCTTTGTGTGCCTGTATTTGTTAACGTCCAAGAGGCTGGCGCTGCCGCTGTGGTTCGGCGCGATTGCGTCACTGGGCCCTCTGTATTGGCTGGCGCACAACTATTACTTCTACTCGGATGCGCTGGAGTTTTATCACGGGGCCTGGTCTGCGAAGGCGATCTATGAGAGGTCGCTGGCGGCCGGGATGGAGCCTTATGCGGGGGATCATGACTGGGCCAAGGCGTGGCTGTATTACCGGGAAACGATACGGTTGACTTGCGGCATGGGGCTAACTTTGTGGGCGCTGGTTGGCGTGGCTAGTTCGTTTTACCAGAAGCGGCTGTGGCCGTTACTGCTGCTGGCGTTGCCACCGGCTTTCTACGTTTGGAGCATGCATTCCTCCGGGACCCCTATTTTTCTGCCGCACTTATGGCCGAACAGCTACTACAACACCAGGTATGGGCTGGCGGCGCTGCCGCTTTTGGCTGTGGCGGCGTCCATGAACGTGGCGCTGGTTCCGGGGCGGTGGCGGGCGGTGGTGGCGCTGTTCGCGGTAGCGATTGGCAGCCTTGGCTGGCTGGTGGGTCCGTCGATTGAGAATGTGATCTGTTGGAAGGAGTCTGAGCGAAACTCGGAGGCAAGAAGGGCATGGACGCGGGAGGCTGCCGGGTTCCTGAAGGAGCACTATCGCGGAGGAGGAATCGCGGCGGCGTTTGGGGACCTGACCGGGATTTTCCAGCAGGCAGGCATACCTTTGGTGGAGATTCTGCATGAAGGCAATGAACCATATTGGCAGGGCGCTTTGGCGCGGCCGGATCTATTTCTAAGGGAGGAGTGGGCTGTCACGTTTTCGGGTGATCCTTTAGCGACAGCGATCGTGAGGGCCCAACGCAAGGGGCCGCGTTATATTCGTGTAAAGATGATCTATGTCAAGGGCGCGCCGGTGGTGGAAATCTACCAGCGCTCCGGACCGTTTACCCCATGAGGATTCCATTCATCATTCCTTTCATCAAAGCGCACGGCGCGGGCAACGATTTCTTATACACGTTTGAGGCCGAGTTGACGCAGGAGATTACGGAAGAGCGTCTTGTGGACGCCTCGCGCGCCATCTGCCACCGGAACACCGGCGTGGGTGCGGACGGGTGGTACTTGGTGGGCGCGCCGGGCCAGGGTTGTCATGCACGGCTCCGGTTATACAATTCCGACGGCAGCAAGGCGGAATTGTCGGGCAACGGAACGCGCTGCGCCGCGGCGATTCTGGTGGATAGAGGAGATGCAGACAAGGAAGTGAGGATTCTGACGGGGGCCGGCGCACGGACGCTGCGGTTGGTGGAGCGGCAAGGGCGGCGGTATGAGTTTGAGATGGACATGGGTCCGATACGTTACAGGAGCGAGGATTTGCGGTTCCAGTTGAAGTTGCGGGATGGCGCGCGGACGGTGACGATTCTAGATGTAGGCAATCCGCAGTGTGCGGTAGTGGTGGAGAGCTTGCAGTTTGATTGGCGCAAGGCGGGAGCTGAGATCGAAGGACACCCTTATTTTCCAAAACGCACGAACGTGTCGTTCTTTAGGAAAGTGGATGAGCGGAGCATCGAGGCAAGGTTTTATGAGCGGGGCGCGGGCCCGACTTTGAGTTCCGGGACAGGTTCCACCGGGGCGGCAGCGGCGGCGATGTTGTTGGGGATGGTGGGCCATGAGGTGCGCGTGCATGGCGAGACGGGGTACCTGGATGTGCGATGGCCCTCAAGCAATGCGGGAAAGCTGCCGATGGAAGGTGGAGCCACGCTGGATGGTCCCATTTATCTCACCGGGCCGGCTGAGATCGTAGCAAAAGGTGAGTACAACTGGCAGCAGTAAGGGAAGCCGTAGGTGGCACAAATGCAAACAACAGGATTCAGCACCGCATCGTTGGCAGCGGTATTGGCGGAGAAGATTCGTTCAAAAAAGGCGCGATGCGGCGTGGTAGGGCTCGGCTATGTTGGCTTGCCGCTGGCGGTGGAGATGGCGGGAATCGGGTTCGAGGTGACCGGATTGGACGTGGCGGCGTCCAAGGTGGACCAGATCAATTCCGGGACATCGTATGTACAGGATGTGCCGAGCCGGCACATGGCCCCGCTGGTTGCGTCAGGGAAACTGCGCGCATCCATTGATTTCTCGGTAGTGGCCGAGCTGGACACGATCAACATCTGTGTTCCGACGCCGTTGCGGAAAACCAAGGATCCCGACATGAGCTACATCGTATCGGCATGTCATGAGATCGCCAAGTATATTCGACCGGGGACGCTGGTGATTCTGGAGTCGACCACGTATCCGGGCACCACGGATGAGCTGGTGCGTCCGATTCTGGAACGGCCGGATCTGCGGGTGGGGCAGGAGATCTTTCTATGCTTTTCGCCGGAGCGAGTGGATCCGGGCAATCCCAAGTTCAACACGAAGAATATTCCGAAGGTGGTGGGAGGCTGCACGCAGGCCTGCACGCAACTGGGGATGTTGTTATATGAGCAGGCACTGGACACGGTGGTGCCGGTAAGCTCCACTCAGGTGGCCGAGATGGTGAAGCTGCTGGAGAACACGTTCCGGATGATTAACATCGGGCTGGTGAACGAGCTGGCGATGATGTGCGAGCGTATGGAGATCAACGTGTGGGAAGTGATTGACGCGGCCGCCACCAAGCCGTTCGGATTCATGCCGTTTTACCCAGGGCCGGGGTTGGGCGGACACTGCATTCCGATTGATCCTTTCTATCTATCGTGGAAATCCAAGCAAGCTGGCATTGAGGCTCGCTTTATTGAACTGGCGGGCTATATCAACGGACAGATGCCGCACTTTGTGGCCGACAAGGTGCAGAACGCGCTTAATGAGCATGCCAAGCCGTTGAAGGGCTCGCACGTACACCTGATGGGAGTGGCCTACAAGAAGGACGTTGACGATGTGAGAGAGTCGCCGGCGCTGGACATTGCGCACCTGCTGGCGCAGCGGGGGGCGCGCATCAGCTATAGCGATCCGTTCATCCCGGCTTTGCGGCTGGATCAGGAGGAGTTACAGGCGCAAGACCCGGTAGCGATGGCCGGCACATCGGACTGTGTGGTGATCATCACCAACCACACGCAGATGCCGTACGCCGAGGTGCTGGAGAAAGCGTCGCTTGTGGTTGACACGCGAAATGTGATGAAAGGGATCGTCTCGGAGAAGATTGTGCGGCTATAGAGCCCGCGGAGCACGGTCGCGGCCGTTTTGCCAAACGGCGGCAGACCCGGCTTGAACGGAGCCGGTAGACCGTGTTGTATTTGCGAAATAGTGTCCTAAGCGTTGGGCAGCTCGATGTCGAAAATTGCGCCCCGTCCGGAAGGCCCGTTCGAAGCGATGACGCTGCCGGTGTTCTGCCGCACGATGGTCTGCACAATGTGCAGGCCGAGTCCGGAACGCTTGGCGCGCGTGGAGAAGTGAGGATCAAAGATGTTCGGCAGGATCTTGGGGGAGATGCCGGGTCCGTTGTCCGAGACGCGGATGGCGATGCCGGAAGCAGAGCGGCCGGCGGAGACCTCCACGGTTCCATCCGATTCCATCGCCTGGGCCGCATTCAGGAACAGGTTCACCAGCACGCGTTCCCAACCGGCGGGATTGCCGCGCAGGCGGAGCCCGGGTTCGATTTGCCGGGCAAATTCAATCTGCGGTCCCTTCACAGCTTGCAGAAAGTCCCGCGCAAATTCGATGGCGCTATCGAGGATCAGCTCAAAATCGAGCAGTTCCTGCGAGTGTTCCAGGTAGCTGTTGAGAATCCGCGAGCCACGCCCGGCACTGCGCCGGAGTGCGGCGGCCAAGCGCGCCTGCTTGGGGTCCTTGGCCAGCAGATCAGCCGCTTCCTGTATGGTTTCGAAAATGTTATTGAGATCGTGGACCAAGCCTTCGATGGTAAGATCCGGGGCGGTTTGGTGCGACATCAGGATTGCCTAATCTGCCGCAGTGTATCGTAAAATTCCGGGAAAGACACGGAGGCCGCCTCCGCCTGGTCAATCACGCACTCTCCCTCACTGGCCAATGCGGCTACCGCGAAGGCCATGGCAATGCGATGGTCGCCGAAGGAGGGTAGCGTGGCGGCGCGGAAACGCTGCCCGCCGGCGATGGAAAAACCATCCTGCATCACTTCCACTTGCACGCCCATGCGCGAAAGATTTTCCGCCACGGCGGCGATGCGGTCCGTCTCTTTGACGCGGAGCTCGCCGGCGTCGCGCACCAGCAGCCCTTTGCGGCTCGCTGCTCCGAGTATCGCCAGCACCGGGATCTCATCAATGAGCGCTGCGGTGGTGGCGCCCTCAATCACGCCGCCTTCGGCAGAGGCGCTCTTCACCACCAGCGTGCCGGTGAGCTCTCCAGCCAACAGCTCCACCTTGGTGATGCGAATGTTGGCGCCGGCGGCCGAGAGCCAGTCGAGCAGCGCGGTCCTTGAGGGGCTGAGTCCAACGCCTTCCATCGTGAGTTCGGAGCCGGGCAGGAGCGTGGCCGCCACAAGAAAGAAGGCGGCGGAACTGAGATCCCCGGGAACGCGCAGTTGGCGCGGGTGCAGCTTCGGCCTCCCTTGAATGGAAATCACCGCTCCGCTCTGGTTGACCTCCGCGCCGAACTCGCGCAACGCTACTTCAGAGTGATCTCTGGTCTGTATGGTTTCTACAACGCTGGTAATACCCTCGGTGTGCAAACCCGCAAAGAGCACACATGTCTTGACCTGCGCACTCGCCATCGGCGGCTCGTATTGGATCGGCTTCAGCTTGTTCCCGCGGATCAGCAACGGAGGAAACCTGCCACTGGTAGCCTCAATGTCGGCTCCCATCGCCGCCAGCGGCTTCATGATGCGCTCCATCGGCCGCCGCGAGAGCGACGCATCGCCCCCGATACTACACGAGAACGGCTGCGCGGCCAACATGCCCGAGAGCATGCGGATGGTGGATCCGGAGTTGCCCGCGTCCAGCATCGCGGCAGGTTGCCGCAATCCATTGAGACCCTGGCCATGAATGAGCACCGCGCCATCCTGGCGCTCTACGGTAATGCCGAGCGCTTCCACGGCCCCGAGTGTCGATTGACAGTCGGCCCCGGAGGAGTAGTTTTCAATGCGGCTTGTTCCCTCGGCCACGCCGGCCAGCATGGCATAGCGGTGTGAGATGGACTTGTCGCCGGGCAGGCGCAAATGGCCGCGAACAGATCGCGCAGGGGATACAGAAAACTGCATGAGGAACCCTTATTGTAGCAACGAAGGTATCGAGGAACACGCGCAAAACAAAGCTGACCGCCGCGAATATAAGTACGCTGTTTTAGAAGGTCGCCCACGTATTTGCGAGCGGGTCCATAGTGTTTCATTGCGGCGTGCCGCTGTCCGCAGGGCAGTTCGATCAAGACTACGGCGTATTTCGCGGGGTGATCGTCGCAAAGCCCGCCTCCTCGGGGATCCCGCTGCCCAGCATATCTACGGGTAGGGCATTCGCGTCCGAGTGACATATGTCTCGGGACTGAGATACGATTCGTCAACCCTTGCGCCTGATCGCAGGCTAATCCGCACGGCGCGGACTGCGTGGCTGCACGTTTGAATTTTCACTGCTTCGGCTTCAATGGCCCTTGTGTACGCCTTGTCCAAACAAGCAAGCGCGTTGCCTATGTCATGCTCATTTTTCAACTCGCATAGCTGCCACTTCTCGCCTTCTCTTCTCTGGGTGCCGTCTGGCAGTTTGTACGCAATCGCTTTAGGACTTTCGAGAGCGCGCTTGTCTGGAAGCATTGCGAACACCACAGCCCCTCGATAGAAGGCGCGCAGGCCAAACATCGAGCGGGCGCTGACATCGGGCCAGCGAAGGAGTTCCTGCGCAAGGAGTGCACATATGTGCCTCATCTCTTCTGAGACACGTACCAATCTCGGCCGTTTGCCCGCTACCGATTTCGCCATTTGATCCTAGGTTGATCCTCTCACGTCCTTCTGCTGAATCCGACCGGGCACGTCCCGAGACCCGAGGATTGATCCGTTTGCGGAAGATCGCGCAAGAAAGCCGCTTCGCTTGCTGATTCGGGCCACTTAACTTAGCCGTAAAGTCGGCCGTGCTCCGCTATGGCTCAGGAAATACGTGAACCAAGTTCAGAAACCGAGCACCAGGGAACCGTGCTCCTCTCCTGTTCGGTGGCGCGGCGTGCGCTCTTTTGCGCTTATTAGCCTGCCAGGCCGGGCAGACCTGCCATGGAAGGAGCCATGCGCACCGCTCGCACAATGGCCTGCTCCACTGCCTCCGCGGCAGCCACGCCTAACGAGGTGATATCCGCCTTCTCCTCACCGCAACACAGAGCGATGGTAAGGTCGCCATCGTGGACGGTCCAGGCCGGACGCAACGTGCGCGCCATTCCCGCGCTGGCATGTTGGGCCAGCTTGGTGGCGCCCACTTTGTTCAACTGCGCATTGGTGGCAACCGCAACCAGCGTCGTATTGGTCCAGCGAAAGCCCCCGCGCGTCCCGCGC
Organism: Terriglobia bacterium; assembly: GCA_016650235.1. Classification (GTDB taxonomy): domain Bacteria; phylum Acidobacteriota; class Terriglobia; order Bryobacterales; family Bryobacteraceae; genus VFZE01. The sequence goes on from JAENWC010000077.1 coordinate 6,913, forward strand.
TTCAATTCGCGCACGGTGTCGGCAAAATCGAGCGAAGTGGCGGACCTGCGTGCTCCGGCCACAATTCGGCCCGTTTCTGGGTCCACTACATCGCCAAACGCATTCACCACAGCAAGCGCAGCCACGCGAATTCCGGCATAGGGGCCATCCAGCCATACAGTGGAGGAACCCACTCCGGACTTCATGGCTCGCTGAATGCCAAACAACTTCCCCACGGTTGCGCCGGTTCCAACGCCCACTGCGCCTTCCACCACCGCGGCACTGGTTGCCGCTTTCGCGGCCGCTTCACCCGACTCCCTGGTAGGCCGCACCCCGCGCTTGCCGATGCTCAGGTCGTAGATCACGGCGCAGGGAACCAGTGGAACCACGATGCCGGCGCCGGTGGCAAACCCCACGCCTTTCCGTTCCAGATGGAGCCGCACACCGCAAGAAGATTCGAGGCCGTAGGCGCTGCCGCCGGAAAATGTGACGGCGTGAATACGCTCGCTGGCATGCGTGGCGGACAACAGATCCAGGTCACTGGAGCCGGTGGCTGAGCCGCGGATATCGAGGCCCGCCGTGGCGCCTGCTTCGCAAAGAATCGCCGTGCATCCGGTCATACCCTCATAGTCGGAGGCGTGGCCAACGAGAATTCCGTCTATGTCTGTGAGTCCCTTCACATCAGCTCCTTCATAAACAGCCCGCAAAACGGAGCTCGTCCCGGCGCCGAGGCTGGCTGTTGCCCGGGTGAATTGAGATCCGGGACGGCCCGTTGCGGGCTTCCATCCCGCAACGGCAGCGGCTGCATTGTATGTTAGCATCGATGCTTGGCTCACAAAGGGTGGGCGACGGCCCTCGATGCACTAGAAAATGTTCGACTTTCTCAAAGGCCCGATCCTCAGTATTCAAACGTTCTTCCTGCTGAGCGGACGGGCGATGGTGAATATCTTCCGATCACCGCATTACGCCGACGATATCTCGCTCCAGATGGATATCATTGGCGTTGGCAGCCTTCCTCTCATCCTGCTCACCGGCCTCTTTACCGGCGCCGTCATTACACTGCAAATGTCGCGTGCGCTGAATACCTACGGTGCCAGCGGACAAGTGGGCAACATTGTCGCCATAACCCTGGTGCGCGAACTGGGTCCCGTGTTGACCGCCTTGCTGGTGGCCGGCCGCAACGCTTCCGGCATCGCCAGCGAGATCGGCTCCATGAAGGTAACCGAGCAGATTGACGCGATGCGGGCGCTGGGCACGGACCCGGTCCAGAAGCTGGTCACGCCCCGCCTGCTGGCCATGGCGACGATGTTACCCGTGCTCACGATCATTTCCGACTTCATGGGACTGGTGGGGGGCTATGTGGTGGGGAGCGTTCTGTTGAACCTCACCACTCCCACCCAGTTCTGGTCCAGCGCCTATCAGGCCCTGGAGTACCGCGACATCGCGCAAGGACTCATCAAGCCCTTTGTCTTTGCCCTCGTGATCGCCCTGGTGGGCTGCCATGCCGGGATGAACACAACCGGCGGAACGCAGGGCGTGGGCCGCGCCACCACGCAGGCCGTGGTCGTCTCCTCGGTGTGGGTGATCGTTTTAACTTTCTTCATCAGCAAGTTCTTCGTGGATTTTTGATTTAATATGAGCGAGAGGAATGGCACGGAAACGCTCTTGCGGCTGGACCATGTGACGGTTCGGTTTGGAGAGACCGTTGCGCTGGACGATGTGAGCCTTAGCCTGCGGCGCGGTGAAACATGCGTGATACAGGGGGCCGCGGGCAGCGGCAAAACCACCCTGATGAAGACGGCGCTTGGTTTGATCAAGCCCGATGAAGGCCATGTTTATCTTTTCGGCGTGGACACGCTCACCGCGCGCGAGACCGAGTTGAACGAATTGCGCAGCCATATGGGGATTCTGTTTCAGGAAGGAGGCCTGTTTGATTCGATGACGATTGAGGAGAACGTCGGCTATCCGCTGGTGAACATGAAGTCTCTCAAGTGTCCGCCTGGAGAGGTGTTGGCGCGTGTGCAGCAGGCGCTGGACTTCGTGGAACTGGGACATACGTTGGAAAAAGTGCCGAGCGAGTTGTCCGGCGGCATGCGGCGGCGTGTCGGAATCGCGCGGGCGGTAGTCACGCGACCGTCTCTGCTGCTGTACGATTCCCCCACCGCGGGCCTGGATCCAATCACCGCCAATACCATCATGGCCCTCATCGCGAAAGAGCGCGACACACGCGGTACGGCCACGGCGCTAGCCACCCACCGCTACCAGGATGGATTTCTGCTCGCCAACTATCGCTATAATGCGCATACGGAGCGGCTGGAGGATGCCGGCGGAAAGAATCTCCATACTATGTTCATTGTGCTCGGCGAAGGCCGTATTGTTTTCGAGGGGACACAGCAGGAACTCGAGACCTCGCCGGACCCTTATGTTTCCAAGTTTGCCAAACCTCTGAAAGAATAGTCATATGCCTTCCGCAAAAAAAGTCGCATGGGCCCAGCTTCGAGTTGGCATAGTCGCTTTGGCCTCCATGATCATCCTGGCCATCCTGGTGTTTCTCATCACCGGGTCCACGAGCTTCTTTGTCCCCAAGAGCGTTCTGTATACCTATCTGGGTGATTCCGCCGCGCTCTCCGATGGCGCAAGTGTCCGCGTCAACGGCATCCTCGCCGGACGCGTCGTGGAAGTTGGTCTGTCCGGGAGCACAGTACCGCGCCGCCAGGTGAAGGTGACCATGCAGATCAACGAGGAGATGCTGCGGCAGATCCCAAGCGATTCGGAAGCCGCCATCGGCGCGGAGAACGTGCTGGGCAGCAAGTACATCAACATCAAGAAAGGCGTGAGTCAAACATTCCTTAAGGACGGCGCCGAGGTGGGGAGCAAGGACACCAGTGAATTCGACGACGTGGTGGCGAGTGGATACGCATTGCTCAACGTGATGCAGGGCGTCTTGAAGCGCATGGACGCCATCATCAGCGTGGTGGAGCAGGGCAAGGGCAGCATCGGCAAACTGATCTACGACGAAGAGCTCTACCGGAATCTGACCAATACAGCCGCCGAGGCGCACAAGGTGGCCGTGGCCATGAATTCCGGCAAGGGCACCATCGGACGGCTCATCTACGATGACGCCATTCACGACGATATTCGCGCCACCATTGCGCGCCTCAACGCCATGATGCAGGAACTCCAGGACGGCAAGGGCACAGCCGGAAAACTGCTGAAAGACCCCGCGCTCTATGACGAACTACGCAAAACCGCCGGCGAGATACGTACACTCATGGCCGATCTCAACGCGGGCAAAGGCACGGCCGGCAAAATGCTCAAAGACGACGCCATGCACAAGCAGGTGATCGCCACCATGGCCAAGCTGGAGGAGCTGATGGACAAGATCAACACCGGCCAGGGCACGCTCGGTCAATTGGTGGTCAATCCGCAGATGTATGAATCCCTCAACGGAGCCACGCGCGAAATGCATGAGCTGTTGAAAGATTTCCGCGCCAATCCAAAGAAGTTCCTGCACATCAAGCTGGGACTCTTTTGAGAAACACGCGCAAAACGGAGTTGCCCGCCGCGAACCTAAGCCTCGTGTTCCTCTGGGGTTTGGTGGCGCGTCGAGCGCCCTTTGCGCTTTTGAGTAACACGCGCAAAACGGAGCTGCCGCCCGCATCGGCAACTCGCGTGTTTCTGAACAGTTTGGGGGCGCGGACGGCGCCCTTTGCGCTTTTGAGTAACACGCTTAAAACGGACCTGCTCGCCAACCTGGGACAATTCGGGGTGTCCCGGCTGTTCCCCGGCGGCTGTGAAATTGGCGGCGCGACAGGATACTAGCAGGCACGCTCCATGCGAGGTCTCATTGTCAATGCCGACGACTTCGGTTTCACCGAAGACGTCAACGCGGGCATCGTGCTGGCGCATCGCCAGGGCATTCTCACCGCCACTACTCTCATGGCCAACGGGGCCGCGTTCCAGCATGCGGTAGCGCTGGCCGCCGAGAACCCCACGCTCGATATCGGTTGCCATCTCGTGTTGGTGGGCGGCCCCTCCGTCCTGCAGCCGGGGCGCGCGCTGCCCACGAGCGTCGGGACTATGATGGCTGCCGTGGCATCGGGCCGCTTGCGCGTCTATCCGGAACTCGACGCCCAGATCCGCCGCATTCGCGCCGCCGGAATTCAGCCCACGCATCTGGACACCCACAAGCACACTCACCTGTTTCCTCCCGTGCTGGATGCGGTGGCCCGGCTCTCCGCAGCTCATGGCATTGCCTGGGTGCGGCGGCCGTTCGATTTCCCCATGACCGGCGGACCGGCCTCCACACCGTGGCTGGTGCGGCTCACCAGCCGGGCTCTCTCCGCCATGCGCGGGCGCTTCCATGGCGTCCTGCACAGGCATGGCTGCCGCACCACGGATCATTTCTCCGGCTTTCAGATGACCGGGCGATTCCATGTAAAAGAGTTGGCCGCATGGATGGAACAATTGCCGGAAGGCATTACCGAGTTCATGTGCCATCCCGGACTTTGTGGTTCGCAATTGTTGGCCGCTCCAACCCGGTTGAAACAGAGTAGAGCGCTGGAATTGGAAGCGCTAATTGCCCCTGCTGTCCGGCAGGCCGTGCAAACTTACGGCATCGAACTGTTGCGCTACCGCGATCTCCCTCTCACCGGCAAGCCGCTTTGTCCGGCATGATTTGTTAAGCGTCTTTTTCCGGTTCCCGGTCCTCGGGGAATAACGCATACCCGGCCGGTGGCGGAAACATCTGCTTTAGCGTGTGCAAGCGGCGCCGCAAATACTTGCTGGGCAACTGGCGCGGCCCTGGCTCCACGTCGATGTCGCAGCAAAGCCCGTGCAGATACAAAGTAAGCGTGTCCACAAAACTGTCGCGGGCATACTCAACAAACGCCTTGGAATCCCGCTTGGCGCTCGCCGGCCGGCACATCAGCGCTTGCTTATGCTGCCAACTGTTCTCATCCACTTCCCCATGCACGCGCTGGATCAGTTCCTCCCGCAACACTTCGTGGAAGGTAACCAGCGCCTTGTCCTTGTATACCTGGCCAGTCAGCGATGCCAACTGGTGGAACAGCTCATGGTGATAGTCGGCCATTGGGATGTCCTGAATGCCGAACGCGGCCACCGCGTTATCCCGCTGCAGCCACAGCAGGCTTCGCAACGCCTTGCCTTCGGCCGGCCGCTCAAAGCAGATCAGGTCCGCCCCGCCGCTTTTCACCTTCCCATTCGTCTTCTCAAGAAATGGGGCAAGGATGAGAGACACGTTGGGCAGCAATTGGATGAGGGACGGTGGCAGCGCCGCGATGGGATCACCCAGATAGTCGCGAAGCTCCTCCTCACCCAGAGGCACCGAGGCTACGAAATAGGAGAAGTGACTGCTGAGCGGCAGCATTCCAGAACCGATACGGTCCCGGAACTGATTCACGCTCAACCGTGCAAGGTCGGTTTGCACTGGCATTAAGGCTCTGATCCTCAGTTTAACAGAACCACGGCGTCAACCCTTGCTGCACCAGGCGCCCTGACCGCCCGTATTACCTTCGATGAAAGGCGGCGACTGCCGGGATCCGGATCAATGCTTGGCGGCTTCGGCGCGTGAGTCGGAGAATTCTTTCTGGAGGCGCGACACCTGTACGTTGATGGAGCGCAGTTGGCGCAGATCCTCATCGGCAAGCGCAATCACGCTCTGGACACGACTGAGGTCTGAATTGGAGGGGATGGCTGTTTCCTGAGGATGATCCACACGAATGATCTGGGTCCGGTAGAAATCAGTCAATTCGCGATAGCGGCGGAGCAGGCTGATGATATAGGTTTCACGGCGGCGGCTCAGGTCTTCCATCTCCTCGGATGTTTTCATCAGGCGGCTGAGTTTGCGCGAAGCCTCCTCGCTGCGGCGGAGTAGATCCCGGTTGGCGGTTTGGAGCTGTGTGGAGCGGGCGGCATTGCCCTTGATCTCAGTCTGCAGCGCATCCGTGAGCCGGGAGGCGGTGTCGAATTTGTCGCGCAGATCTTTCTCCACCTCCGACAGGCGGGTGGTTTCCTGGGTGAGGGCAGAGATGCGCGCGTCCATTTCCTGCACTTTCGCTTGCAGATCAGACACTGCGGCTTTGGCCGATTCCAGGTGGGCGTTCTTGGCGTCCACCAGGCGGACCAGTTCCTGCCTGGCAAAGTCATCCTGCTTTGCACTGCCGGGCAAGGCAGCGGCTGGAAGAGCAGTGGGAGCGGCGCTTTGGCTTTCCCTCGCGGGAAGCATCCCGTCGCGCCGGCCCTCATCGATCAACCCGCCCCTCTGGCGGTCCTGTTCGGACAGTGCGGCCGCCTTGTCCTTCTGGACCTGAATTTCGGTGCGCATGCGGAGATAGATCCATCCGAACACAGCCCAACTGCCCAGCAGCGCGAGAATACCGATCCAACGCAGATTCCCCATGAACGGCCTACTCCTCACGGATCGCGCAATTGAAACCGGGAGCGATACCGCAAACTCATCCCGGGCGCTTCCAAACTTACCACAACCTGGCGCGAGGTCATTTTGCGCATTTGGACCTCTACGCTGTAGTGAGACTGGATCATACCGAGCATTTTCTGAACGGCAGCCGGCACTTCACCCTGTGTGCGGCAAATTTCAGTAGCGCCGCCGGTGACGGCGGCCAGTTCCAGCAACCCTGTCTGATAGGCCTCATTCAAGCGGTCGGCGCGGCGATCGAGGTGGAGGATAAACAGCGGCGTCTGGCGCGCGGCCAACTGCGACGCCAAACGCGCGGTCTTTTCTTTCACCAGGCCTTCGGGAAAGCGGCGGCTCAAATCACGGGCGTCGCTGCCGTTGACGACGGGATTAGTGTAATCTTCGCGATAGTTGTAGATATTGCTGTCGGTGACATAGAGCAGGGCCAGGCGAATCCCCGACTTTGCCGCAATCCGGTCGGCGAGTTGTGCCGCCGTTTCGACAGTGCTCAAGAGACCGGCCTTGCCGCTGACCGGCAAGGCGCGCAAGGCTTCGGCGATGGGGGCGCGATCCGCCGCCGGATCGGCGACGACGCGCAAACCATCCTGGGCACGTAACAGACCAATAAAGGTATTCTGTGGCAACTGTTGCATGGATTCGATGAGGGCCTCGCGAGCGGGATCCACCAGAGACAGATCCCCGCTGACGTCCATCACAATCAGCAGCATGAGATCGTCGGATGGTCCGCGCACACTCAAAATATTGGACGGAGCGCCGTCCACTCTAGCCTGCAACTGATCCACCTGGACCTCGTCCCCGGCCAGCAGGGCAACGCGCAGGCTACCGGCGGAGTGTTCCGGTCCGGCGCACAGGACGCCGGCTGCGAGCAGGAAGGACAGAAGTGCGAGCCGCATTAGAAACTCACCCGCAGGCCGACTTGAATGACGCGGCTGCCGCGGGAACCAATGATCCTACCCGCGTTCACGTTTGGCGCGTTGGCGGTGCCGATCACCACATCCGCATCGTTCCACACGGCGTGGTTGATGAAATTGAAACCGGCGGCGCTGAACTCGACGCTGCGATCCTGGGCGATGGCGATCCGCTTATTGATGGAGAGGTCGTGATTCTGGTTGCCGGGACTACGCAAAAAGGGATGGGTCCGGGAGGAGGCGCCTATGGCGAAATCATCGGGGTGGGAAAATGCGGCGGGATTAAACCAGAGTTCCGGCCCTGGGTTGGGCACTTGAGGGTCCACTGCCGGGACCGGATCCACATGCAGTGCGTCCACCACGCCGCCGGTGTTGTTGAACTGGGGCCGCAAGGCGAGAGGCTCGCCGCTGGCGACGGTAGTGACCCCGCTCACCGACCAACCATCGACGAGAAAGCGCCGCCAATCATCCATCTGCAACCACATCTTGCCGGAGCCGAGCGGCAACTCATACATGTAGGTGAGGGACAGCCGGTGTGGGTTGTTGCCGGCGGTCAAGGACCATTCGTTTTGCCGGTTGTAGTAGTCCTGCACGCCATAGGGTCCTGAATAGTTGTCGAGTTGCTTGGAGAACTCATAATAGGCGGCCAGGGAAAGGCCGGCCGAGGTGCGTTTCTCCAGACGCAGGTAACCGGCATCACGCTGGTAGGCGCCTTCGGGGTAGGAACTATAGACATCGAAGCGTTGATAGTGGGGGAAAGGGCGTAGGGAGCGGTTGAACTGCTCGTTGTTTAGCTGATCCCTGTATTCCAGCGCAGACAGCGGAATCGCGTTGGGGTTGGAGCCTGCGTCGCCGAGGAGCAGGTTTTGGCCGCTGGAATGATTTGCGCCGACAGTGAGCACCACGGAGCCGGACAATTCCTTTTCCAGCGAGGCAGAGGCGGAGTGGAACGATGGCTGGCGTCCGGTGGGTTCGATAAGATCGGCTACGGTGTGGTTGGCAGCCTCGGGGCGAAGATCGGGGAAGTTGCTTCCACCGGGTAGGCCTGCCGCTAGGGTGACGGCGGGCTCGAGTTGGGGATTGCGGGAAATCCAGGTGCGGGTCCCATTGAAGGCCTGGGTTCCGAATTGGCCCTGATAGAGGGGCAGCGGTGAGAACGTGTGGGCATAATTGACGCGGGCAACGGTCCG
>JAENWC010000078.1 GCA_016650235.1 Terriglobia bacterium
CAACTGAGCTACGGGCGCGCTAGATCAATGATACTCCGTTCCGATGCTAATCTTGAATCCAGGCTATGGACCAACCCAAACCCAGACTCGAAGTGGAGATCAAGTTGAGGCTGCCCGACGCCGCCACAGGCAAGCGCAAGTTGCGGCAGGCCGGATTTCGCGTCAGCCGGAAACGCATTCTGGAAACCAACGTCCTTTTTGATACCGCGGACGGACGGCTGCGGCGCGAAGAGAAACTGATTCGACTGCGGTACAGCAGCCCGCGATGGGTGCTCACATTCAAGGGCGGAACAGCCATTGCGGGAAGCCGTTACAAGATTCGGGAAGAGGTCGAGACGGCTGTAGCCGATGGGGCGGCTTTGGAAAGGATCTTGCGCGAGGCCGGCTTGCAATCATCATTTTATTATGAAAAATACCGGACCGAGTTCCGGCGAGGCGGTGAACGGGGATGCGCGATGCTGGACGAAACCCCGGCCGGCATGTTTCTGGAGTTGGAGGGAAGTGGGGCCTGGATCGATCGCACAGCAAAGCGGCTGGGATTTTGCCCGGCTGACTACATAACCGACTCTTACGCTATGATTTGGACGCGAGAATGCGAGAAGCGGGGTGCGGATGCAAAGGGAGACGCAGGAATGACATTTGCGTGAGGATCTTCCCTGAGTAGTACTTCGAAAATAACTACTTAGTACCTTAATTCCTATTGTTTACGAAGGTTGCCAGCCGTTATGATGAGTTATGGAAATCGGCGCTGGATTGGAGCATATGGGGGAGTTTGAGTGCTGACCAGTATTATGGTAATCGCAATCTCGGTGGTGATGTTTTGCTACTGGTTTCGGTACACCTGCTCGTTGATTCTAAGCACCCATGCCAGTGAAGAGTATGCCGGGAGTGTGGCCGCGTCCAACCGGCTCGAGTTTCCATTAGCAGCGATGGAACTGGCCACCGCCAAGGGGGAAACCCTGGAACGCATTCACGGTTCTCTGGACCGCGACTATCGCTTGATCGGCAGCCTTTTGAGGCGCGGCGGCAACGGCAGCCTGCATGAGATTTCACCGGAAGATTTGATTCTCCGGGCCGACTTCCATGGCCTGCGATTGTGGTTCATGGTGTGCCGGTATTTCTCAGAAACCGCGTCCCGGCGCGCGCTGGAGGAGATGTCGCAGATTGTCCGGCATTTTGCCAACACCTTCGGCGAGCGCGTTGCGGATCCTTCCAGGGCCTGAGTTAGAATTGGAGGAAGTCGCCTGACGGCTTCAGCCAGGATTGGCTGCTTCACGGCACTGGGCCAGCCGTCATAGAATGGTGTAGTGCCAACTGAAGTCAATCCACAAAACGCGGTCGCCCTGCTGGACCGGATTCGTCAAGAGATCTCGAAAATCATCGTCGGACAGCAGGATGTCATCGACGGAGTGCTCATCTGCCTGCTGGCTGGCGGCCATGTACTTCTGGAAGGCGTGCCTGGTCTGGGCAAGACGACGCTTTTGCGCACACTGTCGCGCGTTCTGCACCTGAAGTATTCCCGCATACAGTTCACACCGGACCTGATGCCGGCCGACATTGCCGGCAGCATGATTATTGAGACCGACGAGCACGGGGGCAAAGGGTTCCGGTTTCAACACGGCCCCATCTTCGCGCATCTTGTGCTGGCCGACGAGATCAATCGCGCCACGCCCAAGACACAGTCCGCGCTGCTGGAGGCGATGCAGGAGCAGACCGTAACCTCGGGCACGGTGACGCATCATCTCGAGTCTCCGTTCCTGGTGATGGCGACACAGAATCCGATCGAGATGGAAGGCACCTATCCATTGCCGGAGGCGCAACTGGACCGGTTCCTGATGAAGGTATTGGTGGACTATCCGAGCCGTGATGAGCTGAACCGCATTGTCGGGCGCACCAACCAGAAGCAAGAAACGGAGATGGTCATGCAGGCCGACCGGGAAGCGATTCTTGCGCTGCGCGCGGTGTGCCGCCAAGTGCTGGTGGCCCCGCATGTGCAAGACTACGCCATTGACCTGGTGATGTCGACGCAGCCATCCAGCTCACAGGCGCACGAGTTGGCCCGCAAATATATCCGCTACGGCAGTTCGCCGCGCGGGGCGCAGGCGCTGGTCGAGTGCGGCCGGGTTTATGCGCTGATGCGGGGACGGTTCCAGTTGAGCATCGACGATGTGCGCGCGGTGGCGCATTCCGTTCTAAGACACCGCATCATTATGAATTTCGACGCGCACGCGGACGGGCAGACGCCGGACATGCTGCTGGGCGAGTTGATCACCGCCATGGCCGCGGCACGTTAGCGGGAGAAGCAGTTGGCAACCCCGTCCCTGATCGATCAACGGTTTCTGGAAAAGCTGGAACGGCTCACCATACGATGGCGGAAGTCGTTCCCCGGGCTTGTGGGCGGCCACAACAGTTCACGCTTTTCCGGGCCGGGACAGGAGTTTCTCGATCACCGGCACTTTCATCACGGAGACGACTTGCGCGCCGTCAATTGGCGGGCCTATCTCAGGCTCGAGAAACTGTTCTTGAAGATGTTTCAGATTGAGCCGCGCGTTCCAGTGCGGTTGTTGCTGGACACGAGCGCATCCATGAACACGGGATCGTCCTCGAAGTTCGATTACGCGCGGACCCTGGCGGCCGCACTCGCTTACGTGGGTTTGGTACAGCTGGACACGATGGTGATCATTCCGTTCGCTTCCGGCTTGGGCGAACCCCACATTTGCTCGGGAGGCCGCCACAGGTTCTCCTCGGCCGCCAACTATCTTACTTCCCTGCAACCAGCCGGGACGACGGATTTTCTGCGGGTAGCGCGCCAGTTTGTCAGCAGCCACAGGCAACGCGGGCTCCTGGTGATCGTGTCGGACTTTCTCAGTGAAGAGGACTGCGAACGGCCGCTCCAGTATCTGGCCGAGTTTGGCCATGAGTTGCTGCTGCTCCAGTTGTGGACCGAGGAAGATCGCACGCCGCCCTGGGACGGAGAGTTGGAACTGGTAGACGTCGAGTCCGGCCGGAAGCTCGATCTCGACTTCGATGCCGAGGCGCGCCAGCGTTACACCGATCAGTTTGACGCTTTCTCCAGTCAACTGAAGAAGGTGGCATTCCGGAACGGCGGGCGTTATGTAGGGATCCCCACTTCGGTGGCCGTGGAAGAGGCGATCTTCGGACCCATCGCCTCGGCGCAAGGAGTGCGGTAAGTGTTTCTGTTCAACCTCAGCCTGGCCGAGTTCATGGCGCTGTTCAGCGCGGCCAGCGCTGTGGTGGTGGCTCTGTACCTGCTGGACCGGTCGCGCCGCAGTCTCAAGGTGGCCACACTCCGCTTCTGGAACGAGGCGCGCCGGCCGGTGGAATCGACGCGTCGCCGGCGCATCCGGCAATGGCCTTCCATGTTGCTGCAATTGGCCGCGATTGCGTGCCTGCTGTTGGCCCTCGCGCAACTGCGGTGGGGCAGCCGCGAGGATGGCTCGCGCGATCATGTGCTGATCCTGGACACTTCGGCTTGGATGGCGGCGGCGACCCCAGGCGTTCCCGGAACGCGATTGCCGGCGGCCCAATTACCAACGGCCCAATTGCCAACGGTCCAACTACCAACGATCCAACTAATGGATCAGGCCAAGACGAATGCCATCGCCTATTTGCGCGCGCTTCCGGGGCCGGATCGGGTCATGGTGGTCTATGCCGACGCACTGGCAACGCCGGCCACCGCGTTTGAGACCGACCGGAAGAAGTTGGAGGAAGCCATTGAACGCGCGCAACCGGGCCAATCCGCGTTCGACTTGCGGCAGGCGCTCGAGTTCGCGCGGCAGGTGCAAGGCCGAAGCGGGCGGCGCTCCGGGGAGATTGTGTATGCCGGCGCAGGCCGGATGATCTCCGAAGAGAATGTAGAGGCGCCGCCGAACCTCCGGGTGTTGCCGGTGGAGGGCAAGCCGGACAATGTAGGGTTGCGTAAGATCGGCTTGCGCCGATCTAGTTCTGAAGCGGATCTTTGGAACATTTTTGTTTCCGTGCGCAACTATGGGGCGCGGGAACAAAACGTGGAAATAGGCCTGCAATTTGGCGGGGCTCCGGCGGGCTCGCGCGCGATTCGACTGGCCCCGGGATCTGAAACCGAAACGGCGTTCGCGCTGCGGACGCGGGCGGCGGGTCTGCTCGAAGCGCGTGTTCGTGCACGGGGCAACGCGCTTGCTTTGGATGACCGCGCCGTGATTGAGCTGCCCAAACTGGAACAGTTACCGGTGGTGGTGTGCTCGGATGAGCCCGGATTGTTGCGCCCCTTGCTGGATGCGCATCCGAATGTGTTGGCTACATACCGCCCCACCGCACAGTGCGGCGGCGGTGAGGATACGGGGATCGTCATTTATGACAGTTACGTTCCGTCCAGGCAGGGCAAGGCGCATGCGATTTACTTGCAGCCGCCGCCGGAGCGATCGCCGGCAAAGGTGCTCAGCATCATTGGTAACACGGCCGGCAACGCGACGGTCCTGAAATGGCGTCCCGATCATCCGCTCTCTTCCGGCCTGCGCGCGCAGGATCTGCGATTGGAATCGGCGCAGGTGTTCGCAGCCGGGGCCCAGGATGTGAGGATCGCCGAGATCGAGGCCGGACCCGTGTTGCTGGCGCGGCCCGGCTCCGGACCGGGTCAAGGAAAAATGGCGGTGCTGGGATTCCATCCCATGCGCGGCGCGTTGCGCTATGAACTGACCGTGCCGCTGCTGTTTGCCAACATCCTGCGTTGGATGGAGCCGGAAAGCTTCCGCCGCTGGGAGTTGTTTGCCGCTGGTGTAGGCCATGTCAGCGTTCCGGTTGCCTCCGGCTTGGATTTGGCCCAGGTGCACGTTCGCGAGGAAGGCGGCGCTGAGTTACCGTTCACCGTGCATGGCGGCGCGCTACGCTTCTTCTCGGGCAAGCCTGGAACGGTGCGCGTGGCCGCCGGCGACCGCGAGCAGGTCCATTCGCTTGTACTGCCCGAGATTCCCGAGACTGTTTGGGAAGCGCCGGCGGGAGTTCGCAAGGGGATTCCCAGGCGGGGCACAACCGTGGGCGGCAGCCATGATCTATGGCAGTGGCTGGCATTGGCGGGTGCGCTTCTGTTGCTGGTGGAGTGGTTGTGGTTTTCCCCATCCAGCGTGAGCGGGAATCACAAAGTATGGCTTCGATCCCCCAGCCGGGACCAGCCGCGCGAGCCCTCTCCCGTAAGGAGGGCCTCATGAGTTTCGAGCGAACCTGGGTATTGCTATTCACGCTAATGCCTCTGATTTGGTGCGCATGGGTGTGGAGACATGGCGGGCTGCGCACGGGATTCCTGCTGAAAGCGGCCTCCTTGTTCTCCATCCTGTTGGCGCTGGCCGAGCCGGGCATTTCCGTATGGGAGACCAAGGTAGCGGTGGCGCTGCTGGCGGACACCTCGGCCAGCCTGTCTCAAGCGGATCTGGACCGGGCCTCCGCGCTGGCGGTTCAACTGGAAAAAGAACGGGGCCGGCACTGGATGCGCGTGATGCCCTTCGCGCGCCAGACGCGGGAGTTGCAGCCAGCCGAGATGACCGGGGATTTCCGTTTGCGGGCGACCGCAGGCGAGGCAGGCCGCGTTTCGAACCTGGAAACGGCGGTGCAGGAAGCCGCCGGATCTCTGCCAGCCAACATGGTTCCGCGAATTGTTTTGGTCAGCGATGGCAAGGAGAATCGCGGCAGCCTCGTGCGCGCGGCCTACCAGGCGCGCCAGTTGGGCATCCCCATCGATACCTACGCCTTGCAGGGGCGGAAGCGTCCTGAGTTGCGTTTGGATCTGGTACAGTTGCCCGCACTCGTCTTCAGCGGGGAACGATTTGCCATTGATCTGTCGGTGGTGAGCCCCAAGGCAACCAGCGCGCAAGTGGAATTGGCCGCCGAAGGAAAGCCGCTGGGAACCAGCAAAGCAAGCCTGGATGCGGGCGTCAATCTGATACGGCTGCACACCAGCATCGGATCCAGCGGAGCGGTGGAACTGACTGGCAGCATCAAAGCCGAAGGACTCGGGGAGGTTCGATTTGCGCGGGCGGTAGCGCTGCGGCGGCCAAGGCTGCTCTATCTATCACGCGACCCGGCCGGCGCGGACGCGCATCTGACCAAGACACTGGAGGCCGCGCAGTTCGACATACAGGCCGCGCGTGATTTGTACATGGGTCCGCTGGATGATTTTCAAATCATCGCTTTCAACAATTGGGACCTGGAATCCATTCCCCCGGCGCGCAAGGCGGATCTGGAAAGCTTTGTGCAGCAAGGCGGCGGCCTGCTGGTGATCGGCGGTGAGCGGAATGTGTACGCCGAGAACAAGCAAGTGGAAGACGCCCTGGACCGTGTGTTGCCGGCAAAGCTTGCGCCCCCACGCTCGCCGGAAGGCACATGCGTGGTGCTGATCGTGGACAAGTCGAGTTCGATGGAAGGCAAGAAGATGGAACTGGCGCGGATTGCCGCGATCGGTGTCATCGACAACCTGCGCCCCATCGACCTGGTGGGCGTGTTGATCTTCGACAACTCCTTCCAATGGGCGGTTCCCATCCGCCGCGCCGAAGACCGTACGCTCATCAAACGTCTGGTGGCCGGAATTACGCCGGACGGGGGCACACAGATCGCGCCCGCGCTGGCCGAATCCTACCGCCGCATCGCCCCGGTGACAGCCACATTCAAGCATGTGGTGTTGCTGACCGATGGAATCTCGGAAGAAGGCGACAGCATCGCGCTGGCCAAGGAGGCCGCGCTGCAAAAGGTGACCATCTCCACGGTTGGATTGGGACAGGATGTCAATCGCGCCTATCTGGAAAAAGTGGCGGCGTTTGCAAAGGGCAAGTCGTATTTCCTGACCGACCCCTCCGGGCTGGAACAGATCCTGCTGCGTGACGTGATGGAGCATACCGGCTCCACTGCCATTGAGAAGCCGCTGGCGCCGGTGGTGATGAAGCAGGCCGAGATCCTGGAAGGAGTGGGCATGGAGACTGCGCCGGCTTTGAAAGGCTACGTCCGGTTTATCGCCAAGCCCTCCGCCGATACCGTTCTTTCCATGGAGCGCAAGGATCCATTGCTGGTTCGCTGGCAGCACGGTCTGGGCCGCTCGGCCGTGTTCACCTCCGACGCCAAGAGCCGTTGGGCCGCGGACTGGGTGGCATGGAATGGGTTTGATCGCTTCTGGGCGAACGTGTTCCGCGATCTGCTGCCGCATGCCCATGCCGGCGAGGCATCGCTACAGTTTGATAGCGCCAGCGGAGAACTGGTGGCCGAGTATCATCTGTCGCGCCAAACGCCCGAACCGGCGCGCGTGCCGGACATTTTTGTGCTGGGGCCAGACGGATTCCACCGGCCCATCGCGGTGAGGAAAGTGGCCCAGGGCGCCTATCGCGGTACGCTGCGAATCGGTGACCGGCGTGGATTATTCCGCGTGCGCCCGCTCTCGGAATCTCGCGCATTCCCCGAAACCGGCCACTACCGCCCGGAAGATGAACTGGCCGAGTACGGATCCGACGAAGGATTATTACGGCGCGTATCGGAGTTCACCGGCGGACGTTTCCAGCCGGCTGCGTCTCAGGTGTTCGATTCCGGTAACCGGTCTATCCCCTCATCCATGACTCTATGGCCGGGCCTGCTGGCCGCGGCGATTCTCTTAAGCCTTGGTGAACTGTTGCATAGGAAGTGGAAAGGCGTGGCGGAGTTTTTCAAGCGCTAGCTATAGCAGATGCCTTTATTGCACTGATGCCCAAACGACATCCGGCAATCTCGTGGCAAGTACCAGGTGGTTCCCATCGCCGCCTAACAACGCGGCGAATTTCCGTTCAACAGTAGAGACCACGTTGGTTATGTCGAGTGGAACAAATCTCTCGGCGGCCCTGTCCAGCTTGAGGAAGTTGACTTCGCGGGCTTGCGTCTGGGTGCTGAGATAGGCGCCCCCATCGGCCGTCATTGCGGCCCCTGTAACACGGGTACGATTGTCCATGGCTTTCCAGCGGGTGACCTGTCCCGAAGAAATGGAAATCTCCAGCCACTCCTACGATGCGGGAGTATAGAGCCCCACCCGATTACCACTAGCGCAAAGAAACGACAACTGGATGGGGTGCTGTCGACCGGGAAAACTGGATCGTGCAACCATGGAACGCAGGAATGATCGCGGTCGCGCTCCCTGCCACTGCAATTCTCCCAGTGGAAGAAATGGCAACGTCTTTCACGCTTTGACCGCCAGAGGCGACAACAAAGCCGTTCTGCCATTTGGGAATGGGCTTGTTCGCGCATTGAAAGGGCACACTGATCTGTTCATTCGTAAAAGTTACCCTGGTCGATACAGTCAAGTTTTGGGCGAATGAGAACGAGATGCTGCAACAGGCCATGATAACCACTCTTGGCAGTTTCCCCAAACTTGACCCAAGCATCAGACTTGAACTGACAAACCAGCGGGCCCTGTCCTTGAAGTGACATCCGCTGTAGTTTTGTTTCCCGATCAAGCCACGACCGAGCACTATGGTCAGATCAAGGCCGAACTCGCCCAGATGGGGCGGCCTATCCCGGATAACGACCTCTGGATTGCAGCGATAGGCCTGCCGTTGGCAACCAGGGACGCGCACTTTGCCCATGTTCCAGGATTGACGACTCTCGCCTGGTAGTCCGCATCAACTCATCAACCTGTTTGCCGGTGATCCCGCGGTGCCCATCGTGCCATTCTTTTACCCGCCGCGCGGATCTCGAGCCGTGCCTGAAAGGGGCGGCTGCGCTACAAGCCCTTGGCCTTCTTCACCTCTTCTATCAGCGCCGGCACCACTTCAAACAGATCTCCCACAATGCCGTAGTCAGCCACTTCAAAAATAGGCGCATTGGCGTCCTTGTTGATGGCGACGACGGCCTTGGAGCCTTTCATGCCCACCAGGTGCTGGATAGCGCCTGAAATGCCGATGGCCAGATATACCTTGGGAGAAACAGTCTGGCCGGAGCTCCCCACTTGCCGCTCCATCGGCAGCCAGCCGTTGTCGCAGATGGGGCGCGAGGCCGCCAGTTCGGCGCCCATCACCCGTGCCAGTTCTTCCACTAGTGCAATGTTGTCCTTCTCCTTGATGCCGCGGCCAACAGAGACGATCAGTTCCGCGGCGGTGAGATCCACAGCGCGTTGCGATTCCCGGAACGGAGCCCCCACCTTCACGCGAATAGCTGCCGCCTCCAGAACCGGCGTTACCGTTTCCACTTGCGCCGAACCGGCCTCCACCATCTCTGCACGGTAAGCACCGGCTTGGATGGAGGCAAAGTGCGGTCCGGCCCCGGAAGCCCGGTAATCCGCGTTCAGCTTGCCTTGAAACAATTGCCGTACCATCACCAATCCGCCCTCTTCCAGCCTTACGCGAACCACATCGCTGATCAGAACTTTTCCAAGCCGGGTGGCCAGCTTCGGCGCGAAATCGCGCACCTGGTAGGTGTGCGGAAACAGGACCAGGGTGGGATTCACTTGCGCGGCCAGACCGGCCAGTGCAGCCGTGTAGCCATCGGCCGTGTAGCCGGCGAGCAGATCGTGCTCGATCGCATAGACTTTATCCAGCTTCTTGGCGGAAAGTTCGGCCGCGAGTGCGGCAATGCCCTGCCCCAGCACCACGGCGGCAACCGGCAGGTCCATCTGGCGCCCCAACTCCTGGCCGGCGGCCAGCGCTTCCCAACTCATACGGTGCCAGGTGAGCCGCGATTGTTCCATCACAACTTCCATCACAACCAGGATGCTCATAATACCCGCACCTCGAATTTGAGAATCTCGGCCAGCTTGGCGGCCTGCTCCCTGGCAGAACCTGGAATGAACGTGGTCTGCTTGGCGCGCTGCGGCAGATACACGCGGTCGAGCGAAACGTTGGGAACTGCGTCGATACCGAGATCCACGGAGGTGAGGCGCTTCACCTCTTTCGTCTTGGCCTTCTTGATGCCCATCAGCGTGGCGTACCGGAGTTTGTTGATGCCGGATTGAATGGTGAGCACGGCGGGCAGTGGAATGTCCATGTGCTGGAACCAGCCGTCCTCGAGTTCCCTTTTGACTCGAATGCCCGCATCTGTTTTCTCCACCTGCATGATGATGGTGGCGGCGGGAAGCCCAAGCAGTTCCGCCATGACGACGCCGGTCTGGCCGTAGCCCAGGTCGTCGGACTGCAAGCCGGTGAGGATGAGATCCGGAGTCTCCCCGGCGGCAGCCTTGGCAAGCAACCGCGCCACGCCGAGCAAATCATACCGGCCGAGGTCATCATTTTCGATATGGATGGCCCGATCGGCCCCCTTGGCCAGCGCTTCCCGAATAGTTTGCGAGGCGCGGGCCGGGCCCGCACAAAGAGCCACCACCTCGCCGCCATGTTTTTCTTTGATCTGCAGCGCCTCTTCCAGGGCGTAAGCATCCGGCTCGTTGATCTCGGAAGCGAGATCGGCCTCATCAATCCAACGGCCGCTCGTGTCCAGGCGCAATTGAGAATCGCGCGATGGCACCTGCTTGATGGCCACCAGAATCTTCATTTGGGCCCTCCGCAAAAAGTTATTCAGTGAAGCGATTAAAAATCAAACAGCCGTTGGTGCCGCCAAAGCCAAACGAATTGGTAAGGGCGTGATCGATCTTCATGGCCCGGGCGGTGTTGGGAATGTAGTCCAGGTCACAGGCCGGATCGGGCTGTTCATGGTTGATTGTGGGCGGAGCGATCTGGTCGCGAATCGCCAGCACGGTGATGCCGGCTTCAAGCCCCCCCGCGCCACCCAACAGGTGGCCGGTCATGGACTTGGTGGAACTGACGGCCAGCTTTTTGGCGTGTGCGCCAAAGGCACGTTTAATGGCATAAGACTCGATACGATCGCCCACGTCAGTGGATGTTCCATGCGCATTAATGTAATCGATTTGGCTCGGCTCCAGCCCGGCGTCGCGCATGCAATTGCGCATCACACGAAATGCGCCGTCGCCGTCCTCGGGAGGGGAAGTCATGTGGTGGGCGTCAGCGCTCATGCCGTAGCCTACAATTTCCGCCATGATGGGCGCGCCGCGGCGAAGCGCGCCTTCGAGTTCCTCGAGTACAAGAATTCCCGCGCCTTCACCCACCACGAATCCATCGCGGCCCACGTCCCAGGGGCGGCTCGCTCTCTGCGGCTCATCGTTTCTTTGCGAAAGGGCGCGCATAGCGGCAAAGCCGCCCACTCCCATGGGAGTAATACAGGCCTCCGCGCCGCCGCAAATCATCGCATCAGCGTCGCCGCGCTGAATGATCTTGTAGGAATCGCCAATCGAGTGCGCACTGGTGGTGCACGCCGTTGCTGTAGCGGAGTTTGGTCCCTTGGCGCCCGTTCGCATGGAGACGTGGCCTGAGGCGAGATTGATGATGGTGGCCGGAATGAAGAAGGGCGAGATACGGCTCGGGCCCTTTTCCAGATAGATGCGGTGCTCGCGCTCGATCACCTCAAATCCGCCGATGCCGCTGCCGATGTACACTCCCACTTGCTCGTCATTGGAGGCATCCACCACAAGGCCGGAGGCTCGCATGGCGAACTCGGACGCGGCGATGGCGAACTGAATGAACCGCGCCATCTTGCGCGATTCCTTCTTTTCGATCCAGTTCAACGGATCAAAGCCCCGAATCTCGCCGGCAATGCGACTGTTGAAACCCGTAGGATCAAACTGGGTGATGTGGGAAATCCCGCTTTGTCCAGCTTTGAGGCCCTGCCAGGTTTCCTCGGTGCCCATGCCGAGCGGCGATAAAAGGCCCACTCCAGTAACAACAACTCTTCGAGACAAATGAATACTCCGTAAAGAATTAACCGTCTCGCGCCAGGTTCACCGCGGCTGGACGGCGCGCGGCTTATTTGCCTGACTTGCCTTTGATGTACTCGATGGCGTCCTTCACAGTGCCGATCTTTTCAGCGTCTTCGTCGGGAATGTCGAGATCAAAGGCTTCTTCAAAGGCCATCACGAGTTCGACGATATCCAGGGAGTCGGCTCCCAGGTCGTCAACAAAGGAGGCCGTGCCATCCACCTGCGCCTCATCCACGCCCAACTGCTCAACGATAATAGTTTTTACTTTCTGTTCAACCGACATGGATCCTCCATCTGGTCCACAAAGCGTTTGATTCTAGCTGCCTCATCGACTCTAACGCAAGTCGGGGGTGGCGCGCCACCCCCGAAACAACCTCGCAGCTGATACGGCGAATTCCTATTCTCTCTTATTTTCCTTCGCTTTGTCAGTGGCCGACTATGAGGCACAGGCGCAAGACGGAGCTGCTCGCCACGAACCTGTGTCGCGTGTTCCACTCCCGTTCGGTGGCGCGGTGAGCGTCCTCTTGCGGTTGTCGAACGCAGAATGCCGGGGGACCGAGCTAGAATGGAGGCAATGAAGCTGAGTTCCCAGGAAGAATACGGACTGCGTTGCCTGCTGCATCTGGCGCGATGCGCGGAGGACGGTTCGCTGACCATTCCGGAGATCAGCCGGGCGGAAGGCTTGTCGGTGCCCAACGTTGCCAAGCTGATGCGCATGTTGCGGCTGGGTGGATTTGTAACGAGTGTGCGCGGACAGGCTGGCGGTTACGCGCTCTCGCGGCCGGCCGGCCAGGTTTCAGTGGCCTCGGTGCTTGAACTGTTGGGGGGACAACTGTTCGGCCCGCAGTTTTGCGAGAGACATGCGGGGGTGCAAGATAGCTGTTCCCATGCAGTGGATTGCTCGTTGCGCGTGTTGTGGACTACGATGCAAAAGGTCATGGAGAACGTGCTGTCAAAGACAACACTGCAGGATCTATTGTGCAGCGAGGCGGAGATGGCGGCGTTGCTGCGGTGCCGGCAAGGGGATTTTCCCATGCTGAGTAAGGATGAGGCAGCCAATCCGCAGACGGCCGAACTGACCTGATGTAGCCACCGCTCTGATGGTCAGACCGGGACCTGGTCTACGATCTCGATTCCGAAGCCTTCCAAGGCGACAATTTTCCTCGGGTGATTGGTGAGCAGTCGTATCCGGTGCAGGCCGAGATCGCAAAGGATCTGGGCGCCTATGCCGACCTCGTGTTGCAACTGGCGCTGTCCTTCCTCGGTGGTGTAGTGCATGAACTCGTGGCCGTGCGGAACCAGGCGGCCCTCGTGCAGGCGGAGTCCCATGCCGGTCTGATGTAGATAGACAAAAACGCCGCAGCCGGCGCCGGCGATCTTGGCGAGTGAGTTTTGGACCATGGAACCGCATTGGCAGGCAGTGGAGCCGAAGACGTCGCCATAGGAGCAGTGGGAGTGCATGCGGACCAGCACATCCTCTTTGCCCGCCACCTCGCCGAATACG
>JAENWC010000079.1 GCA_016650235.1 Terriglobia bacterium
AAGCATCTGCTTCCCATCTACGACAAGCCGATGATTTTCTACCCCATACAAACTCTGGTGGACGCGGGTGTAGAAGAGATTATGGTGGTGACAGGGGGCCGCAACTCCGGCGATTTTCTACGGCTGCTGGCCAATGGCAAGCAATTCGGTCTGAAGCACATGGACTACACCTATCAGGAAGGCGAAGGCGGAATCGCGGACGCGCTTTCACTGGCCGAGCACTTTGCCGATGGGCATAAGATCTGTGTGATTCTCGGCGACAACATTATTGAAGGCTCGATTCGTAGCGCGGTGGAGGAGTTCCGCAAGCAGGAGCGAGGCGCCCGCATCCTGCTCAAGGAGGTGCATGACGCCGAGCGGTTCGGGGTAGCCGAGATCAGCGGGGGCCGGATTCTGGGGATCGAAGAGAAGCCTGCGCATCCCAAGTCCAATTACGCGGTGACGGGCATCTACATGTACGATGGAACGGTGTTTGAAAAAGTTCGCGAACTGGTTCCCTCGCGGCGTAATGAGTTGGAGATCACGGACGTGAACAATTCCTACATACAGGAAGGGACGATGACGTTTTCGCATCTCGAAGGCTGGTGGACGGATGCGGGCACGTTTGAATCCCTGCTAAGGGCCGCAAATCTGGTGGCCGATACGAGGAACGTGGATACCGGCGTGGAGTCAGCCGCCTGATGCCTGTGGACCGGAGTACGGCGGGGCAGGCGCGTTCGCCCGGGGTGGCTATTACGATACCAACCTGCGAGAAGGGCCTCGGCACGGTGATCCGGACACCGGATTCGGCGGACCTGATTCAAGGCGTGGCACTGCGCCCTTACGCGATTCACCCGGATGACCGGGGCTATTTCCTGGAAGTGGCGCGGCTGTGCGAAGGGATGGTGGAGCAATTCCCGGCGGCCACGACGCAGGTCTCGGCCGCACTCAGTTATCCTGGCACGATCAAGGCCTTCCATTTTCACAACCACCAGACCGATTTTTGGGTGCCGGTGATGGGCATGCTGCAGGTGGCGCTGGTGGATCTCCGGGCAGAATCGCCCACCTTTGGCCGGCGGAATACGATTTACGCGGGCACATTGCAACCGCTGCGGATCCTGATTCCCCCGGGCGTGGGCCATGGTTACAAAGTAATTGGAACGGAGGCGGCGCTGCTGGTGTATGTGACTAACCGGCAGTATGACCCATCGGATGAAGGCCGCATCCCCTACAACGACGAAAACATCCAATACGACTGGGACATTCAGCATAAATGAAGTTATTGGTAACGGGCGGCGCCGGATTCATCGGCTCGGCTTTTGTGCGGTTGGTGTTGGGCGGGGATGCACACACGGTAGTGAACCTGGACAAGCTGACCTATGCGGGAAATCTGGAAAATCTTGCCAGCGTGGAGGGGAATCCAGGGTACCGGTTTGTGCGCGGCGACTGCGCCGATCACGGATTGCTGGACCAGGTGATGGACGAGGGCAAGCCTGACGCGATTGTGCACTTTGCGGCGGAATCGCACGTGGACCGCAGCATTCTTTCGCCGCAGCCGGTGTTTGATTCCAACCTGGGCGGATCATTCGGGATGTTGGAGGCGGCGCGGCGGCATGGGATATCGCGCTATGTGCACGTGTCCACCGATGAGGTTTACGGGAGCATCGATGAGCCGCACGAGGCGGATGAAAACTATCCTTTGAGGGCGAGCAGCCCGTATTCGGCTTCCAAGGCGGGGTCGGACTTATTGGCGCTGTCCTACCACACCACTTACAAGCTGCCGATCATGGTGACGCGGGCCTCGAATAACTACGGACCGTATCAGTTTCCCGAGAAACTGATCCCGCTGATGATCTCGAACGCGCTGGAGGACAAGCCGCTGCCAATCTATGGCGACGGGATGCAGGTGCGGGACTGGCTGTATGTGGATGATCATTGCCGGGCTATTCTTGCCGTGCTCGAGAACGGCCGCCCCGGCGAGGTGTACAACATTGGCGGCACCTGCTCGCTGCCGAACCTCACGGTGGTACGGCAGATTCTGGCCGGCACGGGCAAGCCGGAGAGCCTCATGAAAACCGTGACGGACCGCCCGGGCCATGACCGCCGTTATGCATTAACCAGCGGCAAAGTGATGCGCGAGACGGGGTGGAGCCCGTTGGTCCCGTTTGAACAGGGCATGCGGGAGACGATTGACTGGTATCGGGAGCATCAGGACTGGGTGCGGCGGGTGAAGACGGGCGCTTATAGGGATTACTACGAGCGCAACTACGCGGGCCGGTAGGCTTGCCTCTCCAGCATGATCAGCCAGGCAGTAATGGCCGCGGATCAAAGCCGATGAACGCCGATTCTGTAAACCCTATTTGTTGCCTTCCGCGCCAACCAGGATCAACCGGACGTCATTGACATTGGTGCGCGTGGGGCCGGTCTTGATGAGGTCGGCGAGGGGATCAAAGAAGTGATAGGAGTCGTTGCGGGCCAGAAAGGCGTGTGCGTCGAGGCCGGCTTGGGCGGCGCGTAACAACGTTTGCCCATCGGCGATGGCTCCGGCGGCGCCGGTGGGACCGTCGGTGCCATCGGTTCCCCCGCTGAGCACCACCACGCCGGGCATTGCCGCAATGTCGATGGCGGCGGCGAGGACAAATTCCTGGTTACGTCCACCGAGTCCATTGCCGCGAATGGTGACGGTGGTTTCGCCGCCGGTGATGATGCAGGCCGGGCGGCGAAGCGGGCGTCCGGAGGTGGCGATCTCCTTGGCGATAGCGGCGTGCATGCGGGCCACGTCCTTAGTTTCGCCTTCAATAAAGGTGGAGAGCACCATGGTCTTATAGCCAAGCTGGCGGGCCTTGTGAGCGGCGGCGTCCACGGCGAGGCGATTGCTGCCAACGACGAGATTTTGAGTTCGGCGGAAGACGGCGTCGCCCGGTTTGGGAGTCTCTCCATCGGCCTTCTCGATTCTCTGGCGGACGCTGGAGGGAACCCGGGCGCGAAGCCGGTACTTGTCGAGAACCGCGAGCGCATCGGCGAAGGTGGAATGGTCCGGGACGGTGGGACCGGATCCGATGGCATCGAGAGAATCACCGATCACGTCGCTGAGCATCAGGCTGATGAGGGCGGCGGGAGCGGCCATACGCGCGAGCTGGCCGCCCTTGAAGGCGGAGATGTGCTTGCGCACAGTGTTGATCTCCTGAATGGGGGCTCCGCAATCGAGGAGCAACTTGGTGGTGAGTTGCTTTTCGGCGAGGGTGATGCCCGCAACCGGGGAAGGGGTGAGCGCGGATGCGCCGCCGGAGATGAGGCAGATGACCAGGTCGCGCGCGGTGGCTTGGCGGGCGATCTCGCCAATGCGCCGCGCTCCGTCCACGCCGGCCTGGTCCGGCACCGGGTGTCCGCATTCGTTCAACGCCACGCGCTTGAGCGGAGCGCCGTGGCCATACTTCACGTTGAGCAGCCCGTCCGTGATGCGGCTCCCCAGCACCTTCTCGACGCCTTGCGCCATTGCCGCGGATGCTTTGCCGGCTCCGATCACATAGATGCGATCGAAGTCGTCGAGGCGGTAGCGGCGGGCGCCGGCGATGAGCGTTTCCCCGTCGCGCCGGAGGAAGCGCAGCACGGCCTCGACCGGGTCCGCCGCTTTGAGCGCGGATTGAAAGATGGAGGCCGCATGCTGGCGTAGTTTACGTTCCATGCTGTTCATCAAAACAAGTGGGGTAGTTTCATGATGTCATTGAGGGCCAACTTCGGGTCGTCGGCGGTAATCTCGACATGAAACTCGGCTTGCGCATAGGCGGCCTTGCGGCTGTGAAAGAGCTCTTCGAACTTCGCCAGATCCTGCGCAAGCGGCCGGTGTATCTGGCCGGCGATGCGGCGGAGAATAATTTCAAACGGGCAATCCAGCCAGATGGAAACCCCGTTGTCGGCCAGCATGCAGACGTTGTCCGGCTGGGCGTAGGCGCCCCCGCCAAGCGAAAGCACCGTGGGTTGGCCGTATTGAACTTTCCGGACTCGCTGCTGTAGGAGAGAATGTTCCATCTTGCGGAACTCCGCTTCCCCGTGCTGGGCGAAAAACTCCGCAATCGAACAGCCGGCGGCGGCTTCGATGTCGTCATCGAGGTCGGCGAAGGTCCAGCCGAGCTCATCGCCCAACAGTTGACCGACGGTGGTTTTTCCGCAGCCCATGAACCCGACCAAGTATACTCCTGGCGTCCGAACCAGCTTGGAATGCATATGAACCATCCAGCTTATTACAGAGGGGGAAGAAATTCAGAAGCGCAAGGGGCGCTTGCCGCGAGCAACTCCGTTTTGCGCGATTTCTTTAAGAGCGCAAAGGGCCCGGCGCGGACCGCCAAGCAGAAAAG
>JAENWC010000080.1 GCA_016650235.1 Terriglobia bacterium
ACCATCCGATGCAACGCTTTGACATCCGCCATCTCTGCGTTGTAGCGTGGAGTCGAACGATCATGATCTCTGGAGGACTTCTACTATGAATAGCATTGCGCGCCGAACTTTCTTTCAAGGGGCTCTGGCTGCTGCTGCGGCTACCCGCGTTGCCGGCGCTAACGACCGTATTCGCGTTGGCTTGGTCGGTATCGGCGGTCGAGGGACTGCCCACTTGGGCTCGTACGTGAAGATCGACTCTTGCCAGATCACAGGCCTTTGCGACGTCAACCAGGCCGCGCGCGAGCGCGCGCAGACTCGCCTGACCGCCACCGGGGCTACGAAGGGCAAAGAGTACACGGACATGCGAGAGATGTTCGCGGACAAGAACATCGACGCCGTATCGATAGCGACTCCCAACCACTGGCACGCGCTGGCTACCATTTGGGCCTGTCAGGCCGGCAAGGACGTCTACGTCGAGAAGCCCGCCAGCTACAACGTATACGAAGGCTGGCGGATGGTCGAAGTGGCGCGCAAGACCAATCGCATGGTGCAGGTCGGCTCTCAGAGCCGCAGCGTGCCCCTCGTGATTCGCGCCATGCAACTTCTTAAGGACGGAGCGATCGGCAAGGTTTATCTATCGAAGGGCCTCTGCTTCAAGCGGCGCAAAACGATCGGGAAGACGCCTGTGGAACCGGTTCCGCCGGGCATCGATTGGGAGAAGTTCCTCGGTCCCGCGCCCATGCGGCCTTACACCAAGAACCGCTTTGCTTATAACTGGCATTGGTTCTGGGACACCGGCAACGGTGATCTTGGCAATCAAGGCGTTCACCAGATGGACATCTGCCGCTGGGGCTTGGGTGAAGTCAAAATGCCGAAATCGGTGGTATCTACGGGCGGCAAATTCGTCTACGACGACGATCAGGAAACCCCGAATACGCAGATGGCCACTTACGACTACGGCGGCATGGAGATCATGTTTGAGGTGCGCGGGCTGCTCACGGGCCCTGAGGGCGGCGCTCCGGTGAAAGGCGGCAATACCGTCGGAAACCTGTTCCTTGGCAGCGACGGCTGGATGTGGTTCGGCGGCAGTGGATTTCAGGTTTACAAGGGCGAATCGAACGAAAAGGTCATGGATGAGAAAGGCTCCCCGGACGACAACTCGACCGTCCTTCACATGAAAAACTTCCTCGATGCATGCCGCAGCCGCAATTACCGGCAGCTCAATGCCGAGATCGAAATCGGCGCAACTTCGGCGGCGCTGTGCCATCTCGCAAATATCAGCTACCGCGTCGGGCGGAGGCTTGCGTGGGATGATGCGAAGCGGAGCTTCCTGAACGACAGCGAAGCAAATAAGTTGCTCACTCGCGATTATAGAAAACCGTACATTGTCTGATCCGGGCCAGGAGGCCAAAAATGACGCAAGGGCAAAAATGACGCAAGTGATGGATCGGCGCCGGTGGATGGAGCGCATGGCGCAAGGGCTGGCCGCTGTGAATGCGGTTGGCTTGGCGCGCGCCGTCGATTACGACAAGCCGCCGCCTGGAACCGAAAAGTTGACTGCTCAGCAGAGCGAAGGATTGATGTTGTTTCGGTGGAATAATCGGCCGATTGGCGTTTACCGCGCCCACTCATCGCAGAAATACCCTTATTTTTACCCGCTCGCGGGGCCGGCGACGGGGCTATCGCTCGTTGCCGAATCCGCGTTGCCTTATCCGCACCACCGCGGCCTCTGGCTAGGATGCCAGCCGATGAATGGGGGCGATTATTGGGGCGACACCACGTTGGATACGGGGCAGATTCGATCGACGCGATTGCAGTTGGGAAAGCAAACGCCGCAGTCCGGAGTGTTTACAGATGCCTGCGAATGGGTCCGCAAAGCCGCGCCTTCTCCGCTTGATGACGCGCGGACATTCACCATCAACGTTGTCGACAACCGGCTGTGGTGGTTGGATGCCGACCTGGTGCTCACTGCTCGCGAGGACATCACAATCAAGTCGGCCAAGCACTCCTTTTTTGCGTTGCGCGTGAGCCCCCAAATATCGCCGCTGTACGGCGGCATTCTGGCAAACTCGGAAGGCGGCATCGGCGCGGAAGGGACCTACGGCAAACCGGCGCGCTGGTGCGGTTATCACGGCAAGACCGCTGCTGATGTTGTGGAAGGTCTGGCGGTCATGGACCATCCCGGGAACCCTTGGGCGCCTTGTCCCTGGTTCACGCGCGACTACGGCCACTTTTCGCCTTCGCCGTTCGCTTTCATTAAGCAGCCCTGGACTCTGCCGAAAGGCAAGTCGATTCGCTTGCGATATCGTGTCGTGCTGCATGCGGGCACGCCGAAGCAGGCGGGCTTGGATGACGTGTATCGAAAGTGGGCCGCTTAGTGGAATTCCGAGGGAGCCTGCTTGGCCGGTTGGCATGAGAATCGCGGCTTTCCTCTGTTTGTTGGCGTTTTCCGCCTCCATGCGGGCCCTGGATCTGGGAATCGGCCCGACGGAAGTCGCGTTCCGGGATGCGTTGAAACGCATCGCAACGGCGTGTGGCGGGAAGATTACTCTCAACGTCTCAAACGCCGCGTGCGTGATCGAGCGGTAATGAAATGCAAGGCGCGTCCAAGGGGGGCGTGCTGGCGCGGAGAGCCGCGCAAGCCGGCCTTGCGGAGGTGTCGCTGCCAAGAACAACACCTGGGACCATCCGGCAGCTTCAGCGGCGCTGCCCAGCAACGTGTGAGGCCCGGCCGAGGCCGACCCCTTACGCAGCCCCCGCAAATGCGCGGCGAGAGGAAAAAGTGAGCGGGCTATGAGACCGGCTTTACGCATTTTCGCAATTTCGGTGTTGCCGCCAAGCCGCGTTCTGAGCCGCGCGTGTCGGCAAGCGGTGCTGCTCGGCGTCGTCCTTGCCCTCGCATCGGTTGCGTCCGCCGAACCGCTGACCCGGTCCGAGGAGCAAGACTGGCGCAGCCGGATCAAGATGGCGTTGTTCGCCGGCGGAGCGCTGCCTGCTCTCGCCGCCGAGAACCATGGCAGCTTCGAACCCGAGCCCGGCGTGGTTGCGGAGCGTATCAGCTATGGCACGCAGTTCGGCATGCGGGTGCCGGTGATTCTATACCGGCCAAAAACGTTACGCGCGAAGGCGCCGGGTCTCATCGTCGTTAACGGCCACGGCGGAGACAAGTACAGTTGGTATGCAATGTACGCGGGCATTATGTACGCCCGCGCCGGAGCCG
This sequence comes from Terriglobia bacterium, assembly GCA_016650235.1. Taxonomy (GTDB): domain Bacteria; phylum Acidobacteriota; class Terriglobia; order Bryobacterales; family Bryobacteraceae; genus VFZE01. Next base: position 3,203 of record JAENWC010000080.1, read on the forward strand.
TCGTACTGACCTACGATCCGGCGGGCGAAGGCGAGCGCAACAGTCAACGCAAATCAGGCACGCGGGCCCATGACAAAGTGGAGCCACCGCCCGATCTCGCGCAACGGCTCGGCGGGTTGATGATGACCGACGTCATGCAGGCCGTCTCGTACTTGAGCCAGCGGCCCGAAGTCGATAAGCGGCGCCTGGCGGCTTTCGGATACTCGATGGGATCTTTCGTGCTGAGCCTCACCTGCGCGGTCGAGACTCGACTGAAGGCTTGCGTGCTGGTTGGCGGGGGCAACCTCGATGGTCCGGGTGGCTACTGGGATGGCTCCAAACAGATGTGCCAGGGCATCCCATACAAGTCCGTCGCGTTCCTTGGAGACCGTCCGGCCGCCATCTACGCGCTTCATGCCGCGCGGGGACCAACGCTGGTGTACAACGGCCTCGAGGATACAACCGTAGCCATCCCGCGCTTCGGCGAGCCGTATTTCCGCGAGCTTCAAGAGCGGACCGCCAAGCTGCGAGGAAAACGTGAGGGCGTGTTTGACACGGGTTTCGTCCAGGACGCTGGTCATCGCCCCTATTTTGTGACAAAGCCGGTGGCGCTATGGCTTGAGCGCCATCTCGATTTTCCGAACTGGACCACGGAGAGCCTGCGGGCGCTGCCTGAAACGCACATCAGTGAGTGGGCCCGCGCTAACTCCGTGGAGATGGATCCGCTGTATGCGAGCGAGCATCGCGAAGGTGGCGCGCGCGCGGTAGGGACGGGAGTTCCCGGGCTTTCAAGAGCCGACCTCAGCGTGTTCAGCCCGAACGTGTGGGAGTCGCGCAAGGAGGGGCTCATCCACGAAAACTGGGTGAAGCAGGCGAAAGAGCGCATCGCCCGGGCCCCCAACCCGCTTGAGGGTTTGCGCCGGCAGCATCCACGAGGATCTGAAAGAACAAGCCCATAATATAATTGCCGTCTGCTGCCCGTTCGCCGGTATCCGGCCGCGGCCGTTCCTGACCAAGGCGTGAATCGCCAGCCTCCAAAGCAAGATCAACGGATCCCACAAGGAAGTCTGGGCGATCGCGAATAGGATTTTTCCAACTTTCTGTAGTGGCAGGTAGCGCTCACATGAATTACTCGACCACACCGCGAATTCCGTCGATGGTGAACTGGCCGCTTCGCACGAACTTCATCAGCTTGCCTTCGCGCGCCCTCACCTGTTCAACCGCCGCGGGCAAGCTTTGTTCAATACCGGCCGGCACAGAGCAAAGTCCATTCTCATCGCCATGGAGAATATCTCCGGGATGGACAGGCATGCCCAGCACCTGTATCGGTATGCCGACGCGCACAATGCGAAAGTTGGCGTGGCTGGCCACGGCGCCGCGGGCGAAGTATTGGAAGCCGAGCGCGCGCACCTCGGGGATGTCGCGGACCCCGCAGTCGCTCACCAGTCCTACCGCGCCCAGACGCGTGAAGATGGTCCCCATCACTTCACCGCAATGCGCCGCAAGGTCCGGGAATCCACCCAATTCCTGAAAAGCGATCACGGCAGGTTTGGGCGAGGACTCAATCGCGCGGTACAGCTCGATAAAGCCGGAGATGTCGAACGGCTCCATGCGCGTCACCGTCTCTACATGCGCGGTGACCGCATAGCCGCACATGCGCCCGAATTCCGGGAACAGGCAGCGGATCTGTACCGGCGTGAATCCTTCCTGGCGCGGACGCAGGTTCAGTTGCTCGATGCCGTTGCACAGCGTCGGCGAATCGATTGTCTTCAAATATTCGATCCAGGTGTTATGTGGCATGAGAAGAATCTTCCAGTCTATTCGATCCGGCCTGCTACCGGCCCCCGCCGGTGAGCCAGGCCTCGGTGAACCGCGCCACGGTGAGAAATCGTATGGTCGTATCGGGCAGGTTGGCTGTGCCGCGCTCATAGATCAGGTAGATGCTCCCATCGGAGGCGACAGCGAGATCGGAGTAGCCGCTGATCCCTGGATCGATTTCGAAACAGGCCAGGTGAGTCCCTCGTCATAGCTCAGTTTCACCGTCACGTTCTGGCGCTTATGGTTTCCCTCCGGCTTGCCCGGATCGCGTGGTTCACTGCTATGCGGGTTGGCGAACAGAATCCGGCCGGGAGGCAATCGGATGATGCTCGCCATGCAAATAGGTTCGAGCAACTGCGGATGCAAGGTAGGCTTGGTCCACCCGCTCGCCCCATCGCGGCTGTAGGAGATGGCTCGGCGGTGCTCGGCCGATTCATGCCGGATGTTCAGCGCCACCCGGCCGTCGCCCAACTGGACCGCCACCGTTTCACTGGGATTTTTCAACTCCGGATGCCGCACCACGATTGCGCCCCGCTGCCAGCTCTTGCCGTGATCGTCGCTGTAGATCGTGGAGACGATGGAAGGCCGGTGCGCATGGCCTCCGGTGCCGTCCGACAACCAGACCGGAACCAGCAGCCGGCCGCTCCGAAGCTGTATGCCATGACCCGGCCCGGTGGCGATGACCTTCCAATCATAGTCGCGGCGGAACTTGTCAAACGTCGCAGTGATCTCGACAGGCTCGGTGAAGCTGGCCCCGTCGTCCGTGCTGGTCATGCTAAAACACCGTAAGTATTCAACGCAGAACAGCACGTGCAGCCGGCCGGAAAGAGATTCGATAATGGGAACCACATTGTTATAAGTGACCTCCCCCTCCACCCCAAGCTGCTGCGCCACCGCAACGGGGTTCTTCTTGACGGCTTCTTTCAGACGGACGATCACTTTCGGCGCATCCCAACTGACCCCGTGGTCCAAACTGCGTCGCATGACGATATCTTGCGTACCCCAATCTCCTCGCGCGCTTTTGCGCGCTTCGGCAAAAGCAAGTACGGCCCCTTTCGGCGTGGCGACGATCGCCGGAACGCGATAATGCGCATAGCCGCCCTGCCCCGCTTCAAAAATATCCGTCTGTTGGAAACCGGGCGTCTCGCCCAGAAGGGGCGCAGCCATCAGCGCCGCAAATGCGAAAGTGAACCGGGTTGGCATGCATTCCAGAATACAGTGAAGGCCGCAAGGGCCGCGCAGCCTGCAACTGGCGTTGGGGAAGTCCAAGGCAAGGCGGACTCGATGGTACATCGCGTGTGCGGTATAGAAACGTTTTCGGTATAGATAAATGATGCGAACCTGGAACCGCACGGCAGTGGTCGTCGTCCCCAAGCAGAGCTTCCTGGATTGGCTCCGCTTTGTTGATGACACGAATGCCGATCTCACACTTGCCGAAGTTTGCTAGTGGCCCGCCACGCGGCCCATGCTGGTTCATCGGCGGCAAATAAGCCTCTGGAGAAATGCCGGGCAAGGCAAGCCACTGAAAATGATGGGCTGCCGATGAACGCAGATTGGAAAAGATGTCCAGTTAATTCTTGGACACTACACTATTCTATATTTCCCCCGGCGTGGGCCATCCGTTCACGGCGTCATATCCAGCCCGGTCCCGAGCAGCCACTTCACTACGTCCGCCTGCCGGCCAACTCGACCCTCCACGGTGTGATCGTCCAGCCGCAGGACGCCCGGCCGCTGCGCCGCCTTGGCCGCGCCATCCATCGTTCTCATCCGCAGTGTAATGGTCATCGGCAGCGTCGGCTTGTAAGGCCGCACCGCCCCGGCTCGCAGGTTCTGGATGGCCTGGGCGACTCCCCGCGCCGTCTCCTTTTGGGCGGACTTCTGGTCCAGGCCCGTACAGGATTCCGTCGTCCCACGCTTCACGGCCGCGGTGGCAGCCCACGGAAACTGCAGCCGCGTTTCCCGGCAGGCTGCCTCATCCCCTTGCACGAAAATGAGCGGAATCTCCCAATGGCCCGCGTAGCATGCTTCGATCCCGATCTCGCCCACGCTCTGTCCATTGATCGTAAAGTCCACCCATTCGAAATTCCATGTGTGCGGCAGAAACGCCCCCTGCGTAAATGCCTTCGCATGGTGTCCGGGCAGCATCAGCGCATGGACGGTTTCATCCAGCCCCGGCATCCAGCGGCGTCTTCCATTCTCCAATCCGACGCTTCGATACAGATACTTGACGCGAGGATCGGACAACAGCTTTTCACGTATGAAGTTGCCTCCTCCGTGATGAGTGTCGCAGACGATCAACTCAGTTACGCCCGCGTCGAGCGCCGCCGCGCTGGCCGCGTTGATGTCGGCCGTGAATAGCTCACGCGCCTCGACCGCGACATGTTCCCGGGCTCCATTCTCCCAGTACCAGGCTTGTTCGCGTGTGAAGATGCCGCTGGATCCATCCATGTCGCAATTCATGAAGACTTTCAAGCCGCTCCGTTGGGTTCGACCAACCTGCGGAGCCGCAACGCTGATCGCGCTCGCTCGAAGAAAGTTGCGACGGGAAGTAGATACCGGAAATGTCATGTGGATAAGTCAAATACTACAAACTCGCACGCGCCGTGGCAACCGGCTGCTCAATGTTATACTTCCACCAGATCACCTTGAGTCCCCTCTGGAGATGGCTTGCATTCATGCGGCCGTATGGGAGCGAGTCCTGCGCCAGGTCAGCACCGGCATGATGCCTCCGGCCGGACTTCCGCGGCCCGGCGCAACCATGCCCCACAGGATGAATCGCGCCGAGTACAGCAACGCCATCCGCGATCTGCTGGCTGTGGACACAAAGCCCGGCGCGCTGCTCCCCGTGGACGAATCGGGCAACGGTTTCGACAATATGGCGAACCTGCTGTCCATGTCACCCGCGCTGCTGGAAAGGTACATGTCGGCCGCCCGCACTGTCAGCCGTCTTGCCATCGGAGATCTGAAAATGCAGCCCGGCGAAGTGGACTACGGCACCGGGCGCGGCCAGCGCAAAGAGCCCAATAGTGAGGACCTGCCCTTCGTCGCACGCGGTGGCGTTGCTTTCCAGCATTACTTTCCGCTCGACGCCGAGTATGAATTCCGTGTCAACTTGCCGGGCAACCCGGACGGCCCAAACCCGGCCCCATACAAGCTCCGCGCGCCCGTGACGGAGGGCCTGCACAGCGTGGTTGCCACGTTCTTGAGGGAATCGGCGCGCGCGGAAATCGCCGCGCCCCTCCGCCGTGGCGCTTTCCCTGCCTCCCCCGCCGAAGGCGCGCCCCTCTGCCCGCTGAATTGGACCTGCGATTGGACGGCGTGAAGCTGAAGCGATTCCAAGTGCCGCGGCGGACCATAGCGCCGGACATCGGCTCATCGCCGGACCTTACAACCCGGCGGGCCGCGGAGACACACCCAGCCGCGCCAGGATCTTTGTGTGCCGCCCAGCCACACGCGCGACTGAAGATCCTTAGCGCGCGGCAAATTCTCACAAGTCTCACTACGAGCGGTCGACCTGTTCACCAAATTGATCCTCGAAAGCGGCGCGACCCCGAAATCACCTTCGAAGCGGTGAAGGCTCTTCGAACGCTTTAATCATTTGAGTGTGTACCGCTCCCTGAGACGTGCCAGCAGGCTGTAGATACCCTCGACTTCCTCGTTGCGGTTTCGGGACCGCTTCGTCAACCAAACCCAGGTTGTTTGGGAGGGCAGTTGCACCATCGGCCAGCTTGTCGAGGGTTTACAGAAAAGTCTGGCGCGGTAAACAGCGCCAACGGTACGTTACTGTAGGAATAGAGGCATTTACAGTTGGTCTGGAGGCTCCCACTTTATCCCGTTCTAGCCGCCATCCTTTTAGGACTGCCGTTGCAGGCGTCCACAATGCACGTCACCAATCTGCATGGCAACGTATCGGTCCGTGTGGCGGGCGGGGACCGTGTACAGGTTCGCAGCAGCAGTCCGGCGCGCGCCATCCAGCGCGGAGACGCCTCATTGCGCGAACAGGGAGATAGCGTGGTGATCACGGTGCAACCGGCTGACGGGGTCCAGATTGATCTCGATGTCGTGGTGCCCTATGGCAACGGGGTGGAGGTGGAAACCAGGTCCGGAGCAGTCCATCTCAATGGTCTTTTTTCTCATGTGATGGTGGCTACCCAAACAGGCGCCGTACGGATAGAGGCACCATGGGCGGCCACGCGTTTGCTGCTGGAATCGGCCCGCGAACCGGAGGATTTGATTCTGCCGGAGGGCTACAAGTTTTCCCGTTCCTCGGCCGGAGGCGGTTGGACGCTAGCCGACAAGCTGGACGCGATGCATGTTACGTACGGCGACATCATGGTGAAAGCGAACACGCCACAGCGAGTGGAACTGGTGGACATCCCGGTGCCTGAGGATTCCCCTGTGAAGATGCACTGGCAAGCTCCGGTCTGGTTGGACCGCGTACTGAACCGGCCGGATATGGCGGCCAAACCAAAAGTGCCCCATACGGTTTCCGCCGCGCTGGGCGAGAAAAACAATTCTCTGTTTCGCCTGGATGTCCGGATGGTGAACCTGGCCGTGACGGTCAGCGACGCAGCCGGTCACCCGGTGCTGGGATTGAAGCCCGAAGATTTTTCAGTGGTCGAGGATGGCGTGCCGCAGCAAGTGAGCTATGCCGCCTCTGAAGATACTCCTTTCAATCTGGCCCTGCTGCTGGATTTGAGCGGAAGCACACAGCGGGACCGCGATGCCATGAAGGAGGCTGCGCGGCGGTTTGTGGGGATCGCGCGCGACCAAGACCGTGTGGCCCTGTATGCGCTGGCCAACGATAAATTCCACGTGATCAGCCGGTTGAGTTCGGATCGCGAAAGGCTGCTCTCCATTATTGACGCGATTCCCAAGGTTTCCGGCGCATCGCCGCTCTACGACACAGTGGTGCTCTCCTACGCTGAGGAGCTTTATGCGCGTCCGGGAGAGCGTAACGCCGTTATCATTATCAGTGACGGAGTGGACAATCAGGTTCACGGAATCGGGACTCCGTCCGAGGTCTCGTTCAAGAAACTGCGGCGCGCCGCGGAGGGTTTTCATGCCATGCTGTATCCGGTGTTGCTGGATCCATTCGACAAGGTTCCTCCGCCGGGATGGTCGCGCAAGGCGCGTCGGCAGATGGAGGAATTGGCCGCGGCTACGGGAGGGCGTCTGTTTCCGGCTCACTCGCTGCGGGACTTGGATGGCGTATACGCGCAAGTGGCCGAGGAGTTGCGAAGCGTCTACAGTGTGGCGTATTCACCTGGCAATCAGGATTTCAACGGGGCTTGGCGCAACGTACAGGTTCGCGTAAGGACGGCGGGCGCCAAGGTGCGCACCAGAACCGGTTATCTCGCCCGTTAGGGCCGGGCGTGTTATCCTCACTGCTTTGCCGCAATTAACTCTACTGCAATGGGCGTTGGGCGCTTTGTGCGCCTTCAGCATCGGAATGGCCAAGACGGGCATGCCGGGGTTGGGGATTTTTGTCGTGCCGACGATGGTGCTGGTGGTGGGCGACGCCCGGCAATCGGCCGGATGGTTGCTGCCGGTGCTGTGCGCGGCTGATGTGGTTGCCGTGCTCTACTGGCGCCGCCATGCGGCGGCCAACAGGCTCTTTTCCCTGACGCCGTGGGTGGTGATTGGCATTCTAGGCGGCGCGGTTGCGTTGAATTGGAATGACAGCGTATTGCGTCCGATGGTGGGCGTGATTGTGTTTGTGATGCTGGCAATCTATCTCTACCGGCGATTCTGGCCCGGGCTGGAGCCGGCCGAGGCGAGCGCGATTCCCTATGGGGTAACCGCCGGGTTTGCCACGACAGTGGCCAATGCGGCCGGGCCGGTGATGAATCTTTACTTGTTGAGCAAGCGGCTACCCAAGGAAGAGTTCATCGCCACGGGCGCATGGTTCTTCTTCATCATCAACCTGACCAAAATTCCCATCTACCTTTGGCACGGTTTGATTACGCCGGCGTCGCTCCGGTTTGACGCGTTCATGATTCCCGCCATTCTGACCGGAGCAGTGGCCGGGCGCTGGCTGGTGGGCCGTATTCCCATGCGGGCCTTTGAGATTGCGGTCGTCGTGCTGACTATTCTCTCTACCCTGATGTTGTTCCGCTAGGGCAGGGCGAGGAATTTCACACAGACCGGCGCGCCCACTTCCAGCGTTTGGCCGGTCGGCGTCAGACGCCCTGTTCCGGTATCGATGCGGAAAACAACGAGGCTGTCGGAGTCCTGGTTGGCGGCGATCATGAAATTACCGGTCGGGTCTATGCCGAAATTGCGCGGCGTTTTCCCTTGCGTCAAGGTGCGGTCCACTTCGGTGAGCGTTCCTTTTTTGGTATCCACTTTGAAGACTGCAATGCTGTTGTGCCCGCGATTGGAGCCGTAGACGAACTTGCCATTGGGATGCACCTGCACTTCGGCGGTATTATTGACGCCGGTGAAATCGGCGGGTAGAGTACTGATGTTCTGGATGACGGTGAGCGCGCCTTTGGGCGCGTCATAGGTGAATGCAGTGACGGTGGACTTCATCTCATTGATCACGTAGGCGAACTTCTGTGACGGATGAAAAGCAAAATGGCGTGGACCACCGCCGGCGGGCACCTGGGTGAACGGCGGATCGTTCGGACTGATCTTGGATCCGGTTGGATCGAACCTGTAAACCAGCACCTGATCGAGACCGAGGTCGGCCACCATGGCGAACTTGTTATCAGCGGACAGATTAACCGAGTGGGCATGGGGGCCCGCCTGGCGTCTGCGGTCGGCGCCAGACCCTTTGTGCTGTATCACCGAGGAGGCCTCCTTGAGACCGCCATCGTTGTTGACCGGAAACACAACCGAGCTGCCGCTGCCGTAGTTGACCACAAGCAGATTCTTGCCGGTCTTGTCCACGTTCAAATGGCAGGGGCTTGTGCCATGCGACTCCACGGTATTCAGCGCGGTCAGTTTGCCGGTGGCCCGGTCGATGGTGAACGCAGTCACTGATCCGGATTTGGTTCCCGGAACAGTGGACTCGGTGACCGAGTAAAGAAAGCGTCCGTTTGGGTGGATCGTCACGAATGACGGGTTGACGCTTTTTGCCGCAACGCCGAGCGGAGTGAGCTGGCCGGTGGCGGCGGAGAAGCGATAAGAGTAGATGCCTTCACTCTTGCCCCGCGTATAGGTTCCTACAAAGACGAGATAGTTTTTGCCGGGTTTGGCGGCCCACGAGGCGGCCGGAAGCAGGAGGCTTCCGGGGATCAGGGAAACAAGGGTGCGTCGGCGCATAGGTGCGGATGTCATGCGTCCATATAATCGCATTTGCACGCCAACATGCAACCGGCTATCGTCCTTCCACCACCGGCGTCCCGTCCCGCAGGCTCACATTGCGCACGCCGGAATAGGCTGCCGGAATCTCCTGAAGAAAAATGGTGTACTCCGTTTTCAGCTTCTGCTTCGCGCCGATCCAGCGATAGGCTGGGACTCCAAACAGTGAGCCTCGGTCGATGCTCTTGCGCATGCCTTCGGCGAACGGCGTGCTTCCAAATTCGATGCCTCGCGCCACAACCTGGTTGTTCCAGGGGAGAGAGGCATTGCTGCGGTTCTCCTGCCAATCGGCGAGCCACGGATTGCCATCGGATGGATAAACGTATCCGATCAAGACGCGATAGTCCGCGTGATACATCGTGAAGAACTGCTGCTGGCGGGATGGATCCATCAAGAGCACATAATAGGTGCCCGCTTTCGCCAGCGGCTGCATCGCGCGCAGGTTCACCTTCCGGCCGCCGGCGGAGGTCCCTTGCGGCCAGTCTACGGTAGAGTCCGGGAGTAGGGAACGATTGTCAGGGCGGCCGCCGCTGACCTGGCCGCGCGTGCCGGAGGTGTCGAGAAATGTCTTGCCTGGTTCGGCGAAAGGTGCTCCGAAGGTGGCATGTTGCATCCAATGGATGGGCCGGTCGTAGGAGGTGAGATTCTCCACCCACTCCTCGATCCTCACATGACGCTGGTTGCGCCGCATGGTGACGGCACGCTCGACGCGATACTGAGTTTTCGTAAGGTCTGCCCCGTACCAGAACGTTATCGAATCCGGCCGCGCGTCCTGCTTCGTCTTACGCCATTCGACGATCGGCGCCTCGCCATGGTTGCCGAGCCCTGCGCGGATCTCTTCCTCCGACGAGGCGGGTCCGTAGAAAGGGAAGCAGAGAAGATGCCCCATGTACCCGCTGGAGAGCCGGCGATGCGGGCTGTCGCCGTAAATGGCGTCATGCTTGGCAGGATCGTACTGATAGGGTTCGATGGTGGGGTAGTGCGGTACGCGCATCGGATTGATATTTTTGACGGGGTCGGACGAGATCAGGCGCACCTCGGCGATGTGCCCTCCACCGCGCAGCAGACTCACTCGGATGAGACCGTTGTCCAGGACCCAGGCCGCACGGTTCTGAAAGACTTCTTCCTTAACCGTGAGTGTCTGTGCGCAGGAGGGCCAGACGGCGGCAAACAGCAGTAGGGTTCGGAAAATCATGCTTCCTATTGTATGGAACAATTGGCCTATGAGCGGCCCAACGGTTGGAATTGAGCCCCGGGCTTACTGCTGGATAGTTCGTCGCGGGTTGATGAAGAGCCAGCAGACCGCGGCCATAAGATAGAGGCCGCCCATCAGATAAAGTGGGATGCTCCAATCCGAGAACCGCTCCACCAACCACGCTAGAAGCATCGGACTGATTACCGCACCTATTTGACCGGCTGTATTCATGGCCGCGCTGACCACACCGGCGTGTCTTCCTCCAATGTCAATGCACGCGGCCCAACTGGCGCCTAGCGAGAACATGGATGCCGCGGCCGCCACCGCGATCAGCACCGCGGCAATAACAGGATTCGGCGAGGCGATGGAGACCAGTATCGCGATGCCCGCAACCAGATACGAGAGGCCGCCGATGATGGCCCTTCCCAAACGCAGACCGAGGCGGCGCACAAGCCAATCGGTGGCCACCCCGCCGGTGAGATCGGCCACTACGCTGAGGATGAGCGGGAAGCCGGAGAAGAAGCCCAACTGCTGCGCGGTGAATCCGCGTTGCTGTTCCAGATAAGTGGGCAGCCAGGTAATGAGGAAGTAAAACCCGTAACCATTGGAAAAGTACATCAGGCAGAGCCCCAGCACGCTCGCGCTGCCGAAGATGCGCCCCCAGACACCGTGCTCGTTGTGATGGCCGGACTCGACGGGCCGATCGGTTAGGATTAACTCCAGCTCTGCCGCGTTCACCTGGCGGTGCTCAGCCGGATCGTCGCGGAACCAGCGATACCATGCGAATGCCCAAATCAGCCCGGTAAATCCGAATAATACAAAAATGGTGCGCCAGTGGAACCATGCCAGCAGCGCGGTGACTATTAATGGCGTGATGCCTCCGGACAGGTGGGCGCCTCCGAAGAAGATCCCTTGGATGGTCCCGCGCTGCCGTAGCGGGATCCAGTGAGAGAACGTTTTTGCGACGTTGGGCCATGCGCCTGCCTCTCCAACGCCAAACAGAAACCGGACCACCAGCAGCATCCAATAGCTGGTAACCGCGGCCGTCAGCATCGTGAAGCCGGACCACCAGATCACGATGCGTGTCAGCACGCGGCGTGTGCCAATCCGCTGTCCCCACCATGCGGTGGGAATCTCGAACGCGGCATAGGCAAGGGCAAAAGCGCTGAATACCACGCTCATTTGCATTCTGGTAAGATCCAGATCGCGCATGATTTGCGGCGCGAGGATCGAGATACAGACCCGGTCGAGATAGGTCACCATGGCGAGGGCAACGGCGAAGCCGACGACTCGATAGCGGGTATGTGTGGCAGGGCTGAAAGGAGGGGACAAGGTCTAGTACTGTTTCATACGGGCGCGTTCAAAAAGTTGCAATCGGGTTGAGAGGAGAACCTGTCCCGCCCGTAACAGCGAGGGGAGCGGCGGTTAACAGGAACTCCCAGCGGTTGCGTTGGGCGGCGGCTTGCGAAAGGGCCTCGAGATCGCAGTTATCGAAGATCGGCGTTCCCATCGCCACCAGGAGTAACTGATGCACCGGTTGCCGGACGCCTTCCACCTGTGAAGGCATTACATCGCTCGCGGCATCCGATCCCACCATGGCGACGTCGCGCTGGCGCAGCCACTTCACACACGATGCATGCAGGCCAGCCGAGCTTGCCGACGCGTTCCAGGCGCCCTTGGCCGCGCGCCGGGCCCAGCGCCCGGTCCTTATGAAGACAATATCGCCGGAAGTGATTTTCACGCCGGCCTTCTTCTCCCATGCTTCCAGGTCCTCCGGGTAGATGGCGGCACCGGCTTCCAGATAGGGAAGGTTCTTCAACTTCGGAATATCGATGAGAATGCCGCGGGAAATAATGCCGCTCTTAAATGTTGTAACGGCCAGTTTCTGAGCGCCCAGCGTCGTCACCTCCGTCTGCGGGAACCCGTTGTACATCTTGCCTTGATAGAACATGTGGCACAGGGAATCCATGTGCGTGTGCGCGTAACCGTGGTAGGAAACGGCGTATTGATCCACGGAAAATTGGCCGGTGGAATTGGCTCCGGTCATTTTCATTTCGTGTTGGAAGGGCGACGGGTTGTCAGGGCCGGCTACTTTCTCAACATCGCGCGCAAGCGAGACGGAGAAGCCTTCCCGGACCAGCGCGGCCGCCTGTTTGCGTTTGGCGGGAGTGATGAGATTGATGGCGCCAAGCTGGTCCTGGTTGCCCCAACGGCCCCAATTGGAGAGCTCCTTCATCCAGCCATCGATGTCCGTCTTAGTGAGATTGTGCTGCGCAAAAGTTGCCGGCGGCAGGAGGAACAAGAACAGGATAACCAAGAGCATGGCCTGAGTATATCAGCCTGGCAGCGCTGTCTTTTTGTGCTAATCTGCTAGACATATGGCATCCCGAAGCGTCAATAAAGTGATTCTGGTAGGGCATCTCGGCAAGGACGCTGAGACTCGATTCACGCCCAGCGGTGCGGCTCGCACCACTTTTTCCATCGCTACCAGCAGGAGATGGAAGGATCAGCAATCCGGAGAATGGAAGGAAGAGACCGACTGGCATAACGTCGTATTGTGGCGGTCCGAGAACCTGGCCAACTATCTCACCAAGGGTAAACAGATCTATGTGGAAGGGCGGCTGCAAACCCGCTCCTACGACGACAAGGACGGGAACAAGAAGTACTCCACCGAGGTGGTGGCCGACGAGGTGATCCTGCTTGGCGGCTGTGGCGACTCAGCCTCCTCTGGCGGTCATGACGAGCCTGTGTCGATGCCGAGATCGGCACAAAAACCCCGCCCCGCCGCGGTTCCGGAGCCGGACTCTTTTGGAGATCAGGGAATCACCGACGACGACGTGCCTTTCTAGGGCGGGTGTTACGTCTATAATCACTAACTCAATCTCTACTACTCCAGTTCCTCCAGCGAGACGAGTCCGCGCTTGAGCGCTTGCACGATTGCTTGGGTCCGATTCTCCACGCGAAGTTTGGAAAACACGTTGCCGGCATGCGTTTTCACGGTCTCATCGCCGATCGAGAAGGCATCGGCATGAGCCAGATGGCGGTGTGTCCGGCGGCAAACCAAAACAACACGCGGCGGCGGGCGGGTGGATGATCTACGAAGGCGAACCCGGCGGCACAGCATCCGGCAGCCATCACGATGGAACCTGGAACGCGGATGAATGCTGCCTTACCCCATCGTGCGCCCGCCAGATCGGCGCCGAACCACATCGGACCCCAACTGAGCAGAAGGAATCCGGCCAGGCAAGCTAAGGCGGCATAAGTCCGGAAACCCCATTGTGTGTCGATCGCCTCGGGCCGTTGTCCACTGTACATGCCCTAAGTCTACGGCGGTTCTTGGGATCATACATCCCTCAGTAGTCGCAGCCGAGTTTCCCCCGGATGGGGGATCTTGCGTCCACAGTAAACACGAAGGCTCCCGGAAATGCTTTGTCGAGGCAGCCGCTCCGGACTGCTGCTAAAATCGAAGCGGATGAGATCTTCACCCTTCGGATGATCGGACAGTGAATCAAAAGCATCACAGCGCATGGGAGGAGGCGCAGCGCCGCTGCAGACTGTCGGACGCAGAGGTCCGCATGGCCAAGGAACTCGGCTTTCAGCCCAAGTCCCTCATAAAGAACATCCCCTCTCCGTCCCAGACATGGAAGGCGCCGGTGAGCGAATGGGTGAGGGCGCTCTACGAAAAGAAGATAGGGTCGCGTGGACTGGCGGGTGGCGCTCCGGGCCCGCAGGCGATGCGAAAACAGGTGATCGAATTCCGGAATCCGGAGTATCCGTGGCCCGACAGGCCGAAGATTCCCGAGCTCGTTTGGGAAGAACCAATCGAGTCTGAAGACGGTGAGGATGAAGAGGTGGAATGGAGCGAGCATTACTTTCAGGATAGGTTCGAGCCACCATCGGAGAGGGACATCGAGGAACAGAACGCCCTGATGCTGCGCCGCCAGTGCCTGTTCCGCTGGGCCGCGCAGTCAGTGGCGGTCGCCATGAGTAGATTGCCAGGTGTCCAGAAGGTGGCGGTGTTCGGGGCCGTTGCCCAGCCGTTAGAAATGGAGATTCCACGGTTCCGCGAGTTTCGCCGCCACCGATTGGAGGTTCTGCACGAGTGCGCCGATCTGGATCTGGCGGTCTGGACGACTAACCTGCCGGGTCTCAAGGAACTGAAGAACGCGATGAGTCTCGGGCTATCCTTGGTGCAAGACACGCCATACGGAGGAGTCGCCCACCATCAGGTGGATGTCCATATTCTTGATCCCGCGAGCGGAGCCTACCGGGGACGGCTCTGCATTTTTGGGCAGTGTCCGAAGCCAGGCAAGCGGGAGTGCCTGGTCCCGGATTGCGGGACGCAGCCGTTCCTGCGGCAGTTTGAAAAATACTGGTTCAATCCCGTTCAATTTGAAGGCGAGCCGAGAGTCACTTTGTTCGATAGGGCCAGCGGTTTTCTCGTGCGCCCGCCACGGATTGAAGCGGAGCCGGCCAGCATTGCGCATCGCGCCGGGAAAGACGATGAAGATTTAGACGACGAGGACGTGCCATTCTAAGGCAGCGCCCACAGATCCGGAAATTGTGACTTGTCTATAGGTGGCGAAAGAAAAACGCCTGCCGCACGGTGATGGGTTCGCCTGCCTGTCCGGCAAACACTTCTTCTCCAGCTCGCAGCCAGGGAACCGGCCGGTCCAAGTCTACTTCGGAAATGACGGTAATCTCAGATTCTCTCAGGACACGGACAATCTCGGCACGTAGGGTTCTGAGGATCGACATTCCCTCCTCCTCGATCATCTCCTGGAAGTGGCTCTCCATATCCAGCTTTTCCCCAACCAGATTGAAGATGTGGGGCTCAACATCCGGTTCATACCGGGATCCGCTCTCGAATACCTCCATCTGGTCAAGGCTGACCACGGCGAATGCGGCAACGACGGAAACCCCGGCCATACAGCCGAACCAGCCCTGACCCGGAATTCGCCGCTCGATGCCGTCTTCATCTGGTTCGAGGGTCTCGGTCTCAAACACGAAGCGCTCATCCGTTGGGGAAACGAAGAACAGGCTGAACGAACGTGATCCCTCGTCCAAATCCGGAGACGCTTGCCCCTCATCTGAGCCCTCACCTGAGCGCGGGACCCACTGTGGCTCGCGCTCGTACAGGATACGGGCTCCAGGGATGCTCGCTATGCTCGCCTTCAGCCTCGGATATGTCTCCCAGAGGGAAGCGTCATCCGAGG
>JAENWC010000081.1 GCA_016650235.1 Terriglobia bacterium
TATAGAACACGCGTCCCTGGCCAAATTGTGTGGTCCACGCAATCGGCTCATGCTTTCCAGTGCCATCCATTTCCGGAGCGTCATAGGCAGTGGCAATCACACGCGCGGAAGGCTGCAGGCGCAGGTTGTGATACAGCTCATCGGAGATGCCGAAACTATCATCCATTGCCGAAGCGATGGCCCCTGTCGCGATGGAATGAGTTCGATCCGTCCATTGGACACGGAATACATGGCGCTTCCCATGACCGCTGCGCGGGGAAACGATGGACCATCGCGCGCCGATCATCTCCCCGTACGCTTGCCATGGAGCTTCCCGCAAACCTGTCTTCACATGGCGGTCTCCCAGGATCTCCATGTCACCGAAGGCATAGCTGGCGGCGTGGGTTGCCACAAAGCCTTTTCCCGAACCGGTGAACTGCTCCACAGCTTGCTCGGCAGCCGCACCCCAACGAGGGCCGTTGTAGTCGGAGACCAGCACATGGTAGGGCTCCAGCGTCTGCGCGGTCAGACCGGCGGGCTCCTCGGTGACCCGCACGTCAAAGCGTCCTGTCTCTTCCAGAATCTGCCGCAGCCGCGGCGTCGTGCTCCGCCAGTCGTGATTGTTGCGCCCGGAGAGAATCAGGACACGTATTTTCCCCGGCGTAAAGAAGTGGTCGGATGCGGCCGGCAGCGCCAGTACGGCGGCGAGCAGGCTGATGGAAATCTTCGTATTCATGTTGCTACTGCGTCAATACGGCCGCGTCGAACACAGTTACCGCATATCGCAACGTGACAGGTTTGCCCGGCGACAGCGTATAGTGTGGCTTCCCCGGGAACGAAGCGCCGGCGAATCCATAATGGCGCAGGCACCACTCATTCGGATGACCGGGATTTCCAGCATCCGATGTAATCCGCAACCCCGCGCGTCCTGCCTGGAAACTCCCCGTAAGCTCCGCCCATGCATGTGCAACGTGGTCTTCATCGCGCTGGACCGGACCATCACTCGACTCAATCGCCGTCGCCTTACGCGGCGCGAACCTGGCGCTGAATCCGCCGTAGCCTTTTCCGCTTTCCGGCGCGCCGGCAATGCTTACCGGCTGGTCCAACGCCTCGATAATGAGCGTGACCTCAAACTTCCGCGCCTGGCCCCCCGCCTGATCAGCGGCTGAGTAAACTGTGATCGACATGGTTTCCTTGACCACGCGTTTTCCCTGCACCATCCAGGAGTGCTCCGCTCTTACGCTGGCCTGCGATGCAGTAGCGTTGCGCTCCAGGATTCTCTCAAAGCGATGCTCGGCCCCTTTCAATGTCCACAGGTCGGCCCGCTGGCCTCCCACCTCCACTATGGGCCAAGCCCAGAACAATCCACGATGATGTTTGTGATCGGCAGGACCATCACCGGTGACCACAACGCCACCAGGTGAATGCACAGGATGCAGGTAGCAGCACTGCCGGCCTGCGCCGTGATTGTACACGAACACGCTGCGGCCATTCTCCGTTAGTTCCAGACTGGAACCGCTTCTCTCCCGCCATTCAAACGAGCCCGCGGACAGGCTGCACGCGATGAACCACACCATCCATTTCACAATCCATTTCACAACGCGCTCCTCCTTACGGCCTCCTCATCCACCTCGATCCCCAACCCGTTCCCCCGCCGCACGGCCAGCCCCCCATCCTGCAATTGGAAGGGCTTGCGCAGGAAGCTGCGCGTCAGAAACTGCGGTCCGTTGAGCGCGGCCGGATGCTTCAATTGAAATGCGCCGAAAAGCGCCAGGGAAGCGGCCAGGGAAACATCGGGGTCCGTCAGGCCGCTCCCTAACACCATGAGCCGGGCCTCCCGCAGAATCTCAATTTGCCGACGGGCGTCCCACAGCCCAGCCGTGCGCGCCGGCTTCATGGCAACTCCATCCAGCAATTGGTAGCGTATGAACTCGATCAGTTCCACCGAGGACACCACCCCTTCATCCATCAAGATCGGCAATGCGCCTTGTTTCTTGAGCGCGGCAAAACCCGACAGCCGGTTGGCAGCCACCGGTTGTTCCAACACGTCCACACCGGCGTTGGCCAGCTTCGGCGCAGCTTCCAGCGCCGTGGAAACGTCGTAGCCGCCATTGGCGTCGGCCCAAAGAAAGCAGCCCGGGGCCAGCCGGCGTACCAGCTTGGCGAGTTCCACATCGAAGCGGGGATCCGGCGCAACTTTGATGTTGAAGTGGCGATAACCGCGCTTGGTTCCTTCCTCCACCAACGCCGCTCCTTCTTCCAAACTGCGCGGGTTGACGGTCCAACTCAGTTCCACACGATCGATTGGTTTGCGCCCCCAAAGCGCGGCCAGCGAGATCCCGGCAATCTTGCCGGCCAAGTCATGTAAGGCCAGGTCGATGCCGGCCTTGGCAATCGGCATCCCCGTAGAAAAAGATGGCGCGATCGCGCGGTCCATCGCCGCGTGGGCTCCGGCGATATCCAATGGATTCCGCCCGATCATCAACGGCGCCAAGTATTGCCGCAACGCGGAGGTGACCGACTCAGTGGTTTCGTAGCTCCATGTGTGTGTCGGAACACTTTGTCCCCAACCGGCGGTTCCGTCCTCGCAAGTGATCTTTACGAACACCGACGGCCGCTCCGGCTTCGGGAAAAACTTGAAGTGACCGGTGACGGAATACATTACAGGGAACACGTCCACGCGCTGTATCGGCGCGGCCGCGCCGCTCACCACCGCAGGCACAATCGCCGACAGAAATGCGCGCCGTTTCATACCATCTCCAGGCGGACCGGGTCAAACTGGACGCGCCGTCCGGTCCGCAGCGCTTCGGCAGCCATGCATCCGGCAACAGCGTGTGAGAATCCCGCTTGAATGCCGGCGCGAGGTTTTTGACGCGACCGCATGCAGCGCAGGAAATTTTCCATATGCGAATCGGTAGTCTCCTTCTGGATCGGCATGTCCTGCCCGATGCGATCCTTCTGCTTGCTCCCCGTGCCGGTGACTGTCAGTGTTTCCGCATTGAGCATTCCTCGCGTGCCATACCACTCATTGCGCCCGGGACTGGCATTGGTGAGGCTCATCGCCCAACGCACCAGGCAGTCGCCCGGGTATTCCAGCAATGCCTGAAAGACGTCTTCGGTCTCGCGGCCGTCCTTCCAAAGGTAGACCCCGCCTTGCGCTACGGCGGACCTCGGATACGGGCTTCCCAAAAACCACGGAACAAGATCAATGTAGTGGCTCATCCAAAGGCCCGGAAGACCGTTGGTGTAGTCCCGGAATAGCTGCCATTCGCGGAACCGGCGCGCGTCAAACGGGCGATCCGAGCGGCCCATGAGGAATCGAGGCCAATCCACGTCGTCCTGGCGAATACCGGAATAGTCGCGCCGCCATCGCGCCTCCTGGAAATGGACCTCCATATCCGCACGCGTCACAGGACCCAGCACTCCGTTTTGCATCAATTTTGCCGCGCCCATCAGTCCTGGATCACTGCGCTTTTGTGTCCCGATCTGAACCACCCGGTCCGATTGCTTTACGGCGAAGAATGCACGTTTGGCATCGTCCAACACCGTGCCCATCGGCTTCTCGCAATAGACGTCCTTGCCTGCCCTGACTGCCTCGGCAAGCATCTCGCTATGCGTGAAGTCCGGCGCGGAGAGGATGACCGCATCCACATCTTTCCAATTCAGCAGTTCATGGTAATCGGTTGTCTTCCGTACATCCAAGCCATAGTCGCCGGACGCTTTCTTTGAGATGGCTTCCAGGTTTGGCCGGTGCACATCGCAGACCCCCACCACGGCACAATTCTCAGACTTTAGCTTCAAAAGATCGGCCAAGTGGTATCGCCCACGGCCGCCGGCGCCGATAATGCCAATGCCAATACGATCGTTGGCGCCGAGCCGGTTCCGCGCCGCTCCTGCCAATGGCGCTGCGCCAGCAGCTCCCATGAATGCTCTGCGTGATGTGGTCAATGACATTTCCAATGCCTCCTGTTCGTTATGATGGTGCACAATGACGCACCGGACTTGGCCTTGTGCGCGATTATGCACAATTATGCGCACATACACCCCGGCCCTGTCCGTTCGTGCTGGGTGCGTGCAATCGAATCACCAATCCAAGGTTCATCCAGCCAAGGTTCATCCAGCCAAGGTTCATCCAGCCAAGGTTCATCCAGGTTGATACACGCATCTCTGTTCTTCCGCCATGAAGTCGCCGGACAGGGCATAAGCACGTGAGCGGGAACCACCGCAAAGGTTGCGATATTCACATTCGCCGCATTTGCCTCCCAGCCGGTTGCTGTCACGGAGTTCCACGAACAGCGGCGAGTGCCGGTAGACATCCACGAGGGAATCCCGGCGCACATTTCCCGCCGGAATGGGAAGAAAA
>JAENWC010000082.1 GCA_016650235.1 Terriglobia bacterium
TCAGTGGTCGATCGATATGGAACCGGCGCAGGTTTCAATCTGGGAGCACCCGGTGGTTGACGGTGAGATGGCGAGATACGTAAACCGTGCGCTATACCGAAAGGATATTGAAGACGCGGTCAGGGAGGGGACGATACTGCTTGTCGTTTGAGGTTGAGAGGCGCTTTATGTTCTCCTCGGCGGCGGCGTTTTTTCTCGACAAAAGCTGCAACTGCGCTAAATCCCATAGGGCGGCGAGATCCTGGGGATCAGTTTTCACCGCATGCTCAAATTGTTTTTCGGCTTCCGCGGGACGCTTGGTCCGCAGGTAAAAACGGCCCAACGCGACTGCGGCCACGGACGATTTCGGGTTGTTGAGGGCCGCGGACTTCAGCACTTCTTCAGCACCTTGCGCGTCGCCGTGAGAGGCCTTTAAGCTCGCCAGGAAAATAGCCGATTTGATGTGCTGCGGAGCCGTTGCGAGGATATGCGCCAGCCGCTCCTCGGCGGCCTTCTGGTTGCCTGCTTTATAGTCCGTCAGCGCCAGCGTGGAAAGCGCTTCCGGATCTTCCGGCGCTTGCTGAAGCACGGCTTTTGCATGCGCGATTGCTTCATCCCGATAGGTCTGATCGGGGCTAAGAGCCAGCATTTCCGCAAGCTTGAGTTGCGCGCCCACGTGCGCGGGGTTCAGTTCGAGGGTCTTTTTGAAGTAAGCGTATGCCTTCCTGCCGTCCCGAAGTCCCAAGTACGCATGGCCAAGCTGATAATACGCCTCGGGGCCTTTGGGTAAAAGCCTGACTTCATTTTGGAACTGCAAAATCGCGCGGCTGTAATCGCGTTGCTCAAGGAGCGCCTTGCCTCGCTCCAGGAACTTGCCCGGTTTTTGCTCTAAATTGCACGAACCGCCCCCGATGACAACAACCAGACATACACACGCCAAAATCGTTCGCATACACCTCTCCGGAATAAGATCGGATAACGAAGAGCAGGTTGTGGACCATTACATGCTACGCATTGAGTATCTACACTACACATTAAGTATCTACACAGGCGGTCTTTGTGTTGCGGAAGGAAAACAAGACAAATTCCGCAAAAAGTTGGAAACTGATCGGCTGCCGGGACCGAAGAAAGCCTCCGGAAGCGCGGTCGCATTGTGTTCTTAGGGACACGGCTGTTTTGGAGGAGAACGTGCAGGTTCCAGCCGAGGTGCATTTTGCTTAAAGTGGAAACATGGGATCGGTGACCGCGCCCGTATTGAACCCGGCAGTGGAAAGGCCGGTGCGTGTATCGCTGAGCGCAGCTTTTCAAGCAGTGCTGGTTGGCGGAGCCCTCCTCCTCCTGTACTGGAAAGTGGTTGCCGTTTTGGCCACGGATTGGTGGGACGAGTCCTCTCACGGGCTACTCATCCCCCCGCTCGCTTTCTACATCGCCTGGCTGCGCCGGGGGGCTCTGCTCAAAATTCCCGCAACTCCTGATTTTCTAGGCGTCGTGTTCTTGAGTTTTGGGTGTGCGCTGTTGTTGGTTGGCGAGTTCGCTTCGGAGTTCTTCATTAGCCGTCTGTCTCTTGTAGTCGTCATAGCGTCTATTTTGTGGACATTCTGGGGACGAGTTCGAGTACGAGTGCTGGCGCTGCCGCTTCTGCTGCTGCTTACGATGATCCCGGTTCCGCTCCTTGTATACAATTTCCTGGCGCTACCGTTACAATTGCTGGCGTCCACCGTTGCGACGAAGGTGGCACAACTCGCCGGCGTGGCTGTGTTCCAGGAGGGTAATGTCATCCATTTGGCCCAGGTTTCGCTTGGTGTCGCGGAGGCATGCAGCGGACTGCGTTCGCTCGGATCTCTTCTTGTGATGGGCCTGTTGATCGGGTTTTTGCAGTGCAAACGGGTCCGGTCGCGATTGGTTTTGGTGCTCATGGCGATCCCGATCGCGATCGGGGTGAACGTTTTTCGCGTGAGCGGTACCGCGATTCTCGCGGATTACAATTACCGGCTCTCCGTGGGTTTTTATCACACCTTCTCCGGCTGGCTCGTGTTCCTCGCCGGTATGGCCCTGACGTTCGGCGTGGCCAAGATTGTGCAGCGAACAGAGTAGGTTTATGAATATTAACTCAAGGGCTCCCCGGTCGATTTGGTGGTACTGGACAGCCACCATCTTGGTGCTGGTTCTTACAGCCGCCGGACTTCGATCCGCCCAAACGCGAGTGCCCGATTCGCTGGCGCAACCGCTCAATTCGATCCCGGCAAATATCGCGGGCTGGACGAAAGCATCCGAGGAAGAACTCGCGCCGAAAGTGCTCGAGGCTCTCAAGCCCACGAGCTACCTGAACCGGGGATATCGTTCTGGAAAGAAAGGACTAGGGCTATTCATTTCCTATCACGCGCAGCAGCGCGCGGGCGAAAGCATTCATACGCCGAAGCACTGTCTTCCGGGCGGCGGTTGGGAGTTTTCCGAGGTCGGCAGCGCGTACATTCCCTTTAGAGGATCACGGGTCAAGGTGAATAGGTACATCGTTCAAGATGGCGGCCGGCGTTTGCTCATTCTCTACTGGTACCATTCCAAACTCCGCGTGGTCGCAAACGAGTATGCGGCCAAATTCTATCTGGCGCACGACTCGATCTTCAGCCGTCAAACGGCAGGATCCATCGTGCGCATCACACTTCCGGACGGGCCGTCGGCTATGGCGGATGCGGTCGAGTTCGCAACAGCGCTGCTACCCTATGTTCAAGCCTGTCTCGGTTCTGCTGCCGGAGCCGCGGAAAGCGCATCCTTTTCGTGGTCTGGAAGGAATCCCCAGGGTCCGATTTCCGTTCCATCTTACACGGAATAACCTTGGATCTGGCAGGCTACCCCGAAGTCCGGCGGGCATGCTTCAACCCGCAATACTTCGATCGTACAGCGAAGTGTCACCGTCCGGGTTTTTCGTGGATCGGCTGTTGGAACAATGAGGTGGCAGTCCAGAATCTCGCCTTTTTTGAGAGGCTGGTTCACCAAACAATAAAATCCAGCGCTGCTAACGTCGCGCGTCTCGGCGCGAATCGTTGCGGCGCCTCCGTTCTGAAGTAGGTGAACTTCACACTTCAATGGAACGCGGACACGATCCCGACGATCTCGCTTGCCTTTTAACAAACCACACCGTTCCCGTAAAGCCTGCTCCATAAGTTAAAATTAAAGTTCGCCAATCTCGGGGCCTGCCTCGCCGAACGAATGTCCGCATGTTCGTCTAAGCCTCTTGGCAATTCGTTTGTAAGCTTCCTGGCAATTCGTTTGCCAAAGGTGGCTGAGCCGTGCCATGGTAGTAAGTAATGCTCCGGAAAAGACATATTCCGTCCTGTATCGTGTTGCTATGTAAAAGAGTTGTGCTGGATTAGGTAGTTGCTAATCGGACTGGCAGCATCTTGCCAAAACTTCCTCACCTTCGATCCACAGTCAGGGAAAGTGGGCTTTTCTGCAAGCAAAACTTGACCAAGTACCCAGTACCATTAGCCCCAGGTATCTGTTCACTTAAAATATTTCTGCGATATTCTGTTTTAGGGGCCAAGGCCCCTCTCAAGGAGGTTACCTCATGAACATTACTGTTGTGGAACGGAACGAACCACACTGGCGACGGTTGCATTTGACGACGTCTTGGAACTGACTAAGTCAAGGGGGATGCGGGGCGGGCCGTCATCCAACGGCCCGGCCCCTGTCTCCAGCGGCGGGACCACCCATAGGAGGAGAGCGGGCTCCCGACACTGCTGGCGATTGCCCAAGTCTACGCTCACCGGAACATGGATTGCAAACGAAAAAACCGCAGAGATGGCTGCGGTGCCCATTGCCGGTCTAACTCGTATCCGCAGTCGCACCGGGCTGCGGAGGGTGGGCTTTCGAGGCCGCAGTCGGGGCAGGTCATCGCTGATCCACCTCTTATCAGTTTATAATTTCCTCGCCACTGTAAGATTGTCACCGTATTGGAGCGCTGTTCATCCAGCCAGTAGTTCCTTGACCTCGGCCAGCGGCAGCTACGAAAAGTGTTGCAGTACCCCTAATATAGTACGATGCTGATGGTACTTGCAGAATGAGGAAACCTGAAATCGAGCTTGAAGCAGCCGCCGTTCTGGGATACACTCAGGAAGGTCTCTTTTCGCAATTCAAAAAGAGCCATTAGCGCTTTTCGAATTTTGTATGAATTGTACGAAGATCAGACTGGTTTCGAAGGACCCTTTTTTGTATCGGACTTGCCGGGAAGTGCTCCTGCGCCTCCCGGAATGCCACTGGGATTTTGGAACGCTGCCTTCATGGCAACCGGGTCAGGTGGCGGATCTTTGGATTTGGGATGGCGATGCGGAGGAAGGGCTTCCCTTCGAGTCCTGTCTTGAAGCGGAACGAATCATCTTCATCGTCGATAGAAAGAAAACAGTTCCATTCCTGGAACTCCCGTCGGTACAGGGGGCGCGAATACTGTTGAAGCCGGTCCAGCCGCGTTTGCTGCAGGAGTTTATCCAACAGATGCTGGCCCAGGTTGGGACTTTGTCCGAAAAAGCCGCCGATCCAGCCACCCACGGAATCAAACTCGAACGCGACGTGTTGTTGCAGCATTTGTTGGAGGCCAACCTCAGCCTTCAGGAGTATGAACAGGACCGGACCGGCTTTCTGGCCCAGACGGCTCACGAGTTCCGCGCGCCCTTAGTCGGGATTTCGGGCTATTGTGGATTATTGTCCGATCTGCAGTTGGGCCCGCTGAACCCGGAACAACTGAACGCCCTGGAGAAGATGCAGCGCAGCGCCAAACGACTGACCCGTCTGGCAAATGCCATGTTGCAGATCAGTATGGGGCGCGAACTTGAGTTTGAGCCAACGATGCAGTTGGGAGACATCCAGGAGCTTATCCAGCAGGCAATTGGTGAAGTCAGGCCGGTAGCCGACTCCAAGCGGCTCAAGCTCCTCACCAATGTGACCCCGCCGCCGGAGCCGCTGTTGTTTGAGTCATCGCAGATCGAGCAAGTGCTGGTCAACCTACTCGATAATGCTTGCCGGCTGACGCCCTGCGGGGGAAGCATCGATGTGAAGGCGTTTCCGACGTTCTGGGATCGGCGGTCCGCCCACGTCACCGAGGTTCCAGCGGGTAAAGAGCAGCGTTCGACGAACATTCAGAGGCCGAACGCGTATCTGGTGGAAGTCCACAATACGGGTTCCAGACTTGGTAACGGAGCTCCAGGA
>JAENWC010000083.1 GCA_016650235.1 Terriglobia bacterium
GAAGGGAAGCTGAGTAGGGATCTGAGATCGAGGGGCGTGACAACTACGGTCGCCACCCCGAGAGTGCAACGGGCAGAGACGGTGAAACCGTGGCGAGCCTGGCGTCGGCGATCCCGAGGCGGAACTTTGCGGAACTTCCGACAGAGAGCCATGTACAAGAACCTGATCCGCCCATCGAGGCCGCGCAGCCTTAGAGGCGGCACCTGTAGCGCGGCAGGCCCACCACTGGTTCACTATCGTGGCCGGGTCGCCCGTCTGTTTATAGAGAGCGCCAACTTCGGCGGCAGCATCGCATGCGGTGCCTGCCGCCCGAGAAGCGGACGGGGGTATTCTGCGCAACGCGGCCCTCCACGGCTTTACCTTTTTCTACCTTTTTCGACGACTCTATGGAGCGGCTCAATGCCGAGTGCCACGGCCACCTGTTCAAACTCGACAACATCCAGGCGGCGCTCGCCCCGTTCGTACTTTGAGACGAACGACTGGAGGCGAGACAACCTCTCGGAAAGCTGAGGTTGACTGATGCCGACCTGCTTTCGAGCCTGAACGAGCAGCAGGCGGAAATGCTCGTATTTTTCTGTGAAAACGGACTTGGGCACGCCATACTGTTGTAATCCTGTTTTGGGTTAATCCCAAAACGGTTTTCCGTTTGCCGTGCCCTCCCTCCCGAGAGCCCGCAGATGCGGGCCTGGAGGTGGAGTTCCGGATCGACTGTCACCACGGCGAGTTGCCTAGACGGTTTCGATTCGCCCCCACTTCGCGTCCGGTCTCTTCGATATACCTGTCGATCGCAGCTCTTGCTCGTGGCGCCCTATCGTGCCCTCCAGGGGGATCTATTCGCGGCCCCTTTGATCGAGCTGCATGCCCATCCTGCGCAGCAGCAGGAACTCGCCGACATTCTCCCTGGTGAGCAGGCCCAACAGTTTTTCCCCATCCATCACCAGGGCGCAGGCGGTGTTGCCGGTCATCAAGGGGAGCGCCTCCGCCAGATCCATCCCAGGATCGATGCGGACAAAATCACGGTCCATCACGCCCGAGACGTAACTGTCGGCTCCGTCCCCGGCCATGCCGCGCAGGAACGCCGTCCGGTCGAGCAGGCCAATCACGCTGTCTCCATGGACCACGGGGAAGTCCTGTTGGGTAGTGGCGAGCAACCGGTCGGCTGCATCCTTCATAGTGCTGCCGTGGGGCAGCGTTTCAAACTCGGTCACCATGGCGGCCCGCGCCGCAATTCCGTGCGTCAAGGCGCGCCCGGCCGAAGCGGCGCCTTCCTGCGAGGCCGCCGAATAGATCAGGAACGCGATCAACATGAGGAATATCTTGCCGGTGGCCAAGCCGTATACACCCATTCCCATCGCCATCAGGCGTCCCACATAGGAGGCCACTCTGGTTGCCTGTTCCTCGCCCTTCCATATGGCCAGCAGCGCGCGCAATACACGGCCTCCGTCCATGGGAAACGCGGGCATCATATTAAAGACCGCCAGGTAGATGTTGCTGGTGGCTATTCGCTCAAGCATGTCGGATTCGGGCGAGGCCGGGGTCAAACCCATCATTAGAGCGACCAGCGCCGCGGCGATCGCGACATTGACGGCCGGTCCGGCGAGCGCAATCCACAATTCGGCTTTGTGTCCGGCCATGCGCTCCAACCGGGCCACCCCGCCAATGGGATACATCACGATCTCGAGCGTGCGGATGCCGTAGAGCCGCGCTACCAGTGCGTGCCCCAACTCGTGCAGCAGCACCGATACGAACAGCGTTAACAGGAACAGGGCGTCCAGCAGCACGCTCCGGCCGCCGCCCACGCCGGCCGTGATCAGGAAAATCAGCAGGAGAACAAAGGTGAAGTGGAAACGCACGGGCACGCCGAACAGGCGGACTGCCGATAAAGTTCCCGATACCCGTGAATCTGTATTACTCATTTTGCTTAAGACCGCTCCCTTTGGTCATCACAGAATCGGGTACGAGCTGCGCCTGAGTTTCATGGCAAGCCCTTAATTACCCTTAAAGACCGGCGCGCGCTTCTCCAAGAAGTGCCGCACGCCTTCCTTAAAATCATCGCAAGCGATGCTGGCCAGCATTTCATCGTAAGCATCATCAATGGACTCGCCTATGCTTTGCCGCAGCCCCTGGTAGATTTGCCGCTTCATTACGCGCAGGGACCGCGGGGAGAGCGTCTGGGCAAGTTCCACGGCGAACGCCTGCGCATCCGCGGCGAAGTTCTCTTCCGGCAACACGCGCGATACCAGTCCTAAACGCTGCGCCTCGCCGGCATCGATCATCTTCGCCGTCATCAGCAGTTCCATCGCGTTGCTCAGGCCTACCATCCGCGGCAAGAGCCAGGCCATTCCATATTCCGCAATCAGGCCGCGCTTGGCGAAGATGGTGCAGAACTTTGCCGTTGAGGACGCGATACGCAGATCACAGTACAGAGGAATGACGAATCCCAGGCCCACCGCGGCCCCGTTAATGGCCGCCACAATCGGTTTCGGAATGGTCAGCAGCCAGGAGTAGCGCTTGCGCGTGTCCGCCGGCGCACCCTCCGGAAAATCCACATCGGACCGGCGATGCCCGGACACGGTAGTGCCTGCTTCTGCCGCGGCGCTGAGCAAACTCATGTCCGCGCCGGCACAGAAGCCGCGCCCAGCCCCAGTGAGCAGGATGACACGCACTTGCTGGTCGGCGTTGGCGGTGAGCACTGCCTGGTTGAACTCCTGCTCCATCAGCTCGGTCCATGCGTTCAGACGCTCCGGCCGGTTCAGCGTGATGGTTGCCACTCCATCTTTCACGCCGTAGAGAATCTCCTGATAGCTCACTGCCGTCACGCCAATCCCCCTTCCTTTAGCAGCCCGCGCAATACCGCCAAGTCCCGTTTCATCAAACTCACAAATTCAACCTTGGGGATGGACATCCGCTTTTTCCCCGAATGCGCGTCCCCGAGTTCGGGGTACTCCATGTGCAGCTGCAGCGGACCGTCAAAACCGGATGTTTTCAGCATGGCGAAAAACTGTGGAAAGTCCACCATCCCTTGCCCCAACCCGCACCAGCGTGGGCTCCATTTGCCGGCGGCGTTCTTCTCCCAGCGGAAATCCTTAACCGCGATGCCCTTGGAAATGGGCAGCAGGAGCCGCGAAGTATTGACCCATCCGCCGAGGCCGCCCTCCACTGTCGCATGCCCGATGTCGAGGTTCACGCTTACGGCGCTGGTATCGAGATCCTTCAGCACGGACCAGATGTCCCACATGGATGCTCCAAACTGGCCCACGCCGGAATGCGTGTGGTACATCGCACAAACGCCGTACCGCTTATTCATCGCCGCCAGATCCCGCGACTGTGCCTGGAACTCGCGAATCTGTTGCGGGATGCTCTTGCTGGTGTCATATCGAAAGCCGCCCCAGCGGTAGCGTTTGATTCCGAGCGCGGAAGCGGTTTTCAGGATCGCTTCCGCATGGGGCGAGCCCACGTCGACGATGCCGGCTGTAATCATCGGGGCTTTCAGCCCGGAGGCAAGAATGGCCTGCACCGCTTTGGGCAGATCATCGGCCACCCGTTCCGGCTCCACGTGCCCGTCTTTGCGCACGGTGAGATCGAGACCGTCGTAGCCAATGGACGCCGCCAGTTGGGATGCTTCGCGCACATTGAGCCAATGAAAATGTTTGGAGAATGCGCATACCTGCAGCTTGTGCCCCGGATCCACCGGCGCGGCCAGACTGACCGCTGCCCCGGCAGACATCCCCAAGACTGCCCGTCTGCTTAAGGAACTCGCGCTTGTTTTCATATTGCCGATTAGACCGCATTACGGGCAGAGAAAACAATCCGCTTCGTTTGCGAGCAGCTCAGTAGCTGACTGCAAACAACTCAAGGGGCGGCCCAATGCGGCGCCGCCCCTTGTGATTTGATTTTGCTTAGCAGCTCAGCAGGCTACCAGCGGTTGCGTCCACCGCCACCGCCGCCGCCGCCGCTGCGGCCTTTGTATCCACCGCCGCCACCGCCGCCACCGCGATCTTCCTTCGGGCGCGCTTCGTTCACATTGAGCGAGCGGCCTTCCAATTCGCGGCCGTTCAGAGCGGCGATCGCCTTCTCGGCTTCCGCATCGTTGCTCATTTCGACAAACCCAAAGCCTCTGGATTGCCCAGTATCACGGTCGGTTACAACGCTGACGCGATCCACGGCACCATAAGCCTCAAACAAGCCTCGGACAGCACCTTCGGTCGCTCCAAAGCTGAGATTTCCTACAAATATGTTTTTCATTCAAGTTTCCTTCTGAAGTTTTCAGAACAGCAAATCGCGGCAGGATCTCAATGCGGTTGAACCGGACGTTGCGAAAGCGCCAAAATAAGCGGGACTATCAAACTACCCTACTATCATGCCACAAACCGTGGCCCTAGAAAAGCCCTATTTGCACAAATGCCATGGTGGGGATAAAGGACGCTACAATTGGACCGGATGAGCAACTACGACTTTGACCTCTTGGTCATAGGGTCGGGCCCCGCGGGGCAGCGGGCCGCCATTCAAGCTGCCAAGCTGGAAAAGCGCGTAGCCCTGGTGGAGCGAAAGGCCGTGGTCGGCGGCGTTTGCATCAACACGGGGACCATTCCCAGCAAGACGCTCCGGGAAGCCGTTCTGTATTTGTCCGGTTATCGCGAGCGAGGAGTTTACGGCGCCTCCTACACGGTGAAGCCGCACATCACGATGACAGATCTGTTGGTACGCACCGACTATGTCATCAAGCATGAGATCGACGTAACGCGGCACCAGATCATGCGTAACGGCATTGAGTTGATCCCGGCAACGGCCTCCTTTGTCGACCCCCATACGATCCGTCTGGAATCGCCGGACGGCAATTATCATCGAAACGTTACGGCCGAGCGCATCATCATCGGCGTGGGCACAGAGGCGACCAAGGAAGCACACATTCCGTTTGACGGACGTATCATCTTCACAAGCGATGAGGTTCTCTGCCTGGACCGCCTTCCCAAGACGCTGTCGGTGGTGGGGGCCGGTGTGATTGGCTGTGAGTATGCGTGCATGTTCGCGGCGCTCGGGGTGCGGGTGACACTGGTGGATAAGCGGCCGGGCCTGCTCCCTTTTGTGGATAGGGAGATCTCCGATACGCTCGCCTATCATCTGGGCGAGAATCGCGTCACGCTGCGGTTGGGCGAAGAGGTGGCCCGCATCGAAAGGGAAAAGACCGAGGATGAGGACCCGCATAATGACCGCGTGCGGCTTCTGCTCAGCAGCGGCAAGCAGATTGTTACGGAAAAGTGCCTGTACAGCATAGGCAGGACGGGAGCCACACACAAACTGAACGCCGCCGCCGCCGGCCTCAAGGCCGATAACCGCGGCCGGGTACAAGTGAATCAGTACTACCAGACAAACGTGGATCACATCTATGCGGCGGGGGATATTATCGGATTTCCGAGTCTGGCCTCGACCTCGATGGAGCAAGGGCGGCTGGCGGCCTGTCACGCGTTCGGCGTGAATGCGCAGAGTGTTCCGGAACTGTTCCCTTACGGCATCTACACAATTCCGGAGATCTCCATGGTGGGCAAGACGGAAGAGGAACTCACGCGGGAGGGAGTCCCCTACGAGGTGGGCAAGGCACACTACCGGGAAATCGCGCGCGGGCAGATTATCGGCGATCTCACCGGACTGCTTAAACTGATCTTTCATTACGAGACGCGTGAACTGCTGGGTGTTCACATTATCGGCGAAGGCGCCAGCGAGTTGATTCACATCGGGCAGGCCGTGCTGGCCTACAAAGGCAAAGTGGACTACTTTGTGAATGCCGTGTTCAACTATCCCACGCTGGCGGAAGGCTACAAAGTGGCGGCTTTGGACGGCGTCAATCGCATGGGGGTTACTGTTGCATGATCCGGCACATGAGCCGCACACTGTTTTTCCTGCTGGTTTGCATTGCTCCGCTGGTGGCGCAAGAGGGCTTCCGGCCGTTGTTCAACGGAAAGAACCTGGATGAATTCATAATAGACACCGCTGGGCTTTGGCGCGTGGAAAGCGGAGGGGTCATAATCGGCGTCTCTCCCGGTCTCAACTACAACGACTTTCTGCGCACGCGGAAGCACTATGCCAACTTCATTCTGAAGGCGCGGTTCCGCATGACGGATTCTTCGGGCCGCGGCAACTCGGGGATTCAATTCCGCAGCAAGCCCGTGGAAGGTTCACATGAAGTCAGCGGCTACCAGGCCGACATGGGGCAGCAGTACTGGGGCTGCCTTTATGATGAATCGCGACGCAAACGCGTGCTGGCGCAGGCCTCACCGGAAAGCCTTGCCACGCTCCAGAAGGACGGCTGGAACGAGTACATCATCACCGCGCGGGGCAATCAAATCACTCTGACCCTCAACGGGGTGACCGCCGTCGATTATAAGGAAACGGAACCGGGTATCGAAACTACGGGATTTATCGCACTGCAACTGCACGGGGGGCCGCCGCTGGAGATGCGATTCAAAGACCTGCTGATCAAAGAGCTGCCGTAGCGGAGGCGAACTCGCGCCACTCCATCACTTTTTTCCGATAGATGGCTTCGCGGCCGAGAATCGCTGTGAGAGCGCC
>JAENWC010000084.1 GCA_016650235.1 Terriglobia bacterium
GAGCAGCGCGGTCAGCGCGGCGAAGCCTGAGAGGATGTCCACCGCGTCGTTCCACGCGTCTCCGATCAAAGCCGCGCTTTCAATCCGCCGTCCGACGCGGAACTTCGCGACGCTAAGAATGGCCTTGACGGCAATCGCGACAATGAGGGGCCAAGCCGCATACGCTGCGGGAGGCTGGTGCAACTGCCCGACTTTTTGCAGGGAACTATAACAGATCCACAGACCCCCGCAGGTGATGGTCACGCCCACCAGGAGGCCGGCAAGAAGATCCACGCGGCCGTGCCCGTATGGATGGTCTTCGTCCGCAGGTTTGGACGCCGCCAGCATCCCGACGAACACGACCGATGAGGCAATGACGTCTCCAGCAAACTCCAGGCCCGCTGCTATGACGGAAGTCGACCCAGCTCTATGCCCTATGATCAGGTTGCCCAGCGCCAGGGCACTGCTGGCGACAACGCCGACCAGAGCCAGGTTGCGCCCCTGGCGTAGCCGGGTGGTCAACTCAGATGTGCCGTCATCCATACTCATTGTGGGCTTGCTCCAGCCACTCGCAAGCCGGTACGCGCAGACTCCAGGTCCGGACGCAACGCGAGAGCCCGGCGGTAAAACGGAATCGCGCGGGCCGTCTTTCCCTGCAATGCGAGCATGTCTCCGAGGCTTGCGAATGCCTCCGCCATGGCGGGATCGGGCTCGCCCGGCCGGTACGAAAAGACCCCCCGGTCAACTCGCAAAATAACGGAGGCAGTCGTGAGCTCGTGGTTTCCAAATGACATTGCATATCCACATCGAGTTGAAGCGACGCCCGGGAGGCGGGCAAGATTCACGATCGCTTCCTGGATCTTTTTCTTATCGCCTCCGCGCACCGCCTCGATGTGATTCCTTCCCGGACCGTGGAAGCGCTGGCAGTCGACCCCGTCCGGGATTTTACCAGGAAATAGCTGCGCGCTGCCGCCGCCCTTGGCGTACCAGGCCAGCGGCAACTCGTACCGCGCCCTGTAAATCCGGGTGGCATCACGGAGGCGGCGGCGGGGTGCATGGATCGCCCCATTCCGCTTCTCTTGAATCTCTCCCAAATCTCGCGATGGCAACCCGAGCACGCAACAGAGTCCACATAGCCCGCGTCGACGCCGGCCCTCAGGATCATCCGGGGTCCGGACGATGGAGCTGGACTTTGGCAAAACGTCACTATCCCAGCCGCGGCCGCGACTACTGCGCTCAGAGACAGCCATCGTCCTTGCAGACATCGGCTGAATTCTAGCATGGAGCCTGAGGTTCCTAACTCTCGTGACGGGTAGTAACGGTTCGGCGCCTATTTCACCGGCTGGTTCACTGGCCCGTCTCACGTTGTAGATTTGAAACGCCTGTTACTGATATAACTTTGCCTGAGGAGAAGTGCATGAGATCGACGGTACCGGCGCCAGTGGAAACCCCGAAGGCATGATTTTCCGGAGGCGCATACCTTTGGAGACGATGAGAATGAGGCAGGCGGTGCGTGTCATGCGGTACAGGTCTGAGATACGCTGAGACCATGAGTATCTACGACCGGTTTAATGTGCGCACGATCATCAACGCCAAAGGACCCTCCACTCGATTGTCTGGGGGATTTCTCGATGCGGAGGTTGCCGCCGCCATGACGGAGGCGGGGACCTTCTGCGTCGAAATGGCCGAGCTCCATGCGGGGGCCAGCAAGGTGATCGCGGAAGTGACTGGAGCCGAGGCCGGCCTTGTCACCTCAGGCGCGGCGGCCGGCCTGTTGCTCGGCACCGCGGCCTGCATTACCGGCCTCGATCCAGGCAAGATGGGCCGACTGCCGGACACAAGCGGCATGAAAAACGAAGTAGTCATGGTGCGCAGCCAGCGCAACTTCTACGACCACGCCGTGCGCACTTGCGGTGTGCGCATTGTGGAGGTGGGCCTTCCGGACCGCTACGCCGGAGCGGGCGTGCGCGACGCCGAAGCCTGGGAGATCCAGGATGCGATTACCGATCGGACGGCGGCCGTGTTTTATGTCGCCACCGGCAGCGCGCAGCCACCCCTACCCGCGGTGGTAAAAATGGCGCACCAGGCCGGTGTCCCGGTGCTGGTGGATGCCGCCGGGCAACTGCCTCCAGCCAGTAACCTGCGCCGCTTTATAGAGGAAGGCGCGGATCTGGCCGCCTTCAGCGGCGGCAAGGCAATCGGCGGTCCGCAAGGATCCGGCATCCTGGCCGGCAAGCGCGATCTGGTCATGTCCGCGTTGTTGCAGCATCTGGATCTCGACATCTTTTGGGAGCAGTGGGCCCCGCCCAAGTCCCTCATCGACAAGCACCGCTTGCGCGGCGCGCCGCAACATGGCATCGGGCGGCCGTGCAAAGTCGGCAAGGAAACCATCATCGGACTCCTCGTGGCGCTGCAACGGTTCGCGGCGGAGAGCGACCAGGACCGCTCCCGCCGCCTGCTCGGTCTGGTGAACCGGCTGCAAAGCGCTTTAGCCGGAGTCGACCACGCCCGCATACAAGTGACCGGCGGGTCCGTTCCCAAACTGGAACTACACATCACCAAGGAAGCGCCCCGCAACGCGCTGGACCTATGCATTGAGTTGGAACGCGGCACCCCGAGCATTCATGCGGATCCATCGCAAGCCCACGCCGGTGTGGTGCGCTTCAGTCCGTGGTGTCTACGCGATGAGGATCCGGACAAGATTGCGGCCCGGGTGAAACCCCTGCTTCGCTATTGACTACTTCGCGCGCTTGGCCACAATCTCGTACTCGGCAAAATCAGCCACTTTGCGATGAAATCGGATCTCATCTCCATTCGCCTTGCCCGTGTGCTCAATCCGCAATTGCTGGCCCTGTGCGTCCACCAGCTCGACAAAGGAAATCGTGTCGCCGTCCACTTTCCCCTCCTTGAGCTCCGTCGTGCCGCGCTGGTTCTTAGCCGTGCCGGTGAGAGTCGAGCCGCTTACCTTGAACTCAAAGGTGTAGCTTTGATGGCCGATCTGGCTCTCAAACTCCGAAGTCCATTTGCCGTTGAAATCGGCGGCGAAGGCCGGCGCCAGCGCCAGCAGCAGGACCGCTGCCGTTGAAACGAATCTGCGTAACATGGTTGGATTCTCCTTGCCGCTCATCATTCTACTTGAAATGCGGCTGGGTGCGAGGCGCAATGTGTAACGGTTATCATGAGTCTGGATGAGTGAACAGGTCAGTGTAGCGATTCTCGCGGCGGGTTTTGGCACGCGGATGCGTTCCCGCAAGGCGAAGGTGTTGCATCGCGCGGGCGGGTTGACGCTAATCGAGCACGTGGTGCAGGCGGCAGCGCAAGTGGCATCGACGCCGGAAGGAATTGTTGTCGTAGTGGGGCACCAGGCAGAGCAGGTGCAGGAGGCCGTGGCGGGATCCGGCGTCCGGTTTACCGTGCAAAAAGAGCAAAAAGGAACCGGGCACGCCCTCGCCTGCTGCCGCGATCTTCTGCAACCGCTGGGAGGACTGGTATTGGTGGTCTACGGAGACTGTCCGTTGTTGCGCCCGGAGACGCTTTCGGCGCTGGTGGCGCTCCAGGCCTCCTCCCACGCGGCAGCGACGCTCATCACCACCGTGCTTGCGGATCCATCCGGCTATGGCCGGATCGTGCGCGATGCTAACGGGAACGTCGCGGCAATTGTCGAACAAAAGGCCGCTACCCCGGAACAGCGGAAGATTTGCGAAATCAACTCCGGCATCTACTGCTTCCGTGGCGATCTCTTGTGGAAGCATATCGGCGAGTTGCGCCCCAATCCGGCTTCCGGCGAGTTGTACCTCACCGATCTTGTGGAGATTCTGAACGGGCACGGGCGCCGGATAGTGCCGATGGAGGTGGAAGACTCCAGTGAGTTGCTGGGAGTGAACACGCGTGTGGAACTGGCCGAAGTGGACCGCATGTTACGAGATCGAAAGGCGCGCGAGATGATGCTGGCCGGAGTCACCATCGTGCGGCCGGAGACGGTTTCCATTGATGCCGGCGTCCGGATCGGCATGGATACGGTGGTGGAGCCTTTTGTGCAGATTCAGGGGAACACCTTGATCGGTGAAGATTGCCATATCGGGACTGGCTCCATTATTCGGGATTCCATTCTCGAGGACGGAGTGAAGGTGGACGCCTTCACGCTGATCGGAACTTCGCGGCTCGATCGAGGCGCGCAAGTAGGCCCGTTTGCGCGATTGCGGTTGGACAATCATGTCGGGTCCGGCGCTCATGTTGGTAACTTTGTCGAGCTGAAAAAGGTTCGCCTGGGGGCCGGGGCCAAGGCGATGCATCTGGCGTATTTGGGCGATGCCGCCATCGGGGAGCAGGTGAACGTCGGCGCGGGCACCATCACGTGCAACTATGACGGGCGCGCCAAGCATCAGACCAGGATCGGGAAGAATTCGTTTGTGGGAAGCAATTCGACGTTGGTGGCTCCGTTGGAGATCGGGGAAGGCAGCTACATTGCCGCTGGATCGGTGATCACGGAAACAGTGCCCGGGGATACGCTCGCCTTGGGACGTGCGCGTCAGGCAATGAAGCCGGGCTGGCCGAGCCGGAAACGAAAGTAGCGCGGGCGCAGAACTGGCCCGATGCGGCCCGCCAAAAAAACCAAGACACATCCGCTCCCCCGATTGACCTGGATGTTCGCGCACGCGCCCACGCGAAGGATCACAGTAAATCCACTTATGAAAACAGTTGCCATAGGAGAATCGGCAGCCGTGATATCATCGAGCGAAGATTGAGCCCGTTGCCATGCCCGGCCAGGTGGAAAACGACAACCCGCAAGTGACCGAGATCCAGCCTGGAGAGGTTCTCGGTGGGCGATTTCGTGTTCTGCGCCGGTGCGGCCGCGGTGGCATGGGGGTCGTTTTTGAAGCCTTTGATGAGAAGCTCGAACGCCGCGTAGCGCTCAAGTGTGCGCGCGAAGGGCACCACAGCCGCCTGCCGCCGGAAGTCCGCACAGCCAGTGAAATCAGTCACCCGAACGTGTGCCGGACCTTCGAGATCCACACGGCCGAGACCGCCAGTGGC
>JAENWC010000085.1 GCA_016650235.1 Terriglobia bacterium
GGGCG
This sequence comes from Terriglobia bacterium, assembly GCA_016650235.1. Lineage (GTDB taxonomy): Bacteria > Acidobacteriota > Terriglobia > Bryobacterales > Bryobacteraceae > VFZE01. The sequence goes on from JAENWC010000085.1 coordinate 6, forward strand.
CGTAGCTCAGTTGGTTAGAGCGCCTGCTTCACACGCAGGAGGTCTGGGGTTCGAGTCCCCGCGCGCCCACCATGTTTTCAATATATTACAGACAATTCGACGCGCTCAGTTCGGCTTCTGTGTGCCTATAGTGTGCCGGTTATCGGCCGCAGGCACAAATTCTCCGATTCCACTCGATGCCAACATTCGCTCCCCGCCCGGCTGCCCGATCGCCATCGTATAAGTGCCTTACGGCGCATCCGTCGCGGTCCCAGTACAGGATCTTCACGCGATCCCGCCGCCGGTTTAGCGAACACGAACAGATGCCCGGCGAAGGCATCGAGACTCCAGCGTGTCACGCACCAGCGCATGGAGTCCGTCGAAGCTCTTGCGCATATCGCAGGCGGCCGCACAGTCGCCGCGTCGCGACGCCGGCCGGGATCTGCAATCTGCAATCGCTCTCCGGTGGTCAGCGCCAGTTCCAGGGCGGCCTGTTGAGGCTGGCCCAATTTGTTGGGTCTCTACCAATGCGAACCGCAGCGGCTCGGCGCCCGCCAATCACTTCCGCCACTGGTAAAACGAGGGCTCGCGCACGCCGTGCTGTCCGCAGAAAACGCGCGCCGGCAGACCGCTCTTCTTCTGCCGCTGGATTATGTCCTGCCACGCATCGCGCCGCGCGCGCGCCGATTCTGGTTGCTTCACGAACCAACTATGCGGGATCTCGGGGTTCTGTGCCAGTGGTGTTCACAGGGATGCTTACGAAAGTTGTACGAAACGAAGGAAGGGACACCGCAAGGATCGGTAATTTCCCGATCTTGGCAAAGCTCTACTCGGTTGAAAAATGACAGCTGAACTGGCGAGAAGTCTGGATTTTTTGTACTTAGTTCCATTTTTTCGCCATCGTTGCTCTCACTGGGTTGAGTTTTATCCGTATTATCAACCAAATACGTCGAGACGTGGCAGGTTGGACCCCGGATTGCTGCCCTCTCTTAGTTTCTGAGGAAGGATACCTGATGCGCTGTATCGCTATATTTCTGATTACGCTCTCGCTTCTGGGAAGCTTGGCCTGTCACCGTAAAGTGACGAGCGAAGACTTTCTGGAGCGGGGGAAGCAGTACCTGAAGGAGAAGGACTACGCGCGTGCCTTGATTGAGTTCCGAAACGCGACCAAGCTGAAGCCCAAGTCGCCGGAAGCCTACTTCCAGAGTGCACTCGCCTACATCGAGATGAGGGACGCCAACGCGGCAGTGGCGTTTCTGATGAGGGCGGTAGAGGTCGATCCCAAGCACACAGCATCTCAAGTGAAGCTGGCCGAGCTGATGTCGGGCTCGAAAGACAGGGAGGTCCTACGAGAGGGTGTCGAGCACGCCAAGGCGGCCCTCCAAATCATTCCAAACGATCCGGACGCTTTAAACGCGTTGGGCCTGACTGAATTTCAACTGGGGAATCACGACGTGGGGCTCCGGTATCTGGAGCAGGCCAACAAAGTCTATCCGGAGCATCTCAAGTCCTCCGTTAGCTTGGCGGCGGTTTTCCTCGCAAAGAAAGACTTGGCCGGAGCGGAGCGAATCCTGAAGGAGGCTGCGGAAAAGCAAGCAGGCTCGGCGGACGGGGTGGCCACCCTAGGCCGATTCTATGTTCACATTGGAAAGAAGGAAGAGGCTCAGAAACAGTTCCGGCGGGCGATCGAAATCGATCCCGGCCATGCGATCGCTCTGCTGAACCTTGCGGCCCTGGCAAGTGTGGATGGCCGCGACGCAGAGGCGGCTTCCCTGTACGGCCGAATTTCCAAATTGCCAGACAAGGACTACCGGCAAGCGTATGCGATTTATTTGATTCAGAAGAGGCGCCAAGGCGACGCGATCCGCGAATTGGAGAGGTTGGAAAAAACGGATCCAACTGACAGGACAGTCAGAACCCTTCTCGTCACTTTGTACATGGCCGCCAATCGCCTACCGGACGCAGAAAAGTTGCTGGCTGCGGCGATCCAGCGCAACTCCAAGGACACCGAGGCGCTTTTGCAGCGGAGCGAGATCCATTTACGCGCCGGAAGGGGTTCAGAAGCTCAGGCCGATCTCGCCGAGGTTCTTCGGGTTCGGCCTGAATCCGGGGAGGCGCACTATGTCGCGGCAAAGCTGGCGCGGGCGGGCGGCTTCACGAAGAATTACGAACAGGAATTGGGTGAGGCGCTTCGGCTGAATCGGAATCTGCTTGGCGCAAGGCTGGAATCCGTAACGCTTTTGCTCGCCCAGGGGCGCTCGAAGACGGCGTTGGAACTGCTTGACCAGGCTCCAAGCGCGCAAAAGGAACAACTCCCATGGATTCTGACGCGGAACGCGGCCCTCCTGGCCGCCGGGAAGGTCGCGGAGGTTCGAAAGATCCTGGATCAGGTTCTCCCTGTCCATCAAACGGCGGCGCTCCTTCAGCAGGACTCGACGGTTCGGCTGATTCAAAAGGATTACCTGCGCGCTCGGACGTCCGCCGAGGAGGCGTTGCGCCTTGACCCCGAGAGTGTCCCGGCTATCGATCATCTCTTCCGGAGTTACGCTTACCAAGGCAAGGCGGAGGATGGGATCAACCGGCTCAGACAGTTGGCGGCGCAACAGCCAAAATCGGCCGGTTTGCAGATGTTTCTGGGGCGTGTTCTCCTGGCCACTCGCCGGTACGACGAAGCGCGCCGTGCGTTTCAGGCCGCTCTCGGCGCCAAGGGAGGGGCCGAAGCCAGTATAGGCCTGGTACAGGTGGACTTGGCCGAAGGTAAGAACGATGGGGCACGCCAGATTCTCGAACAGTTGATCCGTTCCGACGACCGGAACGTCGCCGCCCGAATGCTGCTGGCTCAGCTTCACTACAAGTCGGGCCGTCTCGATGATACCGTTGCGCAGTATCGAAAGATCCTGGATATTGACCAGAGAAACGTCCGTTCCCTTAACAATCTGGCGTATGTTCTGGCTGACAGCGGCCGCGCGCCGGACGAGGCGCTGCAGTACGCTCAACAGGCCAAGGAATTGGCGCCCCATGACGTTGGCGTTGAAGATACGATCGGGTGGGCCTTTTACCGGAAGGGAATCTACCCTACGGCTGTGCGGCACCTGGAAAAGGCGGTGCAGACGCGGCCAACGGCGCTCTACCGCTACCATCTGGCGATGGCCTACATGCGCGCCGGAACCGGGAACCGGGGCCGGGCCATGCTGGATGTAGCTCTTAGGGAGGACCCCTCGCTTCCGGAAGCCAAAACGGCTCAGGATCTGCTGGCACAACTGAGCCGCGAAGACTCGGGGCGGGTGCCGCGATGAATCACAGGATAGTCTTACGTTGTTATGACAAAGTCCTGGGTTTTGCACGTTCAGGCATTTGGAGAGGTAGCAGCGAGATCTGCTATGTAGTTGATTTCATTTCGTTAGAAGGCTTGAGAGTGAGTGGTGCCACAATTGCTATCTAAAATAGTGGTTGGGTCGTTTACCCGACGAAATATGGAGGAGGAAAAAGGCATGAAAATGAGAAACTGGAAAGCGGTGCTCGGATTGGTTGCGGTCTTGATGGCGAGCCCGGCATATGGGGCTTTCAACGAAATCGAGACGACAACCACGTTGAATCTACTCCTCACCGGCACCAACAACGCGTTGGTCGTTGGTGACAAGGTCTTTGCAAACTTCACCTACAATCAAACTTGTGGAATTCAGACGGGCGGCTTTGGGGCATGCACGCCTACCGATGCGTCGCTGATCAATGTGATTCCTCAGGATATCGACCCTCTATTGCACGGGTTCCGACTTCAAACATTGTTCTCTGTGGCGGGGTCGAACATTTTCAACGATATTCTGATCTCTTATGAAGTGTGGTCGCTCGAGCAATTAATCAGCGACCTCCACCTCGTTGCGAACATGGCTCTGATTCCGAATGACAACGTCGGTTTCCTTGGCATCACGGAGCACGCGATCGACGACGGCGGCAACGACTATCTGCTCAACGTGTACAATCCGCCACTGCAAGCCAGCGACAGCGTGGATATCTTTCCCTATGTTACGCACCTGACGGTGACGAAGGACATCAAGATGTCTCTTTACACGAGTACAAACGAAGCCTGTGTGAACGGTAGTTTGAGTGGTTGTGGACGGGCAACAATGTCATACATCGATCAGTTGTACTCCCAGACCCCGATTCCTGAACCGGGCGCGATCTTCCTCCTGGGTACCGGTCTGCTTCTCACCGCAGGGTATCTGAAGCGTTACGTTTGAAGTGTCTTGTGAAGGCATACGGCGACCTTGCGGTGCCAGCCACTGCCGGGTCGCCATTTTTCTGTGTCCGCACCCCGTTGCAGGCGTCTCTCAAGAGTCAGTGACTGATTTGAGATGACACCTGCCTTTGCCGCCTTCATGATGGGCAGGGGAATTAGCCGGCCAATGAACTACTTGGTTCCCGCTTTCTGACAGGGGTGTTGCTGGGGTTGCTGGCGGTGGACTCGCGGGATCAGTTCAGAGGACCGTGCTTGGTTCCAACGGCATCCTCGCGCTTCGTTGCTGCATTCTCAGCGGTCGTTTTTGAGGGCTTCCGGGAACGCCGGTTTGTGCGACAGGAGGCGGCGTAGCGCTACTGGTTGTCATTGTCATTTCTGCGAACTCCGCTTGCCCTCAATTCCGAGCTTCTTTACGTGATACAGGAACGTCTTGTAATCCATGTGCAGAAGGCTTGCAGCTTCCTTTCGGTTCCAGCGGGTAGACTCCAGGGCCGAGAGCACCGTCTCCAGGCCGGCTTGCCGTTTCGCCGCATTGAAGACTGATTTTGCCTGGGCGGGCTCATTGGCCGCCTGGGCGGGGATGAGTGATTTTAGATCCTCGATGAGTAAGTCGTCCCGCTGTAACACCAGATACTTTCTCATCATGTTCTCGAGTTCCCGGATGTTGCCCGGCCAGTCATGCCCGGTCAATGCCTGGCGAAGTCTTGGCGTGATTTCAGGAATGGGATTTCCGGGCTCCGCATGCTTACGCACAAAATAGTCAGCCAGCCACTGGATCTCGTCTTTCCGCTCGCGCAGTGGAGGAATCTTGAGACTGATGATGTTGAGTCGATAAAATAGATCCTCGCGGAATCCGCCGTCATGAATCGCTTTTTGTAAATCGCAGTGGGTAGCAGCCATCACCCGAACGTCCACCTTGACGGTCTCTCCGCTCCCGAGCTTTTGAAACTCTCCATCCTGCAACACCTGGAGCAACTTTGCCTGGAGCCGCACATCCATGTCGCCGATCTCGTCCA
>JAENWC010000086.1 GCA_016650235.1 Terriglobia bacterium
ATCGACATCGCTCCCACCATCGCCGCCCTGCTCGGCCTGAAATTGCCGGAAGCAACAGGGAAGCCCATCTCCGCTCTTGTGCGATAGCGCAAAGGGCGCTCACCGCGCCGCCGAAACTTCGTTTCAGAAGTTCGATAACGTATTTTGGGCTGGGAACAGCCTCGTCGGCCCGGCTGCGAGAGGCACTCCTGCGGATTGCCGGCTACGTGTCACGGCTCGGCGGCTATACTGAAGGCAGGTGAAATGTCCAGGTGCGCTTCGAATGGAATGCTCGAAAGGCTGCCGCGAACCTGCGGAAACACGGTGTCTTATTCGATGAAGCTGCGAGCGTGTTCTTTGATCCACTATCGGCAACAGGCGATGATCCGGATCATTCGCTCGAAGAAAGGCGTCTCGTCACGTTTGGCATGTCGTGCTCGGGGCGCCTGCTCGTGGTCGCTCACGTAGAGCATGAGGACGTCGTTCGAATTATCAGCGCTCGCCCCGCGACGTGGGCGGAGAGGAAGCTCTATGAAGAAGGCTAAGAAGGTTGCCGCGGACGGACTTCGTTCCGAATATAAACGCTCGGATTTCGGGGTGCTGGTCCGCGGGAAATACATCGAGCGGCTCCAAGGGAATTCGAACGTTGTTGTCCTTGACCCTGAAGTTGCCGACCTGTTTCCGAACGCGGCGGCGGTCAACGCTGCGTTGCGGTCCCTGGCGGAGATCGCTAAGCGCGTCGGCTCCCGGCGGAGTCGGCCGCATTGAGGCGCAGGCGATGGAGAGGTGTCGGTACGATGCGGCCGTTTGATCTGATGGCCGCATGACCCTGCTGATCGAGCCGCACGCGACGCCCATGCGGGTCCTGTGGCTCTCATGGTGCCAGTTGACCCTCCGGAGGCCACAAAGGCGCTCTGCAATCGAGAGGGGATCGGAGACAAAGACTGTTCGTCGCGGATCGGCTCGTGGCAGCGTGGGGAGGCGGCGCCAGACAACATCCCGGGCTTACCCACATGGGCCGAGGCCCACGGATTGGACCCGGCTGTTTGGACAGCCTTGGGGCCGAGGTTCGGAACAGAGGACAGAGCGCCATCGATCGATGAAGTGAGCGGATATCTGCGCGGGCTACGTTGAGCGGACGCCTCGACAGATCGATACCGATTATCGACGCCAGATTGAAGCGGCCATGGCATGGTGATGCGAGCCAGCTTGTCGCCGTAAGAGGCGGGGGTACTTGGCTGCGTAACACCCATCACGTATAACTGAATCCAGCGGCGCGCCTCCCTTTTTATGGGAAGTTGGCCGGACGCCAAATAAGTCGCGCGGTTTGAAATCTTTCGAATGTTCCTTGTGTCCGTAGCTGGCCGCAGCGTCATTGGCGGGCGCCACGGAGAGAGAGACATGTACGGAGCGATGCCGTTCAGCGTTGTACCGCGCAGGACGCTCAGGGAGGAGCCGGTGTAGGTTTGCGATTTGCCAGGCATAGGTGGTTGCTCAGGCCAGTTCCATCCGTTGGATGGAGGCGTCTGAGCGTCCTGGACCAACGCTCTGGCTCCACTCGCCGTCGAACCGGAAGGTGTACCTGCCGGTCGTGGCCGCGCCGGTCGGGTCCCACGAGAGCTTCGGGTTAGTCTCGTACGGATCGTAGAAGTAGAACGGTTCAGTCGGTCCGCCCCGCGCCTCGTAGAAATTGCGGAGCACCTCTAACGGCGCGGGCCGTGGACGCTTCGCCAGCCGCCACCGCTTTCTGCTGTTGTCCACCGGAACCGAGCGCTGCGACTCTCCGTTCCGGTACTCGTTCTCGATGACAGGGTGTTCCTGCGGCCGGGCGAACGCACGGCACAGGCATTGCGGCTGCTTACGATCCTCTATACCGAACGGCGCGGCAAGATCCGAGCGGTCACGGCGTACGAGATGACCAGGCAGCAACAACGAATCCACTGCAAGGGGAAATGACCATGCCCACAAAGCAAATCACAATTCCAAAGTTCCGCACCGAAGCCGAAGAAGCCAAATGGTGGGACCGCCATCCGGATGCGCTACGGAGATCATGAAACGCGCGCTGAAGGCCGGTAAAGCCAGACGGGTGGTTCCATTGAAGACCGTTACCCTATCAGACCTATATAAAGATGCTTCTGCACGAGGCCCTCGAAAAGGAGCGCGTTCCGCATAGGCAACTCGTCACGAGGCCGGGCTTGAAAAAGCGTCGATCACAAAACTGAAAATATAGTCTTCTCCCTTCTTTTGAACCACTTACGTGTTCACATTTCGCGCCTTTTCCCTCTCCCCCTGCTAACCTCACTTACGGGTGGACTCCGCCCTACTTTGCATGTGAAAAGGAAATAACAAAATGTCGGCTCTAACGAATTTCACCGGACCTCGTACCCCGGAAGGCAAGGCGCGCTCTTCCATGAACGCGCTCAAACATGGCTTCTCATCGAAAAAAATCCTCGTCATGGCCGGCCAGGAAGATGACTTCCAAAAACTTCAGTCCGGCCTCACTGCCGAAGTCCGCCCCGAAGGCGTCCTCGAACAGACTCTCTTCCAGCTTCTCCTCCGCGATGCCTGGACCTTGCACCGTGTCGAACTCCAGCAAGTCGTAATGGCGGACTCGGGCCGCGACCCGCTCTTTGACCCCACTTGCGAAAAAGAGTTCGATCGTCTTGAACGCTATCACTCCCGCTGCCAGGGCTCCTTCCACCGCTCCCTCCGTCAACTCAGCGCGATGCAAACCAACCGCATCGTACAGTCCCTTTTGCCCGAACCTCTGGGCAAAGGCGCGCTCCCGGCTCTCGTCAAAGCTACTGAAATCGTGGCTCTTGCAAAACGAACTCACAAATCCTGGAATGCACTCGCCATCAACACCCTGATCGAGGCCACCAAACACTCCAAAGAGGTCTTTTCCTCACCCATCGGGCCGCACATCGCCCAGCAGGAGCCCGTCAAATAGCGCCGCCTCCCATCACCGCTCCCATCCAATTACTCTACGTGTCTCTCGAATCTCTGCGTCGTGAAATGCCGGCGGCAATTACTGAGCCGCGCACGTTAGCCAACGCTCTTGCGCAGCCCGGTGTGCCTGCCATCGACGGCTTCCCCTCCTATGCCCTCGATGACCCGCTGCTGCCCGTGCCCAATCTTCTCAAGCTGGCCGCGCTTGGCGCGCTCAGGACCACACACCTGCATGGTCACCGGCGTCACGCCGTCCATCCACAAGCTCCTGTGCAACGGTCTCCTCGTACGCGCGCCAGGCGAAACCCCGCGTGTGGTGCTCTCAGCAAAGGAGCGGCAGCTTTGGTTAATATGTGGGCAGGTCCCAGGAGGCCCGTCCAAATGAATAGGAGAGATTTGCTGAAGAGCGCCGCCGCGCCGGCGGCCGGTTTGACGATTCTCAGGAGCGGCATGCTGCGAGGGCAGACCGCGCCGGGCAACAAACTGAACATCGCACTCATCGGCGTCTGGGGGCGCGGCACCGCGCATTACTCGACGCTGAAAAATGAGAACGTCGTGGCGATCTGCGACGTGAACGAACTGCGCACCAAGGAGGCGCTGCGGATCTTCCCGAAGGCGAAGCCATATTCGGACTGGCGGAAGCTGCTGGACCAGAAGGATGTCGAGGCCGTGATCATCTGCACGGCGGATCACCATCACGCCTTCATCGCCAACTGGGCGTTGAATCGCGATATGCATGTGTTCTGCGAGAAGCCGCTGGGCATCTGCGTGGATGAGGCGCGCACGGTGCGCGCGAACTATCTGAAGCGGAAAGCAAAGGTGGCCACGCAGCACGGCACGCAGCGGCATGCGTTTCCAAACTTCGAGCGGGTTCGCGAACTCATCCTGGATGGGGCCATCGGCGAACTGCGGACGGTGCACAGTTGGGACAGCCGTAGGCTGCCGCGGCCGGGCTATCCGGCCGGCGAGGGCCAGCCGCCGGCCTACCTGCAATATGAACAGTGGATCGGACCGTCGCCGTATCATCCGTACAGCCCGCAGTACTTTGGCGGGTCGAGCGGGCTGAACTGCCTCTTCTGGAACATGTACCGCGACTTCGGCGTGGGCCAGATGGGCGACATGGGCGCACACACAATGGATTTGGTTTGGAACGTGGTGGACGCGGGCGCGCCAACCGGTATTGACGTCGATTGGGAAGTGAGCGACAAGTACGATCCCAATATCTGCCCTGTGAAGCTGAAAGCCATGTTCGACCATCCGGCAAACTCCTGGCGCGGGCCGGTGCAGCTTGTCTGGTACCAGGGCGGATTGAAACCGGAATCACCGAAGGCCTATGTCGACGTGTCCAGGATAGGCAACGGAGCCATCTTTGAAGGAACCAAGGGCAGCATCCTGGCCGACTTCACCACGCGCGTGATCATCCCGAACAACGACGATGGGGACTTCACCTATTACAAACGGCGCGGCAAGGATCAATTGCTGCCGCTCATCATGGGGACAGGACAGCCAACCCAAGCCCAGCCGCAGCGAAGCGGGGTCGGCTGGAGACCTGGCGGAGGGCGTCCCGCGGCGGCGCTGCCAAGGGGCATGACAGCGTTGCCGAGCGCGGAGGTGGGGCCGAACGGGTTCCCGGCCGTGCAGATGATGGAGGGCAACATACCGCCCGCCATCGGCATGCCCAACTCGAGCGTGGAGGCGATTCTGGCCGCGGAGAAGGCGGGTCAACCTCTGCCCGGCCGTCCCGATGTCTTTCAGACCGATTGGATCGAGGCCTGCAAAGGCCGGCGCAACAACGTCGTCCACGGCACCAGCAGCAAGACGCACTGCGACTTCGACTACGCGGGATCAATGATGGAGCAGATGCTGCTCGGCCTGGTTGCGCATCGCGCGGGCAAGAAGCTTGAGTATGATCCCAAAGCGGGCCGCGTGACGAACATGGCCGAGGCCAACGATTGGTTGAAACGTACCTACCGGCCCAACTGGAAGCTGGACGGATAGTCCTTACTGCTGTTTCGCGGCGATCGGGCGGTATTCGATCTTTCGGATGCCGCCCGTTGTGTTGTAGGAGGCGAATCCTAGCGGGGCGGAGAGCTTGATGTCGCCGTGGCGCAGGCTGATGGCGCGGCCCCGGATCTCGACATTCACTATGCGCTGGCCGTCGATCCACGCCATGATCCGGTCGCCGGTCACCTGCAGGCGGAATGTGTACCAGCGGGCAGTTTCGAAATTGAAGTAGGTGCGTGTTTCGTTGTCGGAGGCGTCCCATCCATCGATGGAGGAGATGCCCACAATGTCGCCGCCCCAGCCGCCCAGGACCCACGTGGCGAAGTTGCCGCCGGCGGGGAAGGTCACGCTGGCGAAGAAGTCGCCGCCGAGCAGGCGGACGCCCTCGAACCGGAGCTCGTAGCCCGACTCGGGGAATGCCTTGGACCATGTGACTCCGGTGAGCGGATTGCCGGCGGTCAGGACGATGGCCCCGTTTTCGATGCGGACCGCCGGGCTGGCCGTGAACTGTGTCTCCTTCCAATCGCCGAGCGTCTTGCCGTCGAACAGGGATTTCCACTCGGCCTCATTGGGCTGTGCTTGCCCGGCGGCCGCCAGGCAAAGGAGTGCGAGCAGAAGGCGTGGCATCAAGCTATGGCCCTATCATGGCACGCCGACCGGATTCAAGAATGCTCCCCGATAATTTTGCCCGATTGTATCACCCAAGCGGATCCAAGTTAGCGCCCGTTGCGGCACGTTGCGGTACACGCCGGTGGCCAGGGTATTGCACTATTTTGCAGATTACTTTATGTTACAAAGTATGCGCCCACTCCGCGTGAAATTGATTCTTCCGGCCCTGACGGAAGCCACGAGCCCGTTCTGGCGGCCCATCAAGTACTCGCTATTCCCGCCGCTCGGTCTCGCCACGCTCGCCGCCTATCTTGCGCCGGACGACGAGGCGACACTCGTCGACGAGCACGTCGAACCGCTGTGCCTGCACGACGAGCCCGACCTGGTCATCATTCAGGTCTACATCACCAACGCCTACCGCGCATACCGCATCGCCGACTGGTATCGCGCGCGAGGCGCCTTCGTGGCGCTTGGCGGTCTCCACGTGACCGCGCTTCCACACGAAGCGATGGCACATGCGGATGCCATCTTTCTGGGACCTGGCGAGCAGACCTTTCCTGCATTTCTCCGCGACCTGCGCGAGGGATGTCCTGCGCGCGTGTACCGCTCTACAGACGGCCGCACGCTCGATCGCCTGCCGCCAGTGCGTCGCGATCTCATAGCCCGGCGCAACTACCTCGTGCCGAACTCACTCGTCGTCACTCGGGGATGCCCCCAGCACTGCGACTTCTGCTATAAGGACGCCTTCTTTGCCGGCGGGCGCTCGTTCTACACCCAGCGTATCGACCACGCGCTTGCCGAGATCGCCCGGCTTCCGGGCCGGCATCTGTACTTCCTCGACGACCACCTGCTTGGCGATCGCCGGTTCGCACGCGCGCTGTTTGCGGGCATGCGAGGAATGAACCGTCTGTTTCAAGGCGCCTCGACTGTGGACGCTATCCTACGCGATGACACCATCGAGCGGGCGGCCGAAGCCGGTCTCCGAAGCCTCTTCGTCGGCTTCGAGACACTGAGCGGCGGGAACCTCGCCCGCAGCAACAAGCGGCAAAACCTCGGGCTCGACTACAAGGCCGTCACGGATAGACTGCACGGCCTTGGGATCATGATCAACGGCAGCTTCGTCTTCGGCATGGACGACGACGACGCGGATGTATTTCGCCGTACCGTCGGCTGGGCGATCGAGCACGGCCTCACGACCGCGACGTTCCACATCCAGACGCCGTACCCTGGCACCGCTCTCCACGCGCGCATGGAAGCCGAAGGCCGGATCGTGACAGGCGACTGGGACCTATACGACACCCGCCACGTCGTCTATCGCCCGGCCAGGTTGAAGCCCGAAGAGCTGAAGGACGGCTACGACTGGGCTTACCGCGAGTTCTATCGCTGGTCGTCCATCTCGCGTGCGGCGCTCACGCACCGCTCGATGAAGCACCAGGCGAAGCATTTCTTCTACGCCGCCGGGTGGAAGAAGTTGGAGCCCGCGTGGAACACGGTCATCCGGGCCAGGCAGCTCGCCCGGATGACGCCGCTGCTCGAGGCCGTGCTGTCGCGGATGACCGCCGAATCACTCGCGCGGGCGGGCGGCCAGCCGGCCGCCTTGGACAGCGCCACGCCAATCGTACCCGAGCTTCCTAGTGCGGCGGACTTCCGCCTGTGGCGCGGCGTCATCGGCGGGCGCCACGGAGAGAGAGCCTCGTACTCGGCGATCACTTGATTCTTGCCTGCACTGCCTCTCCCAACAAAGCAACCGCACGGGCGCTCTTTTAGGACTATACTGTGTGCAGACGGGAGTCGGAAATTTTCCAATCAGGAGCCAAAGTCATGCGACACGTTACATTGTTAGCTCTGGCGGTTTTTATTCTGGCGCAGCCAATCCATGCCCAGAACGTCACCGGCGCCATCAGCGGCATCGTCCACGACCCATCCGGTGCGGTGGTGCCCGGTGTAAAGGTCACCGCCACCAATGCCGGCACATCGGCCAAGTTCCAGACGTCCTCGGACGGCACCGGCGCCTACACCATTCGAACGCTGCCGGTGGGCGTCTATGACCTAACGGCGGAACAAAGCGGGTTCAAGAAGTTTGAAACCAAGGGCATCCGTTTGCAGGTGAATGAAGTGGCCCGCATGGACGTAACCCTCTCTGTAGGGTCGGTGGGAGAAACGGTTACCGTGAGCGGCCAGGCGCTGGCAGTCGACACCACCACCGCCACGCTGAAGGCCGTGGTGGACCAGAAGCGCATCGAAGAGCTTCCCCTCAACGGCCGCAATCCAACACAGTTGATGCAGCTCATCGTGGGCGTGGTGAAGGACACGCGCGCCGACGTCACCTCCGGCACCACATACCCTGGCACCAATCCCGTGTCGGTGAATGGGAACCGCTCCAACAGCACCAACTACGTGCTGGACGGGGCACAGAACAACGACCACTACAGCAACGCGGCGAACCCGATGCCGAACCCGGACGCGCTGCAGGAGTTCAGCGTACAGACCAACAACTTCAGCGCCGAATTCGGACGCCAGTCCGGCGGGCTCGTGAACGCCGTCACCAAGTCCGGCACTAATGAGATTCATGGCAGCGCCTTTGAATTTGTACGCAACAAGGCCATGAACGCACGCAACTTTTTCAATCCGCCCATTTCGCCCGGTTCCAATGTGCGCCGCGATGACGGTTTGAAGCGCAACCAGTTTGGATTCACGGTGGGTGGTCCGGTTGTGATTCCGAAAGTGTACAACGGGCGCGATAAGAGCTTTTTCTTTTTCTCCTATCAGGGAACCAGGCAGCGGCAGACACCCAGCAGCGCGAGCATCGTGGTTCCAACGGCCGCCCAGCGCGCGGGCGATTTCTCCAGCATCACCAACCGCACCTTGCGCAACCCGTTCAGCAATCTGGCCCCATTTCCAGGCAACCAGATCCCGGTTTCGCTCTACTCGCCCATCAGCAACACGATTGCCAAGGACTACATCCCGCTGCCCACCTCGGGCAACACGATCACCGTCGCCGCGCCCAACGCCTACCGCGATGACCAGACCCTGATTCGCGGCGATCAGCAACTGGGCTCAAATAACCGGCTGAGCGGCCGTTTCTGGCGCTCACTGGCCAGTCAACCGGGGCTGCTGACTCCCAATAACTATTTTGAGCAAACCACCCCGCGCCACTGGAACAATACCAGCGTCACCATTACCGACACCCACATCGTCAGTCCCACCGTGACTAACCAGTTCCTGTTCGGCTACAACCACACCAATGGCGACGCGGTTCCTGTCTATCCTCCCAAGGGCATTAAGGATCTGGGTTCCAACTACTACAACGACAACAAGCCTCAGTTCCACCTCACGGTAGCGGGCTACTGGGGGACTATGAACACAGGTGACACCAACGACTTTATTCGCAAGGAGTACCAGTTCACGGATACCATACGTTGGTCCAAGGGCAAGCACCAGATCACGATCGGCGGCGAATTCAACCGCGGCATCGGCGACATCATCAACAACTTCCGCGCCAACGGCCAGTGGAACTTCAATGGCACTGCGCCGTTCACCACTGACTCCCTCGCCGATTTCTTCCTGGGAAAATTCAACACGCTGGGCCAGGGAGTGGGCGAATACAAGAAGACCCGCTTTGACATGTACAGCGTCTTCTTCCAGGATTCCATCAAGGTGCGGCGCAATTTCAGCGTCGACCTCGGCGTCCGGTGGGAGCCCTTCCTCCCCTTTACCGACGTAGACGGCAAACTGGCCACCTGGCGCAGGGGCCAGCAGTCCACTCGTTACGCCAACGCGCCGTTGGGTGTTGTCTATCCCGGGGATGCCGGCATCCCCGATGGCGGCTTTGAGCGGACCATGACGAACTTGGGTCCGCGTATCGGCTTCGCTTGGGACGTTTTCGGCGATGGGCGCACCGCGGTGCGCGGCGGCTATGGCATCTTCTTTGACCGTTCCAACACCATTTCCACCAACAGCCAGGCAAACCAGGCTCCGTTTGGGACCGTGGTTACCGTCAATGGCAACAACGTAAACAGTTTCGCCAACCCCTGGGCCGGGACCACCAATCCCTTCCCTGGCACCACCACTCCGCCGAGCACGGTTGCGTTCCCGCAGTTCAGCACACAGTTCCTCTACGAACAGAGTATGAGGAATCCGTACGTGCAGTCCTGGAATCTCACGCTGGAACGGGAGATCGCCGGCGGCTTCATCGGGCGCCTGTCCTATGCCGGGTCCAAGGGTACGCGGCTAGTGGCTCTGCGCGAATTCAATGCCGCCGTCTACGCCCCCGGTGTCACAACGGCCACCACCAATGCGCGCCGTCCACTGGCGCCCGGCCTCGGCAACGTCACTATCATCGAGCCGGTGAGCAACTCCACCTACCATGCGCTCCAGTTCACCGCCGAGCGCCGTTTCGCAAAGGGCTTCTCGATCCTGGCCAACTACCAGTTCGCCAAGAGCATTGATGATGCCTCCGCCAACAAGGCCACAGGGCAGGCTCGTACCGACCCCAATAACCAGGCCTTCGACAAAGGCCCGTCCGACTTCGACAAGCGGCACGTCATGAACCTCTCCGGCCTCTGGGAGCTTCCCTTCCGGTCGCAGAACCGTTTCGCCAACGCCGTAATCGGAGGCTGGAATCTCAACACCATCGTCAGCCTCTGGAGCGGCTTTCCCTTCACCGTCACCAGCGGCGTGGATAATGCCCGCACCGGCACGGGCGGACAGCGCGCCGACCTCATCGGCCAGCCAAACCTGGGGGATAACCGCAGCCAAGGGGAGCGCATCGATCAGTACCTCAACAAAGCGGCATTCGCACCGAACACAATCGGCACGTTCGGCACATTGGGACGCAACACGTTCCGCGCGCCCGGATTCGCAAGCGTCGATTTCGGCCTCTCCAAGGGCTTCACATTCCGGGAGCGTCTCACCACGACGTTTCGCTTCGAATCCTTTAACGCCTTCAACCGTACCAATCTGAATGCTCCGGTATCCGCTCAGAACAATGTGCAGTTCATGCGCATCACCAGTGCCCAGGGGGATCCGCGTATCCTGCAGCTTGCGCTGCGCCTTACATTCTAAATCAGGCGGGAGTTACTTTTCCAGCCGGTAGATAGTCAGGCCGCTGAGCAGCTTGGGATAGAAGTCCGTGGACTTCTGGGGCATGACGCCGAAGCCGAAGCTGACCTCGGCCACCTGCTCGACGGTGGTGGGCTGCAGGAGGAAGCCTACCTGAGCTTGGTTGTTAGCCACCAGTTCGCAGGCCGCATCGATGCCGCGAATGTACTTGAGGTACTTCTCCTCGCGCACTGCCTCCACGCTGATGCCGAGCGCGCCATCGAGGATCCGTTCGTGCAGGAAATTGACGTCCAGGCCGCCGGTGGGGCGGTCCAGTTCGACCTGATGGAGTTCGAGATGTTGGATGGACTTGTCCCCGGGGAATGTGACGCCAATGCGAATCTTGCCCGGATCAGGCGTGGAAAAAGCCGCCTTGAAAGCGTCCCGTGTGGGAAAGGTCTCCACTTGGCCGATCGCCTTGAGTTTTGCGAGCAGGGCCTCGGGGCTGAAGCCATCCAGACCTCGCACAAGGCGGTGTGTGGCGAGAATGCGGAGACCGGAAGCGTTCATGTTGACGAAGGTCATCATGACGCGTTGCGCGTCTGATTTAGGACTCTCCTTGCTGTAGCCGAGCGCGGTCTCATAGCGATGATGGCCGTCGGCGATGATCAGCTTCTTATCGTCCATGAGCTGCTGTATTTTGGCGGCCATGGCCGGCTCGGAGATCTTCCAAAGCGTGTGCACCACCCGATAGTCGTCTGTAACAGTACCAAGCGGCGCTGATTGAGACGCCTCGTCCAGGATACGGTCGACGGCCTGTTCGGGGTCCCGGTAGAGCATGAAAATCTGCCCGAAGTGCGCCTGCGTGTGGCTGAGAACTTCGCGGCGGTCTTTCTTGGGGCCCGAGAGGGTCTGTTCGTGCCGGTGAACGACGGCTGCGGAATACTCCTCCAATTGACACACGCCAATGAACCCCTTGCGCACGCAGAGGGCACCGCTGTCGGGGTCTGTGAACTGTTGGAAATAGGCGTAGAAGGATGGCTCTGTTTCGCGCGAGAGGATGCCGGAACCTATCCAGTCATTGAGATGGGCGGCGGCGCGCGTGTAGATGTTATCGCCGTCCGAGTCCGTCCCGGACTTCTTCCCGAGGATGATGCGCACCAGGTTGTAGGGGCTCAGGCCCAGGTAGCGCTCGCGCATTTCCGGCGAGATCTTGTCGTAGGGCTGGGTAACGAGGTTCTCGAGCGGTCCGGCCGATGGGGTATAGCGATAGGGTTGGAAGGGGAAGACTTTAGCCATGGATTTTCGGGGAACCTTCAGGATAACAGGCTCTCCAGTGGCGCAGCAATTGTGTGTGGCAAGGTGGAGCCTAGGGATCCACCCGCGGACCAACAGAGAAGATGGAGCGGTAGGCCTCGGGTAGCTTGCGGGGCTTCATGTCCGCGCCAAGGAAGATGTGTTTGGTGTGGCCGGTGGCAAGCACAGGGCCAGCCTCGGGATCGGCATTCCGCATCTCATAACCGAAGCGGACCATGCGAGGGTGGGCCTCCTCCACCCAGGCCTTCACGATCACCTCATCGTCATAACGGGCCGGGGTAAGATAGCGGCAGTTGGCCTCCACAACGGCCAGCCGGACCTGGGCGCCGGTCTCCAAATCGCGGTAACGGAGGCCACGGGAACGGCAGAATTCCACCCGCCCCACCTCCATCCAGACCAGATAGTTGGCATGGTAGACAACGCCCATCTGGTCCGTTTCGGCATAGCGCACGCGCAGGCGGGCTTCGTGAAAGTGCATGAGGAGTGAATTATACCTGTAAGGAACCGGGTGCGCGCCGGGGGCGTCTGCTAGGATAGCGATTGTGCGAATTCGTGTGTTGTTTTTCGGGATGGTGAAGGACCTGCTGGGCCGTTCGGGCGAAGAGGCCGAGATCGCCGACGGAGCCAGCCTGCAAGGCGTTTTCGACCATTATGCCAGTGGTGAATCGAAGCTGAGATCGATGGAAGCAAGTATCGTATTGGCGCGGAACCAGGAGTTTTCTCCCCGTTCGACGGTGGTGGAGGAAGGCGACGAGGTGGCTTTTCTGCCGCCGGTCAGCGGCGGCGCGGGACACTTCCTGCACGAGATTGCGGATCAGGACACGGGGAATTTCTTCGCTCTTACCAGAATGGAAATCGATACACGGACCGTGGTGGCGCGGCTGCTGCGCGGCGAAGATGGCGCGGTGGTGGATTTTGAAGGTGTGGTGCGCAACAACACCAAAGGCCGTCCCACGCAGTATCTGGATTACGAGTGTTACGAGGCGATGGCCGTGAAGATGATGGCGCGGATCGGGCGTGAGATCGCGGGGACGCACGCCATTAGCCGGATCGCGCTGGTGCATCGGTTGGGGAGAATGCAGGTCGGAGAGACCAGCGTCGCAGTGGTGGTGACGGCCCCGCACCGCAAGCCGGCCTTTGAGGCGGCGCTCGAAGGCATCAACCGTCTGAAGCGGCTGGTGCCGATCTGGAAGAAAGAATACTTCGCCGACGGCGAGGTCTGGGTCGAGGGCGAGTGGGACGACTCGGTTCTCAAATGAGGGCGCGATTCGCGTGCGCTTGCCTGTTGGCTGCCGCAGCGGGTTTCCTATTGGCGCAGGAACAGGTCATACGAGTGGATGTGCGTCTGGTGCGTTTGCTGGTGAGCGTAAAGGACGCCTCGGGCAACCTGGTGGGGACGCTGAACAAGCAGGATTTTCAGGTGATCGACAGCGGCGTGAAGCAGGAGATCGCTATTTTTGAACATAACACCGAGCAGCCGTTATCGGTGGCGCTGCTCGTCGATACCAGCGGGTCCACGGCAAAGGATCTGAAATACGAGGTGGATTCCTCGGTGCGGTTTCTGCGGGCGCTGGTGCGGGAAGGTAATACAGGCGACGCGCTGAGTTTTTTCTCGTTTAACCACGACGTGAGTCTGCATGCGAGCTTCACGCGAAATCCGGCGCAAGTGGAGAAGAGTTTGCAGAAGCTGCGGGCCGAGGCGGGCACCTCCGTCTACGATGCGCTCTGGTTTGCGGCCGAAGAGCTTGCCGATCGCCAGGGCCGCCATGTTGTGGTGATTGTCTCGGACGGCGGCGATACCACCAGCACGCGGAGCTACCAGGATGCGCTGCGGGCGATGCACCGCGCCGATGCGGTGATCTATCCAATTGTGGTGACGCCCATCACGAGCGAGGCGGGGCGCAACGTCGGCGGCGAACATGCGTTGATTTCGCTCAGCAAGAGTACGGGAGGACGGGCGTTTTTTCCCGACGTGGGTCCGGCGCTGGACCGGGCCTTCACCGAGATTTTGCGCGATCTGCGAACACAGTACCTGGTGGGCTACTATCCGAAGAATCTGCCGGAATCCAAAAGCCGGTTTCGAATCTTGCGCGTTGCGCTTACGCGGCCGGATTTGCAGGTGTTGACCCGCTCCGGCTACTATGAATAAACACCAGCACCCGGCAAAGGGCCGCACCCGAGCCAAAGCCAGCCACCGCGCCGGGACGGGTTCCGTTTTGCGGGCGGTTACTTAGGAGAAAGAAAACCACCTCGATGCCAGAAGATCGCGTGACCCAAACCAAGCCGAAGAACCGCGCCGTGGAGCAGACCTTTGAAGAGGTGCAATACCTGCGCCGCCTGATCGATGAGAAGACGCGGGTACGCGTGCGGCTGATGGACAACAAAGAATTCAGCGGCACGCTGGAATATTACGATGCGCGCTTTGTGCGATTGACGCGAGACGGGGAACCGAACCTGTTCATCTTCAAGCACGACATCAAGTATCTGTACGAGGAAAAGGCCTAGGTGTCCACTTATCTGGAAACCGCGGTCGAAATTGCCCGGGACGCCGGAGCACTGCTGGCCAATCTGTCCGAGCGGCGCATCGGATATGAAATGAAGGGCGAGAACGACCTGGTGACGGCCGCCGACCGGGCTTCGGAAAAACTGATCGTGGAACGTTTGCGGACGCATTTCCCTTCGCACTCGATTGTGGCCGAGGAGGGTGGCGGGCACGATTCCGGGGGCGCCTTCTGCTGGCATGTGGATCCGCTGGACGGGACGACGAATTTCGCGCACGGATTCCCGATGTGGAATGTGACGCTGGCTCTGGAGCAGGCCGGCACGATGGTGGCCGGGGTAGTGTTTGATCCGTTGCGGCAGGAGATGTTCACGGCCGAGCGGGGCGGTGGGGCCTACCTGAACAATCGCCGGATGCATGTTTCTGGAGCGCAGAAGCTGGAGGATTGCCTGGTGGCCAGCGGGTTTCCCACGCGGCGCCGGCATCTCAACGTGAACGTGCATTTCTATCATCAGTTGGCGATGGCCACGCACGGGGTACGGCGCGGGGGATCGGCCGCACTCGACCTGGCCTATGTGGCCTGCGGGCGCCTGGAGGCGTTTTGGGAGTTCGGCTTGAACTCGTGGGACATGGCGGCGGGGATGCTGTTGGTGACCGAGGCGGGAGGACGGTGTTCGGACATGCATGGCGGTGAGGCATCGGTGCGGGGCGCGCACTTGCTGGCCGATAACGGAGCCGTGCACGGCCAGATGCTGGAGATTTTCGGCGAAGTGTTTGCGGGCCGCTACCGCGTGCCGATTCCGCAGATCCAGTAGCCGCGGACGAGTCAACCGCCACGGGGCGCGTAAGCCCCGGCATTTCAGCTAGAATTGAACTTAGGATTCTGTGACCGTTCCAGGCGACTTTTGGCATGAACTTTCTAACGGCACCGCTGTTTCCGTCTCTGCCCAAACTCACCCCAATTGCGCTCCTTGATGTTCTTGTTACGGCCTTCCTGATCTACCAGTTCCTGGTGATCATCCGCGGACGCCGCGCGGCCAACATTCTCAGCGGGGTTTTCGTCTTAATTGGCATCTATCTCGCATCGCTTTATGCGGGGCTGGAGATGCTCCCGACGCTGCTGGCCACCATCGCCCCCTATACCGCTTTCGCGCTGATCGTGATGTTTCAATCCGAGATCCGGCGCATGCTGGCGCGCATTGGCAAGCGCGGCTGGATGGGCTGGGGAAACCGGTTGAAGCGGCGCGAATTCATTGAAGAGATTCTGTTGGCGCTGGATCAGTTATCGCGCACGCGGACCGGCGCGCTGATCGTTCTCGAGCGCGACATCGGATTGAGGACGTTTGTCGAAAGCGGGGTAGTGCTGGAGGCGGCGGTATCGCGCGATCTATTGCTCGCCATCTTCCACCCGGGCGCGGCGCTGCACGACGGCGCGGTCATCATTCAAGGCGAGAAGATCGCGGCCGCCGCCTGCTTTCTGCCGTTGAGCATGAACCCGGCGTTGATGAGCACGCTCGGCACCCGGCACCGGGCCGGGATTGGGATCACGGAGGAGACCGATTGTCTGTCCCTGGTGGTGTCGGAAGAGACCGGGCGTATTTCCATCGCCTCGTTTGGTGAAATTGAAGGTGACGTGACGCTGGAGAAAGTGGGCCTGCGTTTGTCGGCTCACTTGGGCGGGGCCGAGCGGCACCGTCTGCCGGCGGGGCCAGGCGCTGGACCGGAGACAGCGCCAGGGATGACAGATGAGGAACGGGAAAGCCGGCTGGAAGCTCCGGAGCGTTACTGATGCAGTGGCTCACCAAAAATCTTGATTGGAAGCTGGCCTCGCTGGGATTGTCGATCCTTTTCTGGGTGGCGCTGACTGCCGACCCACCGGTGATCACCTCGATTTCGGTTCCGGTGCAATTCAAGAACATCCCAACCGATCTAGAAGTGAGTTCCGATTTATTGGACAAGGTGCAACTGGAAGTGAGAGGGCCGTCCGGCAAGCTGACTCCGGCGAGTTTGTCGGAAACCTCGGTGGTGCTCGACTTGGCCTCGGTGGTTCGTCCGGGGGAAAAGACGTTTCCCATTCAGGAGGCCTCCATTCGATTGCCCACCGGTGTGGTCCTGGAGCATTCCACCCCTGACCAGGTACGGTTGCATTTTGAGAAAAGGACCGTACGGGAGGTACCCGTGGAGATCCGCTTTGCGCCGCCGCCAAAGGGTTACACAGTGGTTTCGAGCCGGGCCGAGCCGGCACGCCTGCGGATACTGGGGCCGGAGAGCCGGGTACACGAAATTGCGACTGTGGAGACCGACCGGCTCGATCTCAGCGGCGTGGTGGATGCAGCAAGTTTTTCCGTGCAGGCCTATACCTCCGATCCGCATGTGCGGTTTGAGGCGAGTGGACGCGTGAGGGTAATTATTGTAGTGAGAAAGTCGGATGGTTCGGAGAACTGAATCAGGTGGCGAGAAAATTGTTTGGGACCGACGGTATACGGGGTGTGGCCGGCGAATATCCGCTGGATCCGCCCAGCGTGCATGCGGTGGGCAGGGCGCTCGGGCTGTGGTGCCTCCGGCAACATCGGGGATCATCCTCGATCGGTAATGTGCTCGTGGGGATGGACACCAGGGAATCCGGAGGGTGGATTGCGGCGGAGTTGGCCTCGGGGCTGGCACGCGTTGGGGTTCCGGTTCGTTTTGCGGGATTGATCACAACGCCGGGCGTGGCCTATCTCACGCGCACGGGCGATTTTGTGGCCGGTGTGATGATTTCGGCTTCGCACAATCCCTTTCAGGATAACGGGATCAAGATATTCGGCCATTCCGGCTACAAGCTGCCGGATGCAACAGAGCATGCGCTGGAAGAGGAGATTTTCTCTCTGATCGAGGACGGCGCGATGCCGCCGGCTTTTCCACTCGTAGTAGAAGAGCAGTTGGACCAGCGGTATCTGGACTATCTGGCCTCCACGGTCAGCCATGCTTTGCACGGAATGACGGTGGTGGTGGATTGCGGACATGGCGCAGCTTCGCACCTGGCGGCGGCGCTGCTGGAAAGGTTGGGTGCGCGCGTACATTCTGTAGGCTGCGCTCCCAATGGGCGCAACATCAATCTGGACTGCGGCGTGCTGCACGTCGAGCTGCTGGCCAGGACCGTGGAAGAAACAGGAGCCGGCGCCGGTTTCGCCTTCGACGGGGATGCGGACCGGTGCATCGCCGTGGCCGCTTCCGGCAAGATTGTCGACGGCGATCATGTGATGCTGGTTTGCGCGCGGGACCTGCTGCATCGCAATCAACTGAACGGGAACGGGCATGGTCCGGTGGTGGTGGCGACGGTGATGTCGAATTTGGGTTTGGAGAAAGCGCTGGCCGGGAACGGAGTAGGGCTGGTACGGACTCCGGTGGGTGATAAGTATGTCCTGGAGGAGATGTTACGGCGCGATGCTCCGCTGGGCGGGGAGCAGTCCGGGCACATTATCTTTCTGAAGCACGCTACAACGGGGGACGGATTGCTGACGGCGCTCACGCTGCTCGACATCATGGCGTCCACTGGTAAGAGTCTGGATGAGTTGACCTCGTCCATGAACGTGTATCCGCAGAAACTGGTGAACGTGCGGGTACAGGTGCGCCGTCCGTTGGAGGAGTTGGACGCAGTGCGGCGCGAGATCCGCGCGGCTGAGTCCGAATTGGGCGTCGAGGGCCGTGTGCTGGTGCGTTTTTCGGGCACCGAGCCGCTGGCGCGCGTGATGGTGGAAGGTCCGGCCATGGAGGTGGTGGAAACGCTCACCGGACGTATCGCCGCCGCCATACGCGCGGAACTCTGCGCTTAGATCTGCCGTCCCACTAAAACCTGGAAGAGCCGCTTGGTCTTGCTTCTTGATCCATCCAGGCATTACCATGACTAGGTTCGCACTACAAGAGGGGAGTTCAATAGGATGTGCAAGTCGATGGCGTTGATGTTATTCACGGGGGCTCTTACATGGGCACAAGATCCCGTAAAAGTAGCTGCCGGGCAGTACAAGCTGATTGCGGAGAATGAGGACGTGCGGCTGCTGGAAGGCAACGTGCCGCCAGGCTCCAAGACGGTGATGCACTCTCATCCCGCGCTGATGGCTGTGATACTGGAACCGGGCATTACCATGTGGACCATGCCGGACGGCAAGAAGCAACAGTCCGCGCCGGGCACCAAGCGTGGAACGGTGATTGCCATGCCGCCGCAGTCCCACGTTTCCGAAAGCATCGACAAGAAACCGGTGAAAGTCATCCTCATCGAGTTCAAGAAACCAGCGCCGGCGGCGGCCAAGGCCCGGAAAGCCCCTTCGCTGGCCAACTGCAAAGTGGTAGCCGAATCCCCGCATGCCACCGCCCAGCTTTGCACTGGAGGTCCGGGATCGATCACCGCCAAGCACACCCATACCAGCACCGAGGTCCTGGTCGCGTTGACCGACCTCACTGCTGATTCGACCGACGGCGCGGGCAAGGTCACCAAGCTGGAAGTGAAGAAGGACTCCGCGGCCATCGCCGCTCCGCAGACCCACACGGCGAAGAACACCGGGAAAGCCGGTTACGAGCTGATTGTGGTGGACCTGAAGTAGAGGTGCGAAAACTCTATCTTGAGCCCCACTCCTGGCGAGCTTTTTCTCGCGGAATCCGGCGCTGGATGTTCCAAAGCTTGCGAACTTGCCAAAATGAGTAGAGCCCGGCGCTTCAAAACCGGCCTATAATGGTCCAATGATTCGCATACAACTGCTGTTAACCTTGCTGACCTGCGCCACTCTCGCTTTGGGCCAAGCCAAGCCCAAACCGGGCGAGGACTGGGTCTCCCTGTTCAATGGAAAGGATCTTCGCGGCTGGGTGGAGGTGGGCAAGGAGAAGTGGGAAGTGGAAGAGGGCACCATTCATGGGCGGGCCATCTCGAAATCGTATGGCTATTTGAAGACAGAGAAAACCTACAAGGATTTTCACATGTCGATGCGATTCAAGTGCGAAGGGGATGGCAATAGCGGGGTCTTCTTCCACGTGGACTTCAAGCCAGGCACTCCCGATGTGAGCCAGGGGCTTCAGTTTGAGATCGACTGCACCGTCAACAAGCATACCGGCGGCATTTATGGCGACGGGCGGCAGTGGATCGTCTGGCCGGCGCCGGAGAACGAAGGCGCGGTACGGCAGTCGGATTGGAACGACCTGCAAATGAAGGTGGAAGGCAATCGCTATGTTTCGCGTTTGAATGGAGTGGTGATGATCGATTTCACCGATCCCACGCCAAAGTCCCACGACGGGGCCATCGCCTTGCAGTTGCACTCGGGCGGGTCTGGGAACATGCGGTTCAAGGACCTTTATATCAGGGACCTGAGCAAGCCCTAGATCCACGCTAGATCCAACCGCAAGGAGAAGGCGTTCTTAGCCGCATCCGAGCGAAAAGCGCAATGCCGTGCAGACCTCCCGCATTCGCTCTACCCTCAAGTTGCCGACGCGGCGTCCCAATCGCGCTTGCGCCACGGTAACAGCGTTGTGCAGATTGACAGCGCAACGCCCCTTCATCCCGTCATCGATATCCAGAATCACTTCGGAAGGCACGCCGCGAATGGTCGACGTGACCGGCGCGACGGTTACGGTTGCCAGATGGCCTATCGCGCTATCGCGCGTCAGAACCAGAACCGGCCGCTGCTTGTCCGGGGGCGCGAACCGGTAAAGGCGAACCTCACCCCTGCTCAGAGTTTCGGCCACGCCGCGGTGTCCTCCCATATGCCGAACTCCTCCTCCCGCTGCGGCTGGGCCAGATACCCGCGCCGGTCCTGCGCTTCCGATTCCAGCTCACGCAAGCGCTTGAGGTGTTGCCTAAGAGCATGGCGGATCAACGCCGATCGATTCACCTTCTGCCGCTTCGCCGCACGATCGGCCGCTTGCAGGAGCTTTGTGTCCAGCACCACCTGTATGGTCTTCATTGTGGATCTTCCTCCACAGTATAGCCCACACTACCGTTCTTGTTCTGGCAGTTCCGCCGTTATGCACCCGCGATACGGAAGCGGCGCGCCATTAATCCAGCGGGAGAGTCATGCGGCTCAAAACGGCCTAAACGAGCCTAAGAACCGGGTCTCCCCATCTCTTGTTGCAAGACAAACAGATCCCTGGTCCTTTATAATGAAAAAGCTGCCTGGAGTGGACGTGTGTCCATGTGCGCCCGCAGAGTTCGTGCGGCCCGATTATCAACATGTTCGATAACTTGTCGGAAAAGCTGCAGCGGGTTTTCAAGAACCTGCGCGGCGAAGGAAAATTGACGGCCGAGAATATGGAGGCCGCGTTGCGGGAGATCCGCGTCGCGCTGCTGGAGGCCGACGTTCATTTCCGCGTCGTCAAGCAGTTGATGGAGAGCATCAAGGAAAAAGCGATGGGCCAGGAAGTGCTCACATCGCTGACTCCGGCTCAGCAGGTGACCAAGATCGTACGCGAGGAGTTGGTGAAGATTTTGGGGACGCACCAATCCAAGTTGCGGACCGCGAATGAACCGCCGACGGTGGTGATGCTTGTGGGATTGCAGGGGTCGGGTAAGACCACCTCCACCGGCAAGCTGGCGCGCTGGTGTTCCAAAAACGGGCATTCCCCGATTATGGTGAGCGTGGACGTTTACCGTCCGGCGGCGCGGCACCAGTTGGCGGTCATTGCCAGGGATCTGAAGCTGCCCATTTATGCCGGGGCCGAGGGCGAAAGCAAACCGCTGGAGCTGGCGCGCGGGGCAAGGCGCGAGGCGATGCAGACCGGGCGCGATATGGTGCTGGTGGATACGGCCGGCCGGCTCCATATCGACGATGATCTGATGGTGGAGCTCCAAGAGTTGAAGGAGTCTTTGCATCCGACCGAGATTCTGTTTGTGGCCGATGCCATGACGGGGCAGGACGCGGTGAAGTCCGCCGATGAATTTCACAAGAGGCTGGGGATTACCGGTATCGTTCTGACCAAGATGGACGGCGATGCGCGCGGCGGGGCGGCGTTGTCGATCCGGCAGGTGACCGGCCAGCCGCTGAAGTTTGCCGGGATTGGCGAGAAGTACGATGCATTGGAACCGTTTCATCCCGAGCGTGTGGCATCGCGGATTCTGGGCATGGGCGACGTGCTTTCGTTGATCGAAAAAGTAGAGCAGAACATCGATCAGAAGCAGGCCGAGCAGATGCAGCGCAAGCTGCTCGAGGACGATTTCACCCTCGCCGATTTCCGGGACCAGATGAAGCAGTTGAGCAAGCTGGGCTCGCTCGAATCACTGCTGGGCATGATGCCGCAGGTGGGTCCGTTCAAGGAATTGAAAAACGCCAAAGTGGATGAGAAAGAGATGTTGCGGGTGGTTGCCATCATTGACTCCATGACGCCGCATGAGCGGGCCAACCACATGGTGATCAACGGTGGCCGGCGCCGGCGCATCGCCAAGGGCAGCGGCACCACGGTACAGGAAGTCAACAGCTTGCTGAAGCAATACGCGCAAGCGCGCAAGATGATGAAGAGTTTATCCGGAGGCCTGCTCGGAGGCAAAATGGGCGGCAAGATGGGCGGGGCCCTGGGTCGGCAACTGGCCAAGATGAAAATGCCGGGCGCGCCCTGGAACTAGAGATCGAAGATAATTAAGAGGATAGGAGTTTCATACTGATGTTGAAGATTCGTTTGGCCCGGTTCGGTGGAAAGAAGAAACCGACGTACCGGGTAGTTGTGATTGAAGACTGGAGAGCGCGCAACAGCCGTTGCGTGGAGGTGGTGGGCCTGTACAACCCGATTTCGAAGCCCGCCGCAGTGGACCTGAAACACGACCGGATCGATCACTGGATCAAGTCCGGCGCGAAACCCTCGCTGACCGTGGCGCGTCTGATGAAGGCCAACCCTGCCCCGGCTGCACAGCCGGCGGCTTAGGGCTTCTCAACGAAGCAACCATCCCACCGCGAACCCGATTCTATTCTGAGACCACATATCCTGCAATTACGCCGCTCCTGCGACTCGGTCTCATACCCCGATTCTGAGCCGTGACCAAGGGGAGCGGTATCTGGCGAGCCTGACTCGGGGCCGGTGCTATATTTGAAATGGAATAGGAGACGCTGCCAATGACTGGGATGGGAATTAAGGAACTGGTTGAGGAAATTGCGAAGGCTCTGGTCGACATCCCCGAAGAAGTCAGCGTGCGCGAGGTGCAGGGCGAGCAGGTGACCGTGCTCGAGTTGCGCGTTGCGCCTAGCGATTTGGGTAAGGTGATCGGCAAACAGGGACGGACGGCACGCTCGGTGCGGACCTTGCTCGGCGCGGCCGGAATGAAGCTGAACCGGCGGTTTACTCTGGAAATTCTGGAGTAGAGCGGAATGAAATGACAGGCGGCGCCGGCCAGTGGGTGACGCTTGGACGCGTGATGCGCAGCCGCGGTCTCGCCGGTGAGGTGATCGTTACCGCGTTCGGGGTGGGTCTGGATGTGTTCACCGGACTGCAAAAGTCCGGCCGCAAGCCGACACTGTTCGGAGCAAGCCTGCAGCCTGCCGGAGTTTCCCTGGCCCTCGAAAAGGCATGGCTTCATCAGGACCGGCTGATCCTGAAGTTTGCCGGCATCAGTTCGATTACCGAGGCCGAGCAGTTGCAGGGCGCCGAGATACGGCTGTTGCAGTCGGAATTGGCCCCGCCCGAGGCCGGCGAATATTACCTGAAAGACCTGCTGGGCCTGCGTGTGGTGGACTGCGCGCGGCAGGAAGAAGTAGGCCGCGTCGCGGGATGGCGTGACACAGGCGGGCAGCATTTGCTGGAAGTGAAAACAGCGTCCGGAGTTGAGATTCTGGTGCCGTTTGTGAAGAGCATCTGTGTGGAGATTGATGTGGCCGGAGGAAAGATATTGGCGGATTTGCCGGAAGGGCTGAGGGAACTGAATCGGGAATGAAGTTCCATGTTGTGACCATCTTTCCGGAATTCTTTGCCGGCATCCTGGAGCATGGGGTGCTGGGGCGGGCCTTGAAGAACGGTTCGGTCCAAGTAACAATGCACAACCTGCGGGATTGGACCTCGGACCGGCATAAGACCGTGGACGACCGGCCGTTCGGGGGCGGAGAAGGCATGCTGTTGAAGCCGGAGCCGTTATTTGCCGCTGTGGAAAGCATTCTGCCGCAGCGCGGACCGCATCGGAAGGTGGTGTTGTTGTCGGCGCAGGGACGGCGGTTTGATCAGGCTGTGGCGCGCCGGTTGAGCCAGGCCGGTGAGATCGTGTTGCTGTGCGGGCGCTATGAGGGCGTGGATGAGCGTGTGGCCGAACATCTGGCCGATGAAGAGTTGTCGGTGGGAGATTTTGTATTGAGCGGAGGAGAGTTGGCGGCCGCGCTGGTGATGGATGCCGTTGGGCGGCTGGTGCCGGGAGTTGTGGGCAACGCCGATTCCACGGTATGCGAGTCGTTTCGTGAGGATGAGACGGGAGAAGGTTTGCTGCTGGATTGCCCACAGTACACAAGGCCCGCGGAGTTTCGCGGCTGGCCGGTGCCGGAGGTTCTCGTGGGTGGCAACCACGACGAGATCCGGAAGTGGCGGCTGCAGGCGGCGCGAGATAAGACCGCACGGAACCGTCCGGATCTGGTTAAATAGTAGTTTATCCCTTGGGAGCCCGCAAAGGGCGCGGCGGCGCCCCTCAATTCGGCGAGGTAACAATGCAGCCGGGCTCCGTTTTGCGGGCTGGTACTTAGTAGGGGCGGGGGCCGTTGTGCAGTTTCCGCCGGAGCGAACAAGATTCTTGGAAAGGCAGTAAGAAAATGAGCAACGCGTTATTAGAGAAAGTATCGGGCAAATACAAGCGCGCCGAGGTCCCAGCCATTGAACCGGGTGACACCGTGCGCGTGCAGGTGAGGA
>JAENWC010000087.1 GCA_016650235.1 Terriglobia bacterium
TGCACCTCCCGGCGCCGACACCGCGCCCGGTACAAGCAGAACCAACTGCATCGGGTTGCGGCCGTTCAATGGCAATTCCGTGATTCGCTTCTCATCCACCACTTGCCGGATGGTCGCGGCCACCGTATCCACTTGCGACACGGCTCCGGTCACCGTGACCGTTTCGCTGGTGGCGCCCACATCCATGGTTGCCGTGATCTCGCGATTCTGGTCCGCCTCCAATTGGAAAGCTTCCGAAAGGAAAGTGCGAAACCCGGCCTGAGTGACGCTGATTTTATATTCACCAACAGGGAGACGTGGAAAATTGAAGCGGCCCGTGGCACTGGACTCCGTCATCCAATCCAGTCCGGTGAGTACATTACTTGCTTTCACCGCAGCCCCGGCGATCACTGCGCCGCTGCTGTCTCTGACTACCCCGACCACCACACCAGTGGCCTGGGCCTGTAATAAGGAAGGTATAGCTGATAGCGCTAACAAGATTCCCGGAATCGCAATTCTCATGGTGTGTCTCCTTACCCGAACTCGGCTATCCATTAATATACTCTTGCGGCGCCGAAGCGCAAAAGAACCGCGCCCAAAGCAATGTTGAGGTACACTGGCGCAATGCGCCGCCGAGATCTCCTCCTGGCCGGGACCGCCGCCCTCTCCCCAGCCTTTGTGCGAAGAGCATACGCCCGCCCATTGGTCTCACACGGCGTGCAGTCGGGCGATGTGTTGGCCGACCGGGCCATCATCTGGTCACGCGCAGACCGTCCCTCACGCATGATGGTCGAGTGGTCCACCAAGGAAAGCATGGCCGATGCGCGGCGTCTCACCGGCCCCTATGCTATGGAGAATAGCGGCTTCACCGCGCGCATGGATCTCCGCCAGTTGCCCGCCGGACAAAGCATCTTTTACCGCGTCCAGTTTCTCGACTTGCGCGATGGCAAGACGCTCAGTGAACCGGTGAGCGGGCATGTCCGTACAGCGCCCGCTGCGCGCCGCGGCGTCAGGTTCCTGTGGTCGGGCGATACCGCGGGCCAGGGTTACGGCATCAATCCGGATTGGGGCGGGATGCGCATCTACGAAACAATGCGGAAGCTCGGGCCGGACTTCTTTCTGCACTCCGGCGATACCATCTACGCCGACAACCTCATTCCCGCCGAGGTTCCACTTCCCGATGGAACCAAGTGGCGCAACCTCACCACGGAGGCCACCAGCAAAGTGGCCGAAACGCTCGACGAGTTTCGCGGCAACTATCTTTATAACCTGATGGACGAGAACGTGCGCCGCTTCAATGCCGAAGTCCCGCAAATCTGGCAGTGGGACGATCACGAGGTGATGAACAACTGGTCGCCAGGGAAGGATCTCTCCGCCGATGCGCGGTATAGCGAAAAGAGCGTTCCGCTGCTGGTGGCGCGGGCCACGCACGCCTTTCTCGAACATGCGCCGATGCGGTTTCACGGCGTCGAAAGCGAACGTGTGTACAGGCGCATTTCTTACGGGCCGTTGCTGGACGTGTTTGTGATCGACATGCGCAGCTACCGCGCGGCGAACTCGCATAACCGGCAGACACAGGAGAGCGAGGAGACCGTCTATCTGGGCCGGCCGCAAATCGAGTGGCTCAAACAGGGGCTGCGGGAATCGAGAGCCACATGGAAGGTCATCGCATCCGACATGCCGCTGGGGCTCGTCGTCGGAGACGGCAGGGATTCGCAAGGGAGGCCGCGCTATGAAAACTCGGCCAACGGGGATGGCCCACCGCTGGGCCGCGAACTCGAAATCGCTTCCCTGCTCGGCTTCCTCAAGCAGAACCGGGTGCGCAATACGGTCTGGCTGACCGCCGATGTGCACTACACCGCCGCGCATTACTACGATCCGGCCAAGGCGCAGTTCACCGGTTTTGATCCATTTTGGGAGTTCGTATCGGGCCCGTTGAACGCCGGCACTTTTGGTCCCGGAGTGCTGGAGAACACGTTCGGCCCGCAATTGGTTTTTCAAAAAGCGCCGGACAAGGGCAAGTCGAACCTGCCACCCAGTGCGGGCCTGCAGTTTTTCGGGGAAGTGAAGATCGAGGCTGCCAACGGGGCGATGGTGGTGAATCTGCGCGACGTGGCAGGACAGGTTCTGTATTCAAAAACATTGAATCCGGCTCAATAGAGTCCCAGAAGTCCCAGATCAGCTTTCATACACCCAACGCCCTCCTGCCATCGTGCGCTCCACAGGAATGCTCACCAGCGTGGACGGATGTTCCGTAAAAGGATCCCGCCCCAGGACTACAAGGTCGGCCAGCATGCCGGGTTCCAACGAACCTTTGACATTCTCCTCAAACGAGGCATAGGCGCCGTTGCGCGTGCTGGCGTCGATGCATTCGGCTACCGTTATGCGCTGGCTCGGGCCCCAAATATTCCCTCTGCTGTCGGTGCGCGTCACGCAGGACTGTAGCGCCATCATCGGCTCAAACGGCCCGGGCACATAGTCCGATCCAGGGGCAACGCGGATGCCGTGGTCCAGGAAGCTGCGCATGGCGAACATGCGGTCCAGGCGTGCCGCGCCATACTCGGCCATCTTCTCGCCGTGATAGTAGACGTAGGTCCAAAAAGGAGTCGGAATCGCGTTCAACGCGCGGATGCGGCGGAGCAGGGCGTCGTTGACGACGGTGCAATGCTCCAGGCGGAAGCGGGGATCTTTGCGCGGATGTTCGCGCTGCAGCCGTTCGTACACCTTCAGCGCGACATCAATCCCTTCATCGCCATTGGCGTGTGTACCGATTTGCCATCCTGCCAAATGCGCCTTGCGGGCAATCTCCCAGAGCTGCTCCTCCGGCATCACCTGGATTCCGAAATCGGTGGGCCTTCCTTCGTAAGGCTGCGAGAGTCGCGCCGTGCGCTCAGAGATGGAACCGTCCGAGGTCAACTTCATGGCGCCGGTTCGGATCCATTCGTTTCCAAAGCCGGTCCGGATTCCGGCAGCGATCATTTGATCGATGGCGCGATACTGGATCAGTGTGTTGACGCGGCAATACAGCTCGCCGTTTTCGTGAGCATCCTGATAGGCGCGCAGATCGGCTGGAGATCCCCCCGCATCATGCGCGGAGGTGACGCCCGCCTTCGCAAAAAGCTTGGTGATCAGCCGGACCCCTTCCCTGCGATCGGAAGGCGTCACCGCGCTTTCAGGAATCGGAATCAAGTTCTTGGCTGTCTCACGGAGTTCACCCGTGAGTGAACCCTTGGCATCATGAACAATCTCGCCGCCGGCCGGCTGTGGTGTCTTGGCGTTGACATCCCCCTTACCCAAGGCCAGCGAGTTGTAGAACCCGCTATGCCCTCCGCGGTGCGTGATCGCCACGGGATGATCGGGCGCGGCAGCGTCCAGGTCGCCCACATTTACCTTGCGTCCTTCGCCCGTCTTTGTGTCGTCGTACTTAAAGCCGAGCACCCACTGGCCCTTGGGTGTTTGGGCGGCGCGCCGCCGGATGGCATCCCGAATTTCCGTGATCGTGCGCAAATCGCAGTCCACCAACATCAGGTGCCTTAGTCCAGCCGAGGCGACGTGAGTGTGCGCATCGTTAAAGCCCGGCACGACGGTCTTGCCGCCGAGGTCAATTTGTTTCGTAGCAGGGCCAGCCAGCCCGCGCATCTCCGCGATATCGCCGGACGCCAGAATCTTCCCGCCTGCAATCGCCAATGCCTGCACTTGCCGGAAGCCCGTGCCTTGACGGGCTGTGTAGATTTTGCCGTTGAGGAGGACTTGGTCCGGGCGGGTTGAAGTGGCGGCAGAGAGCGAGAGGCCCGACGCCGACAACAGGAAACTACGGCGGAGCATGGGGGCGATTATACCAGCATCTCCGATCCCTGACAGGGCCGGCTGAACAGGCCGGCTGAACATTCGGCGCTTCGGATTGCGCTGACGACTACCCGTGACCGAAATACATCAGCCAGCCGAGCCCGAACAAGGCCCCTATGCGATGGAGAATAGCGGCTTCACCGCGGCGATAACTTCCAATGCGGTTCTCGACGAATGGGTTTCCCCGGCCCCTCGGTTTGTCGGTGGTCGAAACGATATTCGTGGTCGAGGTTCAAGTTCAGATCATCCGCCGTTTGCGTAACTCGTCAAAGGCCACCGCGAGTATAATCACCGCCCCAATAATCGCCTGCTGCAGGTACGGAGAAATCCCCAATAGATCGCTCCCATTGGCGAGCAGCCCCATAATGAAAGCGCCCACCAGCGTCCCCATCACGCTGCCTTCCCCGCCGCGCAAACTCCCCCCGCCGATCACCACCGCCGCAATCGCCTGCAACTCATACCCCTGCCCCGCCGTCGGTTGGCCCGTCATCAGGCGCGAAGCCTCTATCATTCCCGATAGCCCTGTCAGCATCCCGCCAATCGTGTAAACCGCCGTCGTATAAAAACCAACATTGATCCCGGCATACAAGGCCGCCTCCGGATTCGAACCGATCGCAAACGCATACCGGCCCAAACTCGTGTGTTCCAGAATTACATGCATCGCCACAGCGCACACCAGCAGAATCCACAACACAAACGGAACCTGCAACAAGTTCCCCTCCCCAAGAAACGAAAATCCAGCCGGAATCTGGTGCACCGGCAACCCGTTCGAGATGATCAGAGCCAGTCCGCGCACAATCCCCAACGTCCCCAGCGTCACGATAAACGGATTGATCCGCAGCTTCGTCGTCAGTAATCCGTTAGTCAAGCCACAAAACATCCCGGTAAAAATCCCCACCGCCACCCCAACGGGAATCGGCATCCCCTTCTCCATCGCCATCGTCCCCAATAGCCCGCCCATCGCCAGAATCGATCCCACCGAAAGATCTATGCCGCCCGCGATAATGATGATCGTCATCCCCAGCGCCATGATGTTGATCACCGCCGTTTGCCGCACCACGCTCGACAAATTGGTCGAGGTCAAGAAGTGCGGAGATGCTATGCATAACCCCACAAACAGCGCCGCCAACGTAAGGAATGGAAGTAACCGCTGGATCATGAAAGAATTCCTTCTGCGCCCGCAAAGGGCCGTCCCGGTGATTCATGCGCCGCCAGTTGCATGATTTGCTCCTGCGTCGCCGCTCCACTCAGCTCACCCGTCAATCGTCCCTGCCGCATCACCAGAATCCGGTCGGCAACCTGAAGCAGCTCCGCCAATTCCGAACTCACCATCAGGATCGCCGCCCCCGCCCGCGCCAGCCTGTCCATCGTTTCAAACACCTCAACCTTGGCCCCCACATCAATACCTCGCGTCGGCTCGTCAAACAAAAACACGCGCGCCCCGCGCACCAGCCACTTGGCGATCACTACCTTTTGCTGATTTCCCCCGCTCAGCCGGCCCGCCAGTTGCCTCCCGGACTCCGCCTTGATCCGCAGCCGGTGCATGTATTCGGCCGCCACCCGCCCCTCAGCCGCGCTCCGCAGAAATCCGAACCGGCTCACCGCCGCCAGATTCGCGATCGTCATGTTATGCATCACCGATAGCTGCCGCGCCAGCCCCGCCTGTTGCCGGTCTTCGGGAATCAGCGCAATCCCTGCCGCCACTGCATCGCGGGGCGATCGCAACCGCACCGCTTTCCCCGCCACCATCACTTGCCCGTTGTCCATCGCGTCCAACCCAAATAGTGTCCGGCAAAGCTCCGTCCGCCCCGCCCCCACCAGTCCCGCCATCCCCACAATCTCACCGGCCCGTAACTGAAAGCTGATGTCCTGCAATAGCGGGGATCGGCTCACATGCTTCACACCTAGCAGCTCCTCTCCAGCTTCCACCGGCTCCCGGCGGTAAATGGACGACACCTCGCGCCCCACCATGTGCTGTATCAATTGTTCCCGGCTCAACTCCGCCATCGCCCCGCTATGCACCGTCTGCCCGTCCCGCAACACCGTCACGACATCCCCCACGCTCCGCAATTCATCCAGCCGGTGCGTGATGTAGATCACTCCCATCTGCCGGTCCCGTAGCGTCCGCACAATCCGGAACACTTCTTGCGATTCCCCTTCCGACAACGAGGAGGTCGGTTCATCGAAAATCAGCAGGCTCGATCCGTTCTGGATCGCGCGGCAGATCTCCACAAGCTGCTTGCCCGCTGGTGACAACTTCTCCACGCGCCAATCGGACTGCAGCGGGAAGTGATGCTCCTCGATCAGGCGCGCCGCCTGCGCCGCCATCTTCCGGCGGTCCACAAAACCCGGCGCCACACGCGGCTCCCGGCCGAGAAAGATGTTCTCCGCCACCGACAAGTGCGGCGCAAGCAGCGACTCCTGATGCACCATCGCGATCCCGATCGCCGACGCCTCCGCCGGCCGCCGCAGGTGCACCGGCTGTCCTTTCCAAACCATCTCCCCGCCGTCCCGCTCATACAACCCCGCAACGATCTTCATCAGCGTGGACTTGCCGGCGCCGTTTTCCCCCATCAGCAGATGCACTTGCCCCGCATCCACCTGTAGATTGCCGTCCCGAAGCGCAGTGATCCCCCCAAAACGCTTCTCGATACCCCGCAACTCCATCAGCATGTCAAACTATCCTTAAGATAAAGGTATTAGTGCACAAGATTGTCCAGGTCTTTCCGTCCACTAACTAAGGTAGTCCCCCGCTGGCATCGTCTGCCTACATCGCTTAGCATTTCTACTAAAGGTACCCTTATGATCCGTTCCACTCTGCTTGCATTCGCTTTGCCTGCCCTCCTCGGGGCCCAGGCCATTATCGAGCACAGTATCACCGCCGCCGCTGGCGCAGCCGCGGGCACCATGATGGGGAAACAGGTCAGCAACTCCCTCGACAAGGTGCTCGCCGCAACCGGCGCTGCCGAAGCTTCCACCGGCAATCCAAAAGGATACACCAAACAGATGGAAGGTCCCTACAAAGGTAAATCAGGGGCGCCGAAAACCAGACTCGCACCCGAGGTAACCGTCAAGGCTGCCGCCATTCCCCACCGCGCCGGCCATCGTCCCGCACTCTCCTCCGGCATCGGTCCCTTCGGGATTCCATTCCCTCAATTCCCAGCCCCACCCGTGATCCAACAGAAATCCGACCCGGCAATGACGCCTCCATTGCCTACTTACGAATCCATGCGCAGTCTCGAGACCGGCGCGGCAGGATCCGATGTCGTCGCCCGCCTCGGCAGCCCCTCTGCCCGCATCACCATGCCGGGCGACACCGGCGGTCTGGTCGAAATCTACTATTACCAGTCCAGCGGCCAATCCCTCGGATCCGTTCGCCTGAATGACGGCGCCGTCAGCGCCGTGATCGTCAATAATCAATAGCGGTTTGCGCTTTCCTGCAAACCCTCAGCCCGTATTTCCGCTCCGCTTCCTCATCTCCTCCAGCGTGACCAGAATCGATTGATTGGACTGCATCAGATCATTCAAAACCTCTTCCCGAGGCCGTGGATCCCGCACCGGCGCTTGGTCCGATTTCTCCAGCAACGGCCACAACTTCTCGCGAATGTCCGGCGGCAGAATGCTCTCCATGTACTCCAGCGCCGTCCCCCGCAAATGCGCATCTTCGGTATGTAACCCGTGAAAGGCGATCTTCAACGGCTCGGCCGGCAACACCAGCGACAACATCGTAAACACGTGTTCCAAACTCCGGCTGGTCCGCGTGCGCAGGAAATCGTCCACCATCGGCCCCCCCTCGGCATCCTCGGCGCGGTCCAGCAACCGGTGGCTCTCCCATACCGCACGGCTCACCGTCACTTCCCGCCGCAGCGACTCAAACACGCGTTTCTCAGACACCCGCAGATTCGGCTGCCTCGACTTGACCACCGTCAGCGCCCGCCCGCACTGGTATCGAACTTCGAACCGCTTGTCCGCCAACCCCAACACCAGCCCCTCCGCCGCGCGATGCGACGTGGACGCACCCAGCACCCGCGGCAGCCGCCGCCGGATGGTGAAATCCACTTGACGGTTCACCAGAAAATCCACCAGTTGCCCGCAATGCAGCTCCACGGATTTCCGCAGGCATTTCATCACCGGCTGATACACATCATCCCAAGCCACCAGTTGCACCAGATGCGGCACCGCGTGCGCTGGAGCCGGATCCATGCGCGCGACCGCTTGCAGCACACGCGCCGCATCGCCCGATCGCAAATCCGCTATGTCCTGTACGACGGGATCAGCCAGATTCACCGCCAGATTCACAGGTGGTTTGGTCACCGCTTGTTCCGGACCCGGCTTTGCCTCCACGTGCCTCTTCTCGCCCGGTAGCGTAATCTCCGACAGCGGAAGCACAAAGGAGTCGTACACGCCGGACATCCCCAAATCGGGCTGCGCGGTCAGGTCTATGTTCTCGGCCTGTTCCCGCAATCCATGCTCCA
>JAENWC010000088.1 GCA_016650235.1 Terriglobia bacterium
CTCTGCTGCAATGTGTCCCCCTGCAGCGCCACCAGTTCCGAACCAGAGGCAACATACAGCGTTCCATCCGGACCCGCGGCCGCGCCAGCCGACCCCGCCACTCCCGCGCCCGCCTTCCACTGAGACACTTTCTTCGACTCCAAATCGAGTCCCCAAACGCCGTCGGCCACCCCACCACAACTGTTCACTGTGGCTACATACGCGCTGCCGTCGAACACCACCAGCCCCACCGCATTCGCATTCGCCGGCAGAAAGTCCACGGGCGGATTGGGCTCTTCTCCATTCGATACGTACATGGAATGGAATTTGCCATCGGGCGAGACAACATTCAAGAACAGCGGCGTACGGCTAAATGGGCCGGGCGCTGGAGTGGCCCGCCGGTTGGGGACTCCGCCGGCAGCCGGGGGAGGCGGACCTGGGAAGGGAGGTTGCGCCGGCCCGGGCCGTAGAGTGACCGCACCCTCAAAAGGTTCGCCTACTCCCGATTTGGCCGGACTCCCGCGTCCGCGCCCGCCCCCCTGCGGCGGATACGCAGCCGTTGTAGGCCGCGTCACGCTCGATGTCAGTCCTCCTGGACACAGCGCAGTTCCGCTGCCCGCGCTTGCCGGCCCCAGCGGCTTCTCCCATTCCATGCGCGACAAGTCCGTATCAATCGCCGTGACTGTACCCGAACTGCCGCCCAGAAATCCCAGCGTGCGGAAGCCGCGGTAGGAAATATAGAAATCCAGCAGCACCGGCGGGGTCAAAGAATTCATTTGCCGAGCTTCATTCTTCAGCTTGAACTTCCAGACCATCTCAAAGCCGGGCTTCTGCATGGCGACTGGAGAAATCTTCCCATCGCTCCTCACCCAGTGGGATCGCTGGGGATCGTTGCCGATGGTCATCCAGTCTCCACCACCTCGTTGGGCATGCATTGCGCTCACCGACAGAATGGCATAGCCGGCGGCGGCTACGGCTCGAGCAAATCGTGGCATCATTTGTTGTATAGTATGTTCTTCACAATGGAAAGTAAAGCTATTGCAATTGCACCTGTCCTCCTCCTTTTGGCAGGCCAGGGCTTTGCCGCCGACTGGCTCACCGATGGCGGCGATGTCCTGCGCAACAACTGGCAGAAGGACGAGAAGATCCTCAACACCTCCAATGCCAAGGACATCAAGCTGCTTTGGAAAATCAGGCTTGACAATCAGCCGCGCCAAATGCATTCCCTGCTGCCGCCGCTGGTCATCGCCCGCGTCAACACCAGCGCCGGCCCCAAGCAGATGGTGATCCAGGTGGGCGTTTCCGACAACGTCTACGCCATCGATGCCGGGACCGGCAAGCTCATTTGGCACAAACATTTTGAAAGTGGGTTCCAGGACAGGCCCGGCGGACGCGGACCCAGCGTCCTGTGCCCCGGTGGCATGACCTCCAACGTCACCATCGGTCCCGCTGGAGCCCCCGGCAAATACACCATCTACGCCGCCTCCTGGGACGGCCGCTTCCACCAGTTGAACGCCGGCGACGGCGAAGACGTCGCCCCGCCCGCCAAATTCATGCCCCCCAACGGCAAGCCCTACGCGATGAGCCTGTTCAAGAATGTTGTCTACGTACACACCGGCCAAGGCTGCGGCGGCAATCCCAACACGGTCTATGCCTACGATCTGGCCACCAACAAGGTGGGCAGTTGGGGTCCGGCCGGTGGCGGCATGTGGGGACGGTCTGGCCCTGCCATCAGCGCCAGCGGCGTCATGTACACCGGAACCGGCGACGGCCGCTGGGATCCGGAAAACGGCGTCTACGGCAACGGCATCATCGGCGTCAAGCAGAACCTGCAAACCAAGAGCCTTGAGCTCGTGGACTACTACGGCCCCTCCAACGCCGAGTGGCTCGTCAAACGCGACCTCGACATGCAAGTCACTCCGGCCATCTTCAATTTCAAGGGTAAGGAGTACATGGTGGATGCCAGCAAGGAGTGCCGCCTCTACCTGATGGACACCGAGTCCATCGGTGGCGACGATCATCGCACCCCCGTCTATCGCTCCCCGCTCATCTGCAATGAACTGGTCGATTTTGCCGAAGCCGGCATTTGGGGCTCGCTGGCCACTTGGGAGGATGCCAAGGGAA
Source organism: Terriglobia bacterium (assembly GCA_016650235.1). GTDB lineage: Bacteria > Acidobacteriota > Terriglobia > Bryobacterales > Bryobacteraceae > VFZE01. Next base: position 2,104 of record JAENWC010000088.1, read on the forward strand.
CTCGCTGGCTCCTCACTCCATTCTGGGGGCCCAAGCATCCCACCTTCCACGCCCCCATTGAGTACGGCTTCGTAAAGAAAGGGGCAATTGCCGCATTCAAAATGGAACCGAAGAACGGCAAGATGCAGTTGTCGCCCGCCTGGATTTCGCGCGACATGGATCAGGCCGAACCACCAGTCATTGCCAATGGAGTCATCTTCGCCTACGGCAGCGGTGAGAACACCGCGCAGGCCTTCCCCGACGTTGGCCTCGACTTCCGTATGGAACGCCGCATCCCCTTGTCCACCCATGCCGTCCTCTACGCCCTGGATGCGCAGACTGGCAAAGAGCTATGGTCCAGCGGCAAGCAGATCACCACCTGGAACCATTGGAGCGGGCTCGCCGTGGCCAACGGCCGCATCTACATCAACACCTACGACGGGACGCTCTACAGCTTCGGCATCGTCAAATGATGTGGTTGTTGATTGGCCTGGCAGCGATGCTTCAGGCGCAAGCGCCCTCACCCGATCCCCAAATTGATCAACTCGAACGCAGGCTCGCGGCTCATATTCGCCTGCTGAGTGATTGGGGCGGTCTCATCGTATACGGCAGCGACAACGCGGAATTGCCGCCGCCTGCCCCCGGCCAGGATCGCGTGGTCTTTCTCGGGGACGACATCACTTGGATGTGGGGACGCGGCGGCGCCGGATTCTTCCCCGGAAAACCCTACCTCAATCGCGGCATCCAGCGTCAGACCGCGCCGCAAATGCTGGTCCGCTTCCGCCAGGACGTCATCTCACTGACGCCGAAAGTGGTGGTGATCCAGGCAGGCTCAAACGATTTGGCCGGATACGCCGGCCCGGCCTCGGAAGGCACAATTTCGGAAAGCTTCATGTCCATGGCCGAGCTGGCCAAGGCCAATGGCATCCGCGTAGTCCTCGCCTCCGTGACTCCAGTGTGCGACTGCATCAGCCCGCTTACCGTTCGCCGGCCGCCCGGCAGAATCATCGGGCTCAACGGCTGGCTGAAAGAGTACGCGACCCGCACCGGTTCAGTGTATCTGGACTATTATTCCGTCCTCGCCGATGGCCGGGCTATGAAGAAGGAATTGACAGTGGACGGGCTCATCCCCAATGAGGCCGGATACCGGCTAATGGCCCCGTTGGCCCTGCGGGCCATTGACCAGGCTCTTGCCCAGAAACTCGACCACTAACCGCATCCGGCGCGCATCAAAGAATTGCGCTCCTCCGTGACCTGCTCCCTGCACAACCTCGAATTGCACCGGCAAGCCCATCTCCCGGTACTTGGTTTGCATCTCTTGCGATTGCTCGATCGGCATTTGCGGATCTTGATCTCCATGCAGCAGAAACAGCGGCGGATCACGCGCATCCACATGGAAGACCGGGCTGGCGAGCTTCGCAATGACAGGATTCTCCGCCGGTTGTCCGCCCAAAAGCAGTTGCAGCGCGGGAGCGCGCATCGCCACGCCTCGCTCTGTGGACTGCGAAAGAATCGTGAGCAGGTTGCTCGCTCCAAAGAAGGAAACAATCGCCTGCACATCGGAGGACTGATCCAAGTGCTCGCCCAGGCGGCCTTCAAGGTCCCGGTGCCCGTTCGTCACTCCAACCAGCGTCGCCAAATGCGCCCCAGCCGATGATCCGGTAATCGCAATCCGCCGCGCATCGTAGCCATACACCTTCTCGCTCGCGCGCAGAAAACGGATGGCCGCTTTCAAGTCGTGAATCTGGGCCGGAAACCGCGCCACAGGACTCAGACGGTAGCCGACGCTCGCGATCGCATAACCCTCTCCCACCAAGTCACCCAGCGGGATCCTGTCTTTGCTCCCGCTGCGCCAAGCCCCGCCGTGCACATAAACCAACAGCGGCGCTTTCGCCGCCGCCGGCAAGTACAAATCGAGCTTCAACGCGACTCCGTCCACCGTCGCGTAAACGATATCGACGCGCTTCTCGCTCCAAGCAAGAGCGCCCGTCAGCAGCAGCAATCCGATCAGGACTCGCATCCTACCCCCGCTTCATCTCCGTCGTCCGGAAAGGCTCCAACCGGTCGATCGCCTCTTCCCCCTGCTTTGGCAGCCAACGGAAAAACCGTATCGTAATCGCCTCCGGAGTAAAATCCGCGATCAGAAATCCATTCTCCTCCAAAGCGGGAAGGCGTTCTTCCACCTCGATCGCCTGCGATGGATACGGCCGCGTGCGCCGCCCGCCCGACGGCCATCCAGTCCCCGTCCCCAACGCGCCCGAAAGAAATACGTTCACCGGGTTGCGCCGCAGATCCACCTGCGCTCCACGCAACAGCCGCGCCTCGCCGTGCGCATGCATGTCGCCGCTGATCCAGATTGGAATCCGCCCCTTCATCTCCGAGAGTGTCTGCATCAACCGGTCATGCTGCTTGAGCCAGCCCTGCTGGTAATACGGCTTCTCCACTTTCACCGTTAGTTTGCCGTCGGGCCCGAGAATATCCGGATACCAATCGCCCCACTTGCCCGCGCTGTATACCGGAGGCATCGAAGAAAGATTTACCAGATGCCCTACTCGTGTGTCGGCCGCGCGCGCTTGCAACCATCCTTCCACCTCCGGCGGCACAATCCAGGCGTTCGGCCCAGCCAAGGACAAATAGCGGCGGCAATCAAACAGAGCCACCTCAGCCAGATTCCCGAACCGGATTGTTCCGAAACTCTCTCCCACTCCCGGCGGCTTGTCCGGCGCGGATGCGCCCGGCAAACCGAGGGGCCGCGCGGCATCGGGCAGAAACTCGGGAAAGTACAACTGACGCGTACCGCGCCCCAACTGCAGCATGAAGTGATCCGGTGGATAGGTCACCATCTGCGCGTTTGCATCGTCATTTTCGAAGTAATCGTGATCGTCCTGCAGGAAAAATACGGGCGTCCCGCGAAACCGCGTTCCATAGAGCTTCCCAATCTGCTGTTCGCACACACGCTTCAGCACATCTTCATTCGGCGTGCCCAGGGCTGGGAGGGTGCGCACAAAGCGTCCCGTGGAAGCCAGGATATCCTCCGGATAGCGCGGCGGCGCTCCGGTCTGCCGCAGGTCCCAGTAGATATGATCCCCGTTGCCCACCACCGCATCGGGACCAAAAGACAAGGCGCGGTCAAAGAGTCGATGCCGTTGCGCCAGCGGCAGAAAATTGCTCACCCCACCGGCTGCCTTCAACCGTTCGTCCCCTCCCGCGCACGTGTAAATGAGTAGGCGGAATCGCTGCGCCGCCTCACCGGGGGCCGGGAACGTTTTCACCTGCCACGGATCGCACAGCGCCTTCTTGCGCCCGTCCAGCAATGCCAGTGTGTGCGGCTGACCGGGTGCCAACCCGTCCACATCAAACGACCAAAAATAGCCTTGCGTGTCGGTCATGCGTCCCGCGACATTGCGCTTTCCAACCCGCAGGACCGGTGCGTGGGGCTTCTCCCGGAACGAAGCCTTGAGAAGAATACGGTTGTGGCTGGCGGTGGGAAGCAGGTGCGCCACCGAGCCGGATTGCCAGGTTGCCCCGTTTGCTGTTGCGGCGCTGGCCGCCGATAGTAGAAATGTTCGTCGATCCATCGGAACAACTGATTCTATAACGCGAAGTGGGCTCACGGCGCGGTGAGGAATCGCAAAATCTCGCGCATCACTCGATCCGCCTGGTCAGTTTGAAAAAGGAACTGTGCATGCGCCGAGCCGTCCAGTATGATCATCTCCTTTGGCTCAGGCGTTTTCTCGTAATACGCGCGAAGCCGCGGTAGCCGTGGTCCGGTTCCGTCCGCATCGTCCCGCGCAATGATGAATAGCTTGCGGCCATTCAGTTTCTCGGGAGGCGCATCCGTCAAGGCCGCCAGCAACACCAAACGATCAATCTCACCTGGCTGCGCCTCTATCATTGCCCCGGCAGCCGCGTCACCTCCCATGCTTCCCCCCACCAGCGATACGGTTTTCGCGCCCGTCTTTCGTAAATAGCGGACGGCAGCCAGCACATCCAGGCGCAGCGGAGCATTGTAAATATCAGATTGACCTGGCCCGCGCGATTCGCCGTAGCCGCGGAAGTCGATCGCCAAGACCCGAAAACCTGCGTCTGCCAGCACCCGAGCCTGTTTCGACCAGCTCTCCTTGTTGAAACGGCCCCCATGCGCCAGCACGACGCCGCGCTCTCCTTTTCCATAGACATCGGCAAAGACCAGTCCTCCGTCCTGAGCCGGAAAGGAAACGTGCGCTTGCGCGCCAACCCTCAATCTGGAAAGCGAACGTTGGAACGCATTCGCGGTAATGCCCGCGCGATACTCCGCCAGTTCGCGCCCAAGCTCGATGGTTTTGGCAATCGGAGCCATATTGACTCCATGGAGAGAGAAGAGCCCCGCTTTGAGACGCTCGTCCGCGCGAATCAGCTTCGGATCATGGACCGCGATTTGCGCCTCGTAATAGATGTCGTCATGGATCCCATTCCTGGTATGCGCTGGCCTGTCTGGCTTTTCGCCGGGCGCGGGCGTCTTGTCGATCTGGACAATCCCGCGCGATTTCAGGAATTCATAGCTCCAGGGGTCTTCTGAATAATACTCGGCCAGGTAGTGAACGCGCGTTGCGGTGCCCGCCCACTTGCTGTTGAGGGCGTTCGCCACCTTCTCCATCCCTGCCTGGTTGCCGCCGCTATCTCCCAGCAGCACGATGTCCCGAAAGCCGTGCGCCTTGTAGCTGCGGCAAATGTCGGTCAGTAGCGCTTCGAATGTTGCATCTTCGACACTGATCGTTCCGGGATAAAGCATGTGTCCCGTTGGAGAGGGTTCGATCGCCCCTTCTGGCACGAACTTCACGATCGGGGCAATCAAAGTATTTTCGATGGCTCTCGCGATGTAGGGCAGCACTGTTTGCAAAACATAGTTGTGCTTTCCTCCGGCGACATAAGGACCGTTTTGCTCCACTCCGCCCGTCGCGACTAGAACCGTAGTCTTCCCGGCCTTAATCGCGTCACGAACTTCCATCCATGTCAGCTCTTCGGTCCAAAGGCTGTCCCCAGCCGCAATGGGGCGCGGAGCGCCAAGCGGCAACGAACCCTGAGCGGCAGCGGCGGGGCGGAGGGCCGTGCTGATGACGAACGCGAGAAAAAGTAGGCGTGCCCCTAACATTGCGCTAGGACTTAATAGCAATGTAATCCCACGGCTTGCGGTGTGCTCGGAACAGGTGTATGTCAGCTTCGCTATTCCCGATAAAGCTCTGTTTGCCCGCATCCCATTTCAGCTTCTGATCCGCCTTCGCCGCGACGTTGCCCAGAATCGGCGCGATCGTCGAGGTAACACCCACCTCGATGTTGGCAAACGGTTCCTTGCGCTCGCGTAGATTCGTCACGAAGTTCATCCCGTGCATTGGCGTCGGCTCGGCCTCATTCATTGCCATCTTCTCCATAATCGGTTCCCATGCGGCTCTGCGCCCGCCCTTGGGTTCGGAGTAGAGTTCCATCCCGATGCGGTCGACAAACAACGCCGCCTCGGTCCCGTAGAATGCCATCCCGTGCGGCCGGTCTTCCGGACCACTGGCGCCGTAATACTTCATGCCCGGCGTCCGTCCCCCCAATCCGTGCGAGTTCATCGTGCAGCATTCGTAGCTCAGGATGAAGCCCGGATACTCATACGTCGCCTGATGAATATCAGGCAGGTCCCCCGCCTTGTTCTTGCGGTAGTGGCCCCAACTCGAGGAGACCGTCCGCGGCGTATCTTGCCCCATGATCTGATGTACGCTGTCGAACCGGTGCATGCCGTAATCGGTGATCAGGCCGTTCGTGTATGCCATGAAGTTGCGATAGCTCAGCCGGTCCGGGTTGAACGGAACCTTCGGCGCGGGTCCCAGCCACGCATCCCAATCCAGGCCCGCCGGCACAGGGGCGTCCGGACTCGGCTTGGCGCCCCGCATTTGCAGATTGTTCCACACCCGGACGAAGGTGACTTGTCCAATTTTGCCGCTTTGCACCATTCGCGCCGCCTCCGCGATGTGGTCGGAGGAGCGGTGCTGGCTCCCGATCTGGCAGATAACCTTGTTGCGGCGCACCGCGTTGATCACGGCGCGCCCCTCGTGTATGGTGTACATCACCGGCTTCTCGAGATAGATGTCCTTGCCCGCTTGCGCCGCCAGAACCGCCATCGGAGCGTGCCACTGATCCTGCGTTGCAATCACCACCGCGTGCACGTCCTTGTTGTCCAGCATCTTCCGGAAGTCATGGTAGACCTGCGCCTCCGGAGCCCATTGCTTGGCCTTGTCAATCTGCTGCTGCCACACATCGCTCAGTGCCGTGACGGCGACATTCCGGTTGGTGGATAGACGCGGATCGAGCTTGCCGTCGACCACAGCGCCCATCTGTGCCAAGTCCTCCTTCGATCCGCGGATCAGCCGCGTATCGAGCGTCCCACGGCCCCCACAGCCGATCAGCCCGATGTTGATTCTCTCGTTGGCCCCATACACCCGCCCGCGTGAGGCGGCCGTCATCGCGGCTGCCACGGAGGTCTTCACAAATTTACGGCGTTCCATGATCCATCTCCTTTGATCCGTCCCACCCAATCTACAACGACGGCAGCCGCGCCCGCGCATAGTCAATGCATTGCTGGTTGCAGGCATCCTCCAGCGCGAGCCGCTGCTCCGCTGTCAGCCCGCTGGTCCGCGGCAGCGGTTTCTTCGGTGGATGCTCGCGTATCCACTGGATCAGCAGCGCCAGATCACGCGAGGGCGCCGGACTCTTCTCGTCATAGATCTTCCAATACTGCTCGGTGAAAATCGGCACCTCCAGCGGATCCCGCGTCAGCATCTCCAGTTGGAACAGCATCCGCGGATTCTTCTTCTGGAACCGCGCCACCAAACCCGCCAGATCCAGGTGGCCGTCCCCGAACGGCACCTCCGACAACAACAGCCCATCTTTATAAAAATCGACGCCGATGTCCTTGAAGCTGACAAAAATCGTGTACGGCGCAAGCGTCTCGATGGTCTGCATCGGCGTCTCGATCAGCGATACATTATTCACCACATCCAGGCAAACACCCACGTATTCGCTTCCCGTTTCCTTCACCCAATCCGCAAGCTCTTGCGACCGCCATGCCTTGTGGTTCTCAATCGCCAGCGGCATCTTGTATTTCCGCAGCACCGGCTCGGCCCGCTGCACAGACGCCTTGCATACTTTGAAAAACTCGTGATACTCAGCCGCGCTCTTGAACTGCTCGTAACGCCGCCCGGAAAAAGGATCGTGTACGCACACCACGCGCCCATTCATTTCCGCGGCCGCCTTCACGCTCGCATCATACGTGGGCAAATCGGCGTCTGTCCGCGGGCTCCGCAGACCCACCGTCAATCTCATATCGTATTTCTCGATCTGGTCGCGCAGCTTCTTCACCGCCTCCGCCTCAAGGCCGGCTGGCAGATTCGTGTGCGCCGCGCCGAGCCCTTTCCCGTGGCAGTACTCCACAATGTCCCAGTTCTTTCCCTCCGCCCGAATCCGCGCTCCCAGCCCCGGTCCAGCCGAACCCATGTTCCGCAATACCTTTGGCGCCGCAGCCGCTGGCGCCGCCGCCGCAAGCCCCGCGGCGGCTGTCTTCAGAATTTCTCTTCTGGTCATATTAGGGTGCTCCTGCCTCGTCGCCCCTGCGACGATTGAAATCAGTTTACTCGCTTTTCATCACTGTCATCCATATAGCCCGTTAGGCTTCCCCGTAGGCGCGCAGGAAGTCCTCCCTGGCGATACCGGCTTGAGTCAGGATGCTGCGTAGAGTTGAGGCTTTGATCCTCAGATGGCCGGGAATGGTGAGGAAATCGGCGCCGCCCTCGGCGCGGGCGGCGCATAGAGATGTGATTACCATCACGTTCGACCTCGAACCCCAGGGAACGGAAGGCGGCTATCACCCTTGCCTTGGGTGCATCGACGGGAAACTTCGGCATCAGACCGGAAGGGTCGCTTCGGCAATAAAAGCTTCAAGGACGAGCGAATCGTCCGGCAGCACCTCAGGGCTGAAGGTCTCGATGTGAAACTGGATGGCGGATTTGACGTCGGCCAACGCCTCCTCGTAGGTGTCGCCTTCGCCAACCACAACGCCTTTGAGGCCCAGCGGGTAGGCGACGTAGCCATCCGTGTGCTTCTCGACAATGATCTTAAATTGCCTCGGCATCAGTCACCTGAAGTCTACCATGCCCCCCTGAGTTCCCTGCGTTGGAAAAGATCGATGACTTCCCCTTTTCCAGGGCCACCGCCGGTGCAATCGTTGGGAGCCGCCGCCGAATTGCGTCTGCGCCCAAGCTGTCAGCTTGCCAGGGGGTCCGCGAAACCTCTATAGTCCTATATATGAGTGGCTTTGCGGTGTTTTTACCCCGCGTGATTCTGGCCCTGGTCCTGGCGTGTGCATCCGCCACGTTTGCGGCTGCGCAGCCTCAACCCGCGTTCTCCTCACAAGCCACCGTCAACAAGTATTGCATCGGCTGCCACAACACCAAATTAAAAACCGGCGGACTGTCGCTGGACACAACCAGTCTCCAGGACCTGACCCGGCACACGGATGTTTGGGAAAAGGTGGTTCGCAGGCTGCGCGCGCGCCAGATGCCCCCCGCAGGTATGCCCCGCCCCGATGAGCGCACCTATACCGCTCTTGTGTCCTCACTCGAATCTTCTCTCGATACCGCTGCCGCCGCCAACCCCAATCCCGGCCGTACCGATACCTTCCGCCGCCTCAACCGCACCGAATACCAGAACGCCATTCGCGACCTGCTCGCTCTCGAAGTCGATGCCGATGCGCTCCTGCCCGCCGACGAGTCCAGTCACGGTTTTGACAATGTTACCGTCGGCGACCTCTCCCCCACTCTGCTGGATCGCTACATTTCCGCGGCGCAAAAAATCAGCCGCCTCGCCGTCGGAATCCCCGGCCGTTCCCCCGGCGGCGACACCATACGCATCGCACCCGACCTTACCCAGGAGGAGCACTTCAACGAGCTTCCCATCGGCACCCGCGGCGGTGCGTCCGTTCGCTACACCTTCCCCATGGACGCCGGCTACGACATTCAACTCCGCCTCACGCGCGACCGCAACGAACATGTCGAAGGTCTCCGCGGCCAGCACGAATTGGAACTTCTGCTGGACAGACAGCGCGTCCACCTGTTCACTGTCACACCTCCCAAGACCGACGGGGATCATCAAGCCGTGGACCAGCACCTCAAGTTCCGCATCACCGCCAAAGCCGGACCACATATCCTCGGCGTCACGTTCTTGAAGAGCCCCACCACGCTGCTCGAAACCGAACGCCAGCCGTTCCTCGCGCACTTCAACATGCACCGACATCCGCGCCTCCAGCCGGCCATCTATTCCATCTCGATTACCGGACCCTATGCCGCCAAGGGCCCCGGCGACACCCCCAGCCGCCGCCGTATTTTTGCATGCCAGCCGGCCAATCCCGGCGCGGAAAATGGCTGCGCCAAGCGGATTCTTTCCGCCCTCATGCGCCGCGCCTACCGCAGGCCCGTCACCGATGCGGACCTCGAACGGCCCATGCGGTTCTACCGCGATGCGCGAGCCACATCCGGCTTCGATGCCGGCATCGAGATGGCCTTGGGCGCTGTGCTCGTCAGTCCCCAATTCCTGTTCCGCATCGAGAAAGACCCGCCCGGCATCGCCCCGCGGTCCCCCTATCGCATCAGCGGCGTCGAACTCGCCTCGCGCCTATCCTTCCTGCTCTGGAGCAGCATCCCCGACGACGAGCTCCTCAATGCGGCCGTGCAAGGCAAACTCGCCACCCCGGCCGTGCTCAACCAACAAGTCCGGCGCATGCTCAACGATCCCCGTTCCAGGACGCTCGTAACCAACTTTGCCTCCCAGTGGCTCCACCTGCGCAACCTCTCCTCCACCACCCCGGACATGCGCCTATTCCCGGACTTCGACGATAATCTCCGCCAAGCCTTCCTCCAGGAAACCGAACTCTTCTTCGAAAGCATCCTGCGCGAGGACCGCAGCGTCATGGACCTGCTGCAAGCCGACTACACTTTCGTCAATGAGCGTCTCGCCAAACACTACGGCATCCCCAACATCTACGGCAGCCGCTTCCGGCGCATCAGCCTCGATAAGGATTCCGTGCGCGGCGGCCTGCTGCGCCAGGGCAGCATTCTCACCGTCACCTCCTACGCCACCCGCACCTCGCCCGTCATTCGCGGCAAATGGATTCTTGACAATATTCTCGGCGTGCCCCCGCCCCCGCCGCCTGCTGAAGTTCCCGCGCTCAAAGACAACACCGTGGGCAAGTCCCTTCCCGTCCGCCAGCGCCTCGCCGAACATCGCGCCAACCCTGCCTGCGCCGGATGCCATCAACTCATGGATCCGCCCGGCTTCGCGCTCGAAAATTTCGACGCCGTCGGCCGCTGGCGCACCACCGAAGAAGGCGCTCCCATCGACGCGGCAGGCGGTCTGCCCGACGGCAGCCAGTTCACCGGCGTCGCCGGACTCCAGCAGGCTCTGCTCGCACGCCCGGAAATCTTTGCCGGCACATTCGCCGAAAAGCTTCTCACTTTTGCCCTCGGCCGCGGAGTGGAACACTACGACGCGCCCGCCATTCGAAAAATTGTTCAAGAGGCCCGCGCCGGCGATTTCCGCTTCTCGTCCCTGATCATAGGAATCGTTAACAGTAAACCGTTTCAGATGAGGAGTGCGCAGGGCGCCGGCCGCGCTGTAAATGCTCAAAAAACAAACGGACTGCCCTTTGCGCGGCCGCGCTCCGTTGTGCAAGTTTCAGTAAGGAGATCATCATGATCATCACCAAGAAGGCTCTGCCCAGGCGGACTTTTCTGCGCGGGATGGGAACCAGCCTCGCGCTGCCGTTGCTGGATGCGATGGTCCCGTCCATGACCGCGCTGGCCGCCACGGCCGCCAATCCCGTGCGCCGCCTCGGGTTTATCTACATGCCCATGGGCTCCGATATCACCCAATGGACTCCCGCCGGCGAGGGCCGCCTCGGTGAGCTTTCACCCACACTGCGTTCGCTCGCCCCGGTGGCGGATCAACTCACCGTCCTCACCAACATGGAGCTCAGGAACTCCTACCCCGGCACCCACGCCACCTCCAACGCAGGCTTCCTCAGCGCCGCTAAAGCCAAGTGGACCGAAAGCACCGACTACCACTTGGGCACTACCGTCGATCAGATCGCGGCCAAACAAATCGGCCAGGAAACTCAGTTGCCCTCGCTCGAAATGTCGATGGATCTGCTCTCCACCGTCGGCCAATGCGATAACGGTTATGCCTGCGTCTACCAGAACAATCTCTCCTGGTCCTCTCCCACCACGCCGCTGCCCGCCGAGGCTCATCCGCGCATCGTCTTTGAACGCCTGTTTGGGGAAGGCGGCAGCGTCGATGAACGCCGCGCCGCTCTCAAGCGCAGGACCAGCCTGCTCGATTGGGTCAGTGAAGACGTCACGCGCCTGCAAAAAAACCTCGGCCCCGAGGATCGCGCCAAAGTAGACCAGTATCTCGATACCGTGCGTGAGGTGGAGCGCCGCATTCAAAGAGCCGAAGCCGAAACCGCCGATAACAAGTTGCCCGATCTGGACCGCCCCGTCGGTGTGCCCGCCTCCTACGCCGACCATGCCCGGCTCATGTTCGACCTGCAAGTGCTCGCCCTCCAAGGCGACGTCACACGCGTGATCACATTTCAACTCGCGCGCGAAACCAGTACCCGCGTCTACCCCGAGGCCGGCGTTTCCGATCCGCACCACCCGCTCACCCATCACGGAAACAATCAGGAAAAGATTGCGAAAATGGCCAAAATCAACGCCTTTCACGTATCTCTATTCGCTTATTTCCTCGAAAAACTCAAGGCCACTCGCGATGGCAACGGCTCTCTGCTCGACCATTCCGTTTACCTCTACGGCAGCGGCATGGGCAACCCCAACCTGCACGATCATGTGAACCTGCCCATTCTCGTCGCCGGCGGCGGAGCCGGAAAACTGAAGGGCGGCCGTCACATCAGGTACAAGGAACCGGCCCCGCTCGCCAATCTGCACCTCACCCTGCTCGACAAGGTGGGCGTCCGCCTGGACGCCTTCGCCGACAGCAAGGGTAAGATTCCGGAACTCCTCCAACCCCTCGCCCTATGACGCAGCGCATAACTCTTAGTAACTTGCTATTCGCTGCCTGCCTGGCCTGGGCCGGTTCGGACTCCCCTCTCGCCGATGCCGCAAGTAAGATGGATCGGGCCACCGTCCGCGCCTTGATCGCCAAACGCGTGGATGTCAACGCCGCCCAGATCGACGGAAGTACGGCATTGCACTGGGCCGCCTATCAGGACGACCTGGAAACCTCGCAATTGCTGGTGAACGCCGGAGCTAACGTAAAGACGGCCAACCGCTATGGCGTGACCCCGCTTTCCATGGCCTGTACCAATGGAAACACAGCCATGGTGGAACTGCTTCTCGCGGCCGGAGCCGACCCGAACACTTTCCTTCCCGGAGGAGAAACCGCCCTCATGACCGCTGCACGCACGGGCAAGGCCGGGCCAGTCAATGCTCTGATCGCTAAAGGAGCCGGCGTGCATGCCAAAGAAAGCCGCCTCGGTCAGACGGCCATCATGTGGGCTGCCGCCGAAGGCCACGCCGAGGCCGTCCGGATCCTCATCAAAGCGGGAGCCGATTTCCGCGCAAGTCTGGACTCCGGTTTTACGCCCCTGTTGTTCGCTGTGCGCGAAGGCCGCACCGAAGTGGTTCGGGTCCTGCTCTCCGCCGGAGCGGATGTCAACGCCACCATGCAGCCCCGCAAGGTTCCACGGCTTGGGCCCAAAGCCGGAACCAGTCCTCTGTCCCTCGCGGTGGAGAACGGCCACTTTGAACTGGCCATCGCTCTGGTGGATGCAGGCGCAAATCCGAATGCCGGCCTCACCGGATATACAGTCCTTCACTCAATTAGCTGGGTCCGAAAGTCCAACCGCGGCGATGAAGGCGACCCTTCTCCGCAAGGCTCAGGCAACTTGACCAGCATTGAGTTCGTCAAGAAGCTGGTCGCGCGCGGAGCCAACCTCAACGCGGCTGTCACCAAAGAGATCAGGGGACTCACCCGGCTAGGTACGCTCGGCGCAACCCCCTTCCTGCTCGCTGCCAGATCCGCCGACGTGGAACTCATGCGGACCCTGGTCGCCCTCGGCGCGGATCCCCTCCGTCCCAATGCCGAAAACAGCACTCCCCTCATGGCCGCCGCCGGACTCGGCACTGTCTCTCCCGGTGAGGATCCTGGAACCGAAACCGAAGCGCTGGAGGCACTCCAGATGACACTCGACCTCGGCGGCGATATCAACGCCGTGGACAACAAAGGCGAGACCGCCATGCACGGCGCTGCCTACAAGCATTTTCCCGCCGTTGTCCAATGGCTGACCGAAAAGGGCGCGAAGATAGAAATCTGGAACCGCAAGAACAAGCATGGTTGGACCCCGCTGGCCATCGCCTCTGGTTACCGCTTCGGCAACTACAAGCCGTCACAAGACACAATGGACGCCTTCAGCCGTGTGATGACCGCCGCCGGTGTCCCCGCCGTATTTGAGACCAAAGCCGGCGCGCCAGTCTACGTGCAGTAGTGCTTCAGTATGGCGGTTGTGGGGCGAGCTTTAGCTTGCGCAGGACTTCAGTCCTGCTGGTAGACGGATTGTGATAGATATCGTGGCGCCCATCAGATCGCTTCACCGCGCAGCCGCCACGCTCCAGTTCGCGCACAAATTCCCGACGCTTCACGCCGGAACTTCGATTTCCTTCGTCCCCACCGCGCCGGTTACTTAGACCGTCCCCTGTTCGAGGAGCATAATGCGATAGGCATCGCGAATGTTGTCTTCGAGATCCTCGAGCGTCGCGCCTTGGCTGAAAACTCCCGACAATTGCGGCAGGGCTGCCTCGGGCTGTTACTTCGGACCCACCAGCCGCCTGATCTCTTCCAGTCCGTAATTCACCTTCATATCGAAAACCCGCTTCCCCAGTTCGCTTGTAGAGGGGCGCGGATCACCAGCGATGCCATTATCGGCACTTCCAGCCACCAGGCGGTCTTTGCGCACGTAGTCGTCGCCGCCCAGATACAGTAGTTCCGAAGTGTCGGGAATACTGGCGTGCGTCCCCACTGGAAGTTTGTTTTGCTTCAGCCAGGCGTTGAAATCCTCACGCGCCTCTTTGTAGACGGAGCTGCAGAAATATACATGCACACCCCGCGGCGCGTAGCGGTCATTGAGAGTGCGGGCCAAGCCGGCCAGTTCCTGCTGGCCTCCGCCATGGTCGCCCATGAGCACCACGTTCCGAAAGCCGTTGGTGACCATGCTGGCGGCCACCGCCTCGTTGACCTTGGTATAAAGCTCGGGCGTCAGGTCCACCGAACCCGGCCACTTGGAATTGAGATGCGAGCCGGCCGGCGAGAAGGGCAGTACCGGAGCCACCAGAGCATTCCCCAGCCGGCGCGCGATAGCCTCGGCAGTGCGGCGAGCCATGAAGGTGTGCCCGCCCAGCACGGCGTGAGGACCCCGTTGCTCGGTGCCGCCATTGTAGATCAGCACCGTGGTCTTGCCGTTCTTGTGTATGGCCTCGTAGACCTCCGCATGCGTCATGCGTTCCATCTCCACCGGACCGGCGCTTTGTGCCAGGCAGAGCGAGGCCGTCATAAGCGCAAAGGAAAGCGTGGTGGCGAGATTCATAGATAGTCCTCTACTGCGCCTGCTCCGCGAAGTCATACAGCGCGGTACTCGTGCGCACCCACATGTGACCGCCGGCGATGGCCGGTGTTGCGAAAACCTCTTCCTCCATCTCTCCCTTCGCCAGCACACTCCAGTCGGCGCCGGCCGTGAGCACCGTTACGTTTCCCGTCCGGCTGATCATGTACACCTTGCCGTCCCCTGCCACCGGCGAGGCGTAGTATTCATCCATGGCGTGCGGCAAACGCCCCTGCTTGTGCGCCTTCCCCGTGGCAGGATCCAGCGTTTGCACGATCCCCCCATTGCGCACCAGATACAACACGCCCCGATACAGCAGAATCCCAGGCACGTCCGGCAGCGACTTGTCGTACTTCCACTCGACGTGCGATGTAGTCACGTCTCCCCGCCCGCCCAGCCGGATCGCCATCGCCGCGTTCGAGGAGGTGCGCCGCATGCTGTAGTACTGCCAATCCTTCTTGTCGAACAGCCCGTCCTTATCCAGGTCCTGCATTTCCCAATTGCCCGGGTGCCAATTCTTCGGCACTTCCTCCTTCGAGAGTTTGCCGTCACCGTCTTTGTCATGCTGCGCAAGCATCGCGTCGAACCCTGGCAATTCGATGCGCTCGCTCGGCTCACCACCCGGCGCCCATCCGTTGAAATACAGCTTTGCGCCATCCAGAACCGGAACCGATTTCACCTGGTAGGTCAGCCCTCTCACGCGCCACAGCAATTCCCCGGTGGAAACATCGTAGCTGGTCATCTGATACGAACCCGGCACGATGATTTCCTTCCGCCCCGATTTCCCTTCATGAATGATGGGGGTCGAAAAACTGTGCACCATCTCCGGCCGTTCCACTTTCCACACTGCCTTGCCGCTCTGCTGGTCCACCGCCACCAGATAGGCTTCCTCATCCTGATCGCAGATCATGAGGACCTTGCC
>JAENWC010000089.1 GCA_016650235.1 Terriglobia bacterium
AGTAGCAGAACACCGATCCCAGCCAATGAACGATGACGAAGTACCAATTCATCAGGTCCAGCCGCATCCTGCCCTGGTCGAACCCGCCCAGAATGAACAGCGGCCAGTTGAGCGGCATCGCCGCACCCGTCCACGCGCCGAGAAATGGCTGGCCCGCCCATTGGTAGGGGTCCCATAGCGGGAAGCGCAGGTGGTGCCACTCCGTCGCCATGAACTGGAACCGCGGCAGCGCCATGTTGGCGATGTCCGGCGAGTCCATCCACGTGAACTGGTTTGTCAGTACGATCTTCCAGTAGAACGCGATATTCAGCAGTAGAAGAATGAGCGGGCCCACGGCGCGTGCCATCACCGGCGCTCCCCGGCAAACCGGCGCGGCTTCCGCAACGCCAGCGCGTCCGGCCCCATCTCGAACGGCGCTCTCTGTCTTCGCTTCCGTTCCAGGGAGAAGAGAAAAACAACCGCTATGTGTAAGTCTATTGGTGCGCTTCTGCGCGCGATTGACACGCCCTTATTCTACTCCGGCGTGCCGGACCCCAAGACAGCCGGGGCCGTCGCCGTGGCCTCAATCGCTATTTAGTGCGGATACTTGTTTTTCTTCGGCCGGACATCCCTGTTTTCTTTCCCTGTCCCGGCGCCGCAGGTATTCGACGGTAATGAGCAGGTGCGCAAGCACAACCGCACAGGACATCTCACGTTCCAGGCAACAGCCGCAAAACGGACCTGACGTCCGGGGATGTATTGCCGGCTGTTCTCACTGGCAAAGCGGCTTCCCCCATCAGGTATCCTAATTCTGGAGGACTTATTTTTGAACATGAAAGCACTCCTGCTCAGAGAATACAAACAACTCGAACTCACAGACATGCCCATCCCCGAGATTGGGCCCGATGACCTTCTCATCCGCGTCAAGGCGTGCGGCATCTGCGGTAGCGACGTGCATGGCTTTGATGGCTCCAGCGGGCGGCGCGTTCCGCCCATCGTCATGGGTCACGAGGCGGCCGGCATCGTCGCCAAGGCCGGCTCGGGCGTCAAGGATCTCAAGGAAGGCGACAGAGTTACTTTTGATTCCACAGTCTATTGCGGGCGCTGCTTCTTTTGCCTTCGAGGAGACGTCAATCTCTGCGATAACCGGCAGGTGCTGGGCGTCTCCACTCCCGACTTCCGCCGCCACGGCGCGTTTGCAGAGTACGTATCTATTCCAAGCCGCATTGCCTATAAGCTTCCGGATTCGCTTCCCTTTGACCGGGCCGCGATGATCGAGGCGGTCTCAGTTGCGGTTCACGCCGTGGGCATCACGCCCGTCCGTTTGGGAGATACCGCTGTTGTAGTAGGCACCGGAATGATCGGTCTCCTCTCGCTGCAAGCGCTCAAGCTGGCAGGGGCCACGCGCATCATCGCCGTGGATTTGGACGACGTTAAGCTCAATACCGCAGCCAGTCTTGGCGCGGAGGTTCTGCTCAATCCCAAGCGTGACGACGTGCCCGCGGTTATACAGGAACTCACCGGCGGCCGCGGCGCCGATATTGCGCTGGAGGCGGTGGGCGCCACGGCGCCTATTCAAACCGCTCTCGCCAGCGTGCGCAAGGGCGGAGTGGTTACGCTGGTGGGCAACATCACGCCGAAGATTGAACTCAACCTGCAGTCGGTGGTGACGCGCCAGATCACCGTGCTCGGCTCCTGTGCCTCCTGCGGAGAATATCCGCAATGCATCGATCTGCTGGCGCGGGGCGCCATAAAGGTGGATCCGATGATCACCGCCAAGGCTCCGCTGGAAGAGGGCGCAAGCTGGTTCGGACGGCTGTATGCACATGAGCCGAATCTGATGAAGGTGATTCTGGAGCCGTAGCGGCCTGTGTTGAAAACCGCTCCCTTTGATAACGGCTCCGTTGCCGGGCCGCGCGGGTTAGCTTGCCGCTAGGCCGGTTCAGCTTTTTGTATCGGAACTCCTGTTTGGCGGGCTTGCCGCATTCCTCGCCCGTGCTGGACCAAGCCAGCCGGAAAATTGATGCTGTCGGCAGGCTTGGGTGAGAAGCTCACGCACGGCACACTTCCCCGGTGGTTGTCAGGTTGAGGCCGCTCATCATTCTTTCCGCGGCCGCTTCATCCAAATGCATCACTGCATCGCACACCAGCTCCACTCGGGCGCCGGTTTTTAACAATCCGGTCACTGCGTGGAGAACGCAAATCTCGGTCACCACGCCGTAGACGACGTATCTTTCGGCATGCAAGGAGTCGAGCAAGGCGGGCAGGTGCGGATTCGAGAAACAGTCGAGCGCTTGTTTTTCCACGATGTGCTGCTGCACCAGCAGCGACTGCGGCTTGGATTGCCCCACGGTCCCGGCCACGCAATGCGCGGGCCAAGTGCGGAACTCGGGATCGTTCTCCGCGTGCGCATCCATCGTCGAGATCAACGGAATCCGGTTTCGGGCGGCAAACTGGTTCAGACGCGCCAAGTTCGGAATGATCCGCTCGGCTCCCGGCACGTAGAGGGCCCCTGCCGGGAACAGGAAATCAATCTGGGTATCGACGTCGAAGAAAACTGTCCTCATTTGGCTGATGTCCTCAAAGCGAGCAGCTCTGGACTGTATTCTACGCGGTAGGGGTGATCGAGATCATAGAGGCTGCGGCAGATGGGCGGCAGCTTCCGGAGCGAGGCGGCCGCGCGCGCCCGGGCCTGTTCGACCCCCGCCAGCGGCTCCACTAGCTTGCCGCCAAGAATGACGGGCCGCAACAGGGCCTCGCAGGGCGACGCGCCGGAAGGACAACTCGGGCATTCCCAGGAGCAGCCAACCACATCATGATCGGGATAGCGGAAGATCTGCTTGGCGCCCGGCAAAGTCTGCTTGTCTTCGCTGAATTTGGCGGTGTAGCGCTTGATCCCTTCGACCTCCATCTCGACGAGCTTGTAGACTGATCCCAGGCTGGGAGCGTCGCTGGATGTGGCGAGGTCTGTGCCAACACCGAAAGCATCTACGGGCGCGCCGCCCGCCACAAGTTCCAGGATGCGGTACTCATTCAAGTCTCCGCTCACCATGATGCGCGCATCGGGCAACCCGCCCTGGTCCAGCACGCGGCGCACCTTAGCGGACATTTCGGCAAGGTTGCCACTGTCGAGGCGCACACCCCACAGGGGCTTGCCTAATTCGACCACTTTGCGGGCGCCCACCAGCGTGTCGTAAGTGTCGATCAGATACACGGTGGCGGTCCCGAGCAACTCTTGGAGCCGCCGGTAGGCCTCTGTTTCCGAGGCAAAGGACTGTACCCAGCTATGGGCAGCCGTACCGAATACGGGAATGCCGTAGCGGAAGCCGGCCGCGGTATTCGAGGTTCCGATACAGCCGCCGATATAGGCGGCGCGGGCGGCGAGCAGGCCGGCTTCGGGGGAGTGCGCGCGTCTGGTACCGAACTCGATCACGGCGCGGCTGCTGGCAGCTTCTACTACCCTGGCGGCCTTGGAGGCAATCATGGACTGGAAGCCGATCATGGCCAGCAGCCATGTCTCCGGAATCTGCGCCTCGACGATGGGAGCGCGGACAGTGAGCAGCGGCTCACCGGCAAAGACCGGGGTGCCTTCCGGCACCGCGAACAGATCCCCGGTGAAGCGGAAGTCGCGGAGGAGTTCGAAGAAAGCGGGTGGGGCGGCGGCCAGTTGCGGGAGTGCGCGGAGGTAATCGATTTCGTCGGGTGAGAAGCTGAGCGCCAGGAGATATTCGGCGGCCTGCTCGAGACCGGCCGCGAGAACAAAGTTCCGGTTGGCGGGCAGGCGGCGGAGAAACAGCTCGAATGTGGCAAGCTCGGAGGCCTTGCCTGCGGCTACATAGCCGGCGGCCATGGTTAGTTCGTAGAGATCGGTGTGGAGCCCGGTCATGCGCATAAGAACGGGCCCCCGATCCGGGTCTAGGCAAGCTGGCCCAGAAGTTAATCGAATAAGAGAGGGTCCCATGGACAGTATCTACTATGCCGGTATGTACGTGCACAATCGATGCCCGGCAGGCGATGTTGCGGCAATGGGCTGAGCGGTTGCCGCAGCCTGGGGCCGAGTACGAGCGGCGTGGTTGCATCGGGAGGGCGGCTTCGAGGACTTGCGATAACAGTGGAACCAAAGTGGGTGCCCGAGGCCGTGCCGGAGTTGTTGGAATGGGCCGGAGTGACGGCATCGGTACAATCACGGGCGCCGAGGTGGGTAATGGAGGTGGGCGGCATTGAGCGCCTGCGGTCGATCAAGCGTGCCATCCGCTATTGCGGGTTGTGCAGCGCCGAACGCAGTTCAGCAGCACGGAAACTAGTGGCGTATCTGCTGGCCACCGCCCGCGAGTATCACCGCATGCAACTCGTCCAAGACCGCGGCCAAGCGTCGTAGGCGCGGCAGCACGGCAGTTTTCTTAGGACGGCCTGGCAGGCAATAGATCCTCGCTTGCAATAGAATTTCCAAATGACGATTGTTGAGCGTGTCGTGGCCCGGGACAGGGCGATCCTGCTGATTGGGATTCTCACGATTTCCGGACTGGCGTGGACATACACGGTGCGGGAAGCCTGGGGGATGCACGAGATGCACGCCGGCATGGATATGACGGGCGCGTTGATGACCGTATGGACCCCTCACGACGCGCTGCTGATGTTCCTGATGTGGACCGTCATGATGGTGGCGATGATGACGCCATCGGTGGCGCCGATGGTGTTAGTGTATGCGCTATACAGCAGAAAGCTGAAGCAGGAGAACAGGCCGTACGCGCCGGCCAGCGCGTTTCTGGCGGGATATCTATTGGTGTGGACCGGCTTCAGCGTGGTGGCGACCGCGGCGCAATGGGGATTACAGAAAGCCGCCTTATTGTCGATGATGATGGAGCCTACCAGCAAAGTCTTTGCGGGAATCGTGCTGCTTGTGACAGGTGTTTATCAATGGACGCCGCTCAAACATGCGTGCCTCAAGCATTGCCGGGGTCCGCTGGCTGTGCTGATGCATGGGTGGAAACCGGGCATTCGCGGAGCGATGCTCATGGGGATCCGCCACGGGGCCTACTGCACGGCGTGCTGCTGGTTCCTCATGCTGCTGCTGTTTGCCACGGGGGTGATGAACCTGCTTTGGGTGGCGCTTATCTCGGTGATAGTGCTGCTCGAGAAAGCGGCGCCGCGGGGGGACATTCTGGCGCGGGTCGCCGGTGTGCTGCTGGCCGCCGCGGGGGTCTGGCTGCTGGCGCGCTAATTGCTCCAGTCGATTTCGGCCAGGTGGGCGTGGCAGTTGCTGTGGTCCATGCGCATGACCTCGGGGGCGGTGACGGAGAAGTTTACGGCATTGGCCACTTCGGCCACCTTGAATTCGAAGCCTCCCGGCAGGTTGATGCGGGCTCGATGCTCTTCGCCCGTAACCGGGTTACGGATTGGCTCGATGCGGGACTGCCCCGCACCGTCCACACGCAAGCGCCCGGTCCGCTTCTCACGATCGGCCTCAAATGCAATGGCGGTGTAGATGGGATCCAAAACGTTGGGGCAGATTGCAGCGAAGATTTCAAAGAACGCACCGCCATTCTTGCCGCTGGCCATCTCGAGGACGGCCGATCGCTGTTCGGCGCTGGCCTTTTCGTCAATGAAGAGCTGGATGGTTCCGTTGCCTTCGTGAATGGCTCCGGGCCACTTCGCGGCGGCAGAGAACACGACGCCACTCAAATTGATGCCGCCGAAGTTGCCTTCGTTAATACGCATGCCAACGAAAGCTTCGCAGTTTCCATGGGTCGGCCTTGCGTTGAACTGGCAAGGGCAGCCCCAATCGCAGTTGCAGCTGGAAAGGTTATCTCCTTTGATTCTCCATGTGGTTGCAGACATACTTGCTCCTTGATGGCAGACATACTATCACGACGGTTGGGCGAATTCACGACTTTGCTGCACGGATTGTACCTGGGATTACTCGGCTGGCTCAACCTTTACATCGCGCGCGAGTTCTTCCAGCGGGAGTACACGGGCCACATGAATTCGATGCACGGGTTCTGGATCGCGATCGCGCGGCTATCCGGCGGCGGCTGGTGGAAGGCGACCTGGTGGCCCTATTGGGATGGGGGGATGCCGTTTGAATACACGTACGCGCCGCTGGTTCCATTCGCGAGTTGGGCGTGGGCAAAGGCGGCGGGGATATCGGAGGCGGCGGGGTTCCTCAGGGTGTCGGGGGTGGTTTACTGCGCCGGACCGCTTGCGGTTTACGTCCTTGGATCGGCGCTGGGGTTGCGTCCCGCGTATGCATTTGGGGCCGGCGCCGCATACAGCCTATTGACTGGATCGCATATGGATTTCCTGGAGCCGCACAGGTTGTATTTGACGGCAGTGTGGGATGACACTCCACACTTGGCGGGACTGTATTGCGCCGTCCTGGGAGTCGCGTTTTTGATAACGGCGTGGCGGAAAGGCAGTCGGCGCTGGTGGGCGGCGGCAGCGTTGTTAATGGCGGCGGCGATGCTGGCGAGCCTGTTTGCAATAACGGTGCTGGCGATGGCGGGTTTGTGTTTTGCGGCGGCATGGGGGCCGGGCGGCCCGAGGCGGGCTTTGTGGATGGCGGGATCGGCGGGTGTGTGCGGGTGGATGGTGGCTGGGCCATTCGCTTCGCCGTCGCTTCTGTTGCAGGTGGGCCGTGTATCGCAGACATACCCGGAGGGGCGCACGAGTTGGGAGTCGTGGGCGGGGCTCGCGGTGGTGTTCGGAGCGGGCTGGTTGGTGGCCCGGAGGTGGGGCAAGCCGGAGACGCGGTTCGCGATTCTGATGGCGTTGATGATGACCGCGCCGGCGCTGGCGCAGTACTGCACTGGTTTGAATCTGCTTCCACAGGCGGGGCGCTACAAACTGGAGATGGACTTGGTATTGGCGCTGGTTGGCGCCCTGGCTTGCCAGGCGCTGCTGGGAAAGGTACGGCTGATCGGCCGTGTGGGCGTCTGCCTGATTTTGATTGTGGCGGCATCCGGGCAGGTGGTTTCGCATCGCCGGTTCGCCAAGCAGGTGACACAGGAAACCGTTATTGAGAAGACGGTGGAGTGTCGTGCGGCGCGTTGGACGGAGAAGAATTTGCCGGGACGGCGGGTAATGTTTTCCGGCTCGATGGCGCCATGGGCAAATGCATTTACTGGAGTGGAGCAGTTTTCCGGGAGTTCGTTCAGTGTCGCGCCGAACCTGGTGCAGCAGCATGCGCTGCAGACCATCTACAGCGGCACAGCGGAGGAAGCGCTGGTTTGGCTGCGCGCTTTCGGCGTGGATGCGGTTTGGGTTCCGGGCCGGCAAAGCGGCGAGTTCTGGAAGCCTTTTCCGCATCCGGAGGCGTTCGCAGGGTTGTTGCGGCCATTGCGGGAGGAGCAAGGCGTGGTGCTCTATGAGATCCCGCGTGACAGGGGGAAGGTGGAGGTTGTTTGGGAGAACCGGAACGTAGCTCGTGTGAAGGCCCAGTTGCGGCGGGGTGAGGAGTTGGGGGTTCCGGTGAATTATCATCCGGGCTGGCGCGCGTTTGTGGGCGGGAAAGAGGCGGGGCTTTGGGCGGATAAGTTTGGATTGATTCGGATGCGGCCGGGCTGTTCGGGGTCGTGTCTGGTGGAGTTGCGATATGACGGTGGGTGGGAGTTGTGGTTGTTGCGATGGTTGAGCTGGATCACGTTCGCGGCGTTGATATTGGCACTACCGGTCTGGAAACCAGCTCGGGATTGTCGTGGTGAGGGCCGGGACATAGGTGATAAGTAGGACACCGATGCCGAAGACGGCGAGCATGGGCAGGACGGAGCGGCAGACCTCATGGAAGGGTTTGTTGAAACGGTAGGCGGCAAGGAATAGATTCATGCCAACCGGCGGGGTGAGGAAGCCAAGTTCCATGTTGGCTAGAAAGATGATGCCGAGGTGAACGGGGTCGATGCCGAAGGCTTCGCCGAGGGGAACGATCAAAGGAACGACGACGACGATAGCGGAAAAGATGTCCATGAGGCAGCCGACTACCAGAAGGAAGAGATTGAGCAGGAGAAGGAAGACCCATGGCGAATGGACCGCTCCTTGGACGTAGTCGACCATGCGCGAGGGGACTTGCGCATCGATGAGGTAATTGGTAAAGCCGAGGGCAACGCCGAGAATGAGAAGTACGCCGCCGACGAGCAGGCCGGCCTCGGTCATGACGCGGACGATGTCCTTGTGGAGGGAGAGTTCGCGATGGAGGACGGTTTGGGTGAGGAAGGCGTAGAGGGCGGTGAGGGCGGCGGCCTCGACAGGGGTGGCAAAGCCGCCGAACATGCTGGCCAGGACGACGATGGGCAGCAGCATCTCCCACTTGGCGGCCCATATGGCGGTGGATGCTTCGTGGAGGCTGAAGTGGCGCGTGGAGGGGACTTGAGGACCCTGGCGCATGCCCCACCAGGCGGTTAGGGCCAAGAGGAGGACGCCTGGGGCGAGGCCGCCAAGGAAGATTTTTTCGATGGAGATCCCGGCGATGACGGCGTAGAGGATGAGCGGGAGGCAGGGGGGGAAGAGCAGCCCGAGGGAACCTGCGCCGGTGAGGAGGCCGAGGGCATCGCGTTCGCTGTAGTTTTCCTCGATGAGGACGGGATAGAGGAGACCGCCCAAGGCGAGGATGGTGACTCCGCTTGCGCCGGTGAAAGAGGTGAAAAAGGCGCAGACGAGGGCAGTGATGAGGGCGGGGCCGCCGCGGAAATGTCCGACCAGGGAATGGAAGACGCGCACGAGCCGCTTGGATGCGCCGCCTTCGGCGAGGAAGTATCCGGCGAGGGTGAACAAGGGCAACGTCGGGAGCGTGGGATTGGTAACGAGGCGGTAATGCTCGATGGGGATACCAGCGACGACTTCGCCGGCGCCCCAGAACAGGATCAACGCGGCTCCGCCAATTCCGGCAAAGATCGGCATGCCGGCGGCGATGGCGGCAACGAGCGCGGCGAGGGCGAAGGGGGCCAGCATTTCCGGGTCGAGCCCGGAGAATGCGCCGGTCCAAACGATGGCGGCGGCCAGTGCGGCGGCGGCGGAGCGCCATTTCCAGGAGGGGGAGGCGTGCAGAATGATGCGCCAGGCGATGAGGGCAAATCCAGCCGGCATGACGATTTGGGCGAACCACACCGGAACGCCGTAGGCGAGGGTCTTGCCGGATTGGCGTTCGAGGGTCACGAAATCGAACGCGGCGGCGCACAAGAGGGCGGACATGGCTGCGCCCATTGCTGCAGCGAACACGCGGGCGGGGATTTTCCAGGTGGAGCCGGGAAGCAGGTCCAATACGGCGATGGAGAGGAGGCGGTTTTGGCGCGCGGCCACGGCGCCGCCGACCATCCCGACGACGAGTGAGAGGTGCTGGATCATGGCGGCCGCGCCAGAGATGCCGATGGGTGCGAACTTACGCAGGAGTGCTTCGGCGAGCGGAAGCAGGGTCATCATCGTGAGCGCGGCGCAGAGGAGCAGGTTTTCGGGCGCGGCCCAGATGCCTGTTCCGGCGCCGCGCTGTTCGGCGGGGGTCCAGGACGGGGGTTGATTATCGTTACGCTTCACCACAAGTTACTTGGCCGGATACCAGCCGCGATCCCAAGGGAAGGCGAAGGTCGGCCGCCGGGCATAGCGAGTCATCTTCAATTCCAGTTGCGCGCCAGAGCCGGGTTCCAAGCGTACGGTGAATACCGGACCCGTGAATTGGGTTGTTTTCCCGCCGATAGTGACGGCGTTGAACTGGTGTTCACCGTAGCCGCCGGCTTGCACGGCGACGGAGCGGGGCTCGATGGGATTGACGTTGACCAGCGTAAGAGTAGTGGAGTCCGCCGTCATTTTGTGGACGAGCGCGCCGACACCTTCGGGCAGACCGGGCCTGCGTTTAATGGGATCGAAGTAGCGAAGCCGGCTGTGCAGCACCCAGATGCGGCCTTGCGCAAAATATCCACCCAGGGTGAGGTTGGTGAGCGTGTTGGTGGTGGCCGGATTGTAGTCGAGCAGGTAGTCGGCGAGGCGCGAATCGGCCGAGGTCTGGTCCGTGTTGATCATCTCGACGCGGCGGCGGATGCGCATAAGATCCTCTTGCAGCGCTTTTTCCGGATAGTCGGGGAGCTTGCCTTCGAGGAATCCGAGCCAGGGGGCGCTACGGTCGGGTTCGCCATAGCCGCCGCGCCCGGAGCCGGGGGTAAAGCTGGTGGCGATGGGGACGCGCTCCAGGTCCTTGCGGTCCATGGACCACATGTAGATCTCCATGAGCCGGTCTGTGTGGAGGCGGTTGGTGAAGTGATACCAACTGGGCGGGCCGTCATATTTGTAGCCGCGCGGATCACCGTACATTTGCGGCAGCAGGGTCCGGCCGTTCTCGACTTTTTTCTGGGCGTAGACCAGGTCCATCTGGCGGCGCAGCGTGTCCACATAGGACTGGTCGCCGCTCAGCAGGAGGGCGTTGCCGAATCCAGGCCAGACGCCATCGGTGAAATAGTTCCTGTGAGCGATCTGCTCCAGCTCTCCATCGAAGATGGTGAAGTTCCAGCCATAGGTTCCTTTCCACCACTGGCCGTTGTGTTCTCCGCCGGGTTTGCCATTCAATCCGATGGTGCTCGGGATGTGGCCGCCGTTCTGTTCGGCGCGTTGCTTCCATGCACTGGCGTATTCGAGCGCCCAGTTGCGGTATTTTTCCTCGCCCGTGAGCGCATAGGCGTTCAAGCCAAGGATGGTGGAGGCGAGGTTGAGAAAGTTGTCGCCGACGCTGTCGAGGTACTCGTCGCAATGGGCGAGCATCTTTTTGTAATGGGCGTTGAGGTCGAGCATCTTGCCGCGGCCGGCGGGATTGTGGAGGAGGTGAAAGGTTCCCGGGACGGGGTCGCCGACCCAATCATAAGTGGTTGCCTTGCGCAGCATGGGACCCTTGCTGCCGGTCCACATGCTTTTCAGGATTTTGTGGACAGGATCGTAGTTGGGGGCTTCGGGATCTTCGCCGTTATACATGGCGGCGAAGCGTTTCATGCGCTGGCGGTAGAGTTCATTGTTGGGGTCGGCCAGACCCATCAGGAGAAAGGCGCGCATTCCTTCCGCGGTGTGGAACCAGTCGGATTGTGTGATGAACTCCTTGCTATAGGCCCCGTTGGCGGCAAGGGTGGTGAGTTTGGTGCGGAGCTCGTTGTACTGATTCCAGTGCCCCTCCTGGGCCTTTTTATAGAGTTCGAGGACGGAATCGGATCCACCGAGAGCGTGGAGGAGAGTCCAGTTCCAGAAGGTTTCGATGGCGTCATCGGGGCCGTCGAGTGTGCCCCAACGGGGCGTATGGGCGAGATAGCCGCGCGAGTCCACATACTTTTCGGCAAACTTTTCCACGGCGATGGAGTTGTAGCGCAGCACCTGCTGCTCAAGCAAGGCCCAGGCGGGGGGCGGCATCGGCGTGGAGACATGAACCGTCAACTCATTGTTGATGACCTGCGCGGGAACCAGCGACGCGGTAGAGGACCAAAGAGCCAGTGCGAGAACGGATGGAAACTTCATTCGTACACGATATCATCTCCTCAGTGCTCAACCCGCAAGACGGAGGCGTCAGGGCAGGCTCCCGCTAATCTTGGTTGTCAGGCAAAGTACGGGATCGTTCTCCTTTCCGATGTGTTTGCGAGGAGTGCTGAGAGCCGTATGATAGAATGTTGCGCGGGATGGAAAATCCAGTCTGTGTCCTTATGCGCGGCGCTTTGTCCGCGGCGTTGCTTGTGCCCTGCGCATACGCCCAACGCGCCCCCCTTTTCAAGGACGAGATTCTCCCGGTCTTCGAGAAGAGCTGTAACACCTGTCACAACCCCAAGCAGAAGATGGGCGGCCTGGACCTGACCACCTTCTCCGGATTGATGGCCGGCGGCGGAAGCGGCCCCGCCATCGCTCCGGGCAAGCCTTCCCGCAGCCTGCTCTGGATCATGATCGAGTCTGGCAAGATGCCGGTGGGAGGGGCGCTGAACAAAGCGCAGAAGCAGCTCATACAGGCCTACATCGAACAAGGCCGCTTCCCGAAGAACGATCTCGATGCCGCGCAGGAGGCGCGCGAGGTCAACCTTATAACGCCCGAGGCGCGCCAGTGGTGGTCTTTCCAGCGGCCGGTGAAATCTTCGCCGCCCGCCGTCAGCAACACGGCCCAGGTACGCTCGCCCATCGACCGCTTCATCCTCGCCAAACTCGAAGAGAAGGGTTGGGCGATGCAGCCCGAGGCCAGCCGTGTGAATCTGCTGCGCCGCGCCTATCTCGGGCTCACCGGCCTGGCGCCGACTCCCGCCGAAGCCGAAGCCTTCCTCAATGACCGCTCACCCAATGCCTACGAAAAGTTGATCGACGGTCTGCTCGCATCCCCGCACTACGGGGAACAATGGGGCCGCCACTGGCTCGACGTCGCCGGCTACTCCGACTCACGCGGCGACGCGGGCGACGTGGATCGCGAAGCCTCTTACAAATACCGCGACTACGTGATCCACGCTTTCAATTCCAACAAGCCAATCAACCGCTTCATCCTCGAACAGATGGCCGGTGACCATCTCGTCAACTACGATGCGAAGCTGCCGCCCACCCCGGAACAGAGGGAAGCTCTCATTGCAACGGGCTTCCTCCGAACCACCGCCGACATTACCGACAACCAGACCATCTACGAGGTGGACAAATACTTCGACGCTCTTCAGAAATCGATGGAGACCTCGCTGTCCTCGCTCACCGGCCTCACCATCGGCTGCGCCCGCTGCCACGATCACAAGTTCGATCCGATCCTGCAAAAGGACTACTACAAGCTGACCGCCTCCTACCAGGCCGTCTTCGATCCGGAAAACTGGCTCGCCGCCAATCTTTCCTACGGCCCATGGCCCGGCCGCATTGTGCTCGACATCCCGATGGACAAGCGCGAGGCCTGGATCAAGGACGTCACCAGCAGCGATGCCAAGTCCATTCGCCGCCTCGAAGATCTTCTGGAAGCCACCTACCAGCGCTACCGATCCACGCTCAAGGCCGGCAGCGAGATGCCGGCCGAGGCACGCGCGCAAATCCGGCTCGTCATTGAAAACGATCCCGACCTCCAAGTGGACCGCACTGCCGAAAAGGACTTCATCTCCGACAAGGAATTGGATGAGCGCTTCCCGGAACTCCTCAAGTGGAAACAGGAGATTCTTACCCGGCGCGCCAACCGCCGCAAGAAGCAGTCGGAGATCGATCCCAACTATATCGAGGCTGCCTGGGACGTTTCGAAGACTCCCTCGCCCACCTACATCCTCCAGCGCGGCAACTATCTCGCGCCCGGGGCGGAGGTGCAGCCCGGCATTCCGGCTGTCCTCGACGATCCGTCCAAACCATTCCAGTTCCCTAACCCCGCCGCACACCCGGAGTGGAACCACACCGGCCGCCGCCTCACTTTGGCCAACTGGCTTGTGTCGCCCGAAAATCCGCTCACCGCGCGCGTCTTTGTGAACCGCGTCTGGCAGTTCCATTTTGGAGAAGGCATTGTCCGTTCCGTGGACGACTTCGGCAAGCAGGGCGAAATACCCACTCACCCGGAACTGCTCGACTATCTCGCCGTGGAGTTCCAGGAGCGCAATTGGGATCTCAAGTGGCTCACCAGGCAGATCATGATGTCGCAGGTGTACCGGCAGGATTCCTCGGAACGCCCCGCGCAGCTTGCCGCCGACCCCTCCGCCCGCCTGCTTTGGCGCAAGCCCCCATTGCGCATCGAGGCCGAGGCCGTCCGCGATTCCATGCTCAAGGCCAGCGGCCTGCTCAGCGCGAAGATGTTCGGACGCCAGGAACCCATCAAGCGCAGCCCCGACGGCCAGTGGCTGGAAGACGAAACCAAGGGTGACGCCAACCGCCGCAGCATCTACATCACCCAATCTCGAACCCGCCCCGTGGCTTTCCTGCACGCCTTCGACCAACCGTCGATGACCGCCGACAAACAGGCGCAACGCTTCCGTTCCGCCCTCCCCATACAATCGCTCGCACTTCTGAACAGCCCGTTGATCATGCGAACCACAAAAGCGTTTGCGGCGCAGTTACTGGAACAAGCCAAGGGCGACCCTCAGGTTGCTCTCGAGCGCGCTTTCTTTGCCGCCTACAGCCGGCCGGCCACGCCGCGCGAACTTGAGATCGGCAAGCAAGCCATAGCTGCTTCGAATAACAGCGTCGAAGCCCTGCGCCTCTTTGTACAGGCCCTATTCGGCGCCAACAATTTCCTCTACACTTATTGAGAACAGGAGGCCAACCCATGAAACGAATTCTGTCCCGCCGCCAAGCCCTATGCGAAGCGGCCACCGGCTTCGGCGGAATGGCCCTCAGCTCCATCATCGCGCTGGAGAACCGCGCGCTGGCCGCCTCGCTCCCCACCTACAACCTCGCTCCCAAGAAGCCCCACTTCGCCCCCAAGGCGAAGAACGTGATCTTCATTTATGTCGGCGGCGGCCCCTCCACCATCGACATGTTCGATCCGAAGCCTATCCTCCGGCAGTTCAACGGTAAGCCGGCGCCATTTGAGATCAAGGGCCGCGCCCTCAACGGCTCACAGGAGATCATGTCCAGCCCGTGGGAGTTCACCCGCTGCGGCGAGAGCGGCAGGGAGATTTCGAACCTCCTGCCGCACTTCCAGAAGGTGGTCGACAAGGTCAGCTTTGTCCGCTCCATGCGCACCGACCGCATCGACCATTCCACCGCTCAGTTCACCTTCGTTACCGGCCGCGGCTTCACCGGCTTTCCCGCCATTGGCTCGTGGGTCAGCTATGCCCTCGGCACCGAAAACGCAAACCTGCCGGCCTACATCGCGCTCGGTGAAGGAGCTTCCATCGGCGTGCGTGCGCATTCCTCCGCGTGGCTGCCGCCGGTCTATAGCGGCACTGCAATGCGCGGCGACGAGAAGGCGCCCATCTACAACATCAAGCGCCCGGAATCGATGAGCGCCGATGAACAGACGCGCCTGCTGCGCATGGTGAATGAGCTCAATCGCGAACAGAAGGCGAGCCATCCGCTGGATCAGGACCTGGAAGCGCGCATTGCGAACTACGAGCTGGCCGCGCGCATGCAACTGGAAGCCCTCCGCGTCGCCAACCTCTCCGATGAAAGCGAGGCCACCCGCAAGCTCTACGGCGTCGAGGAACAAGGCTCGGGCGAGTTCGGCAAACATTGCCTCATGGCTCGCCGGCTGGTGGAAAGCGGCGTGCGGTTCGTCCAGGTCTATGGGGGAGGCGGTTGGGACACCCACTCCAACATCGGCGGCCAGCTTCCCGGCCTGTGCCATCGCATCGATCAAGGTATGTCCGCCCTGCTCGCTGACCTGGAAGCGCGCGGCATGATGAAGGACACCCTCGTCGTTTGGTCTGGTGAGTTCGGCCGGCTGCCCACCATCGAGGCCCGCGTCAACGCCCCGGGGCGCGATCACAATCCCTACGGATTTTCCATGTGGATGGCCGGAGCCGGTGTGAAGCGCGGCTTCGACTATGGCCTTACCGACGAGCTCGGCTATGCCGCCCTTCCCGAGTTCGCCCTTGGCCACGCCGACATCCACGCCACCGTGCAGAACCTGTTGGGCATCGACTACAGCAAGAACACCTTCTTCTACGAAGGCCGCGACGAATCGCTCGTCGGCGTCACCCCGGCCCGCGTCGTGAAAGAGGTCCTGTCATGAAGAACCACAACATCCGGCGCCGCGGCTTTCTAGCCATGGCCGCCGCCGTCCCCGCGCTGGCCGCCCGGCCCGAGGCCGCCAAGGCCTTCACCGGAGGCGTCATCCAACGCCAGCCCGGCACGCGCATCAGGATTGGCCTCAACGCCTACTCTTTCAACCGTCCGCTGATGGCCGGCACGATGACCATCCCGGACGTGCTCGCCTACTGCGCCAAAAACAACATCGATGGCGTGGACCTTACCGGCTACTACTTCCGGGGCTATCCGGAGGTTCCCA
The DNA here is from genome assembly GCA_016650235.1 of Terriglobia bacterium. GTDB lineage: Bacteria > Acidobacteriota > Terriglobia > Bryobacterales > Bryobacteraceae > VFZE01. Next base: position 15,866 of record JAENWC010000089.1, read on the forward strand.
CCGATGAGACCATCCACTCCACCAAACGCGCGGCCTTCCTCAACGGAGTCACCATCACGGGCACAGGCGTCCGGAACGACTTCGCGCTTACAGATGCCTCCAGCCGCCGCGGCCACATACAACTCGTAAAGGACTGGATTGAGGTGGCCGCCAAACTCGGTTCGGACATGGTTCGCGTGTTCGCCGGCCGCGAAGTGCCCAAGGGCTATACATTCGACCAAGTGCTGGAGTGGATGATCCCCGCCTTCCAGGAATGCGCCGCGCATGGCGCCAAACACGGCGTGATCGTCGGCCTGCAACACCACGACGACTTCCTCAAGACCGCCGATGAAACCATCCGCGTCGTGCAGGCAGTGAAGTCGGGTTGGTTCAGCGTCATCCTCGACGTCGGCAGCCTGCGCCAGGGCGATCCGTACGCCGAAATCGAGAAGCTGCTGCCGTACGCCTCGAACTGGCAGATCAAGGAACACGTCTGGTACGGAGCAAAGAAGGAGGACATTGACCTGCCCCGGCTCCGGAGCATCATCGACAAGGTTGGCTACCGCGGATTCACTCCCATCGAAGCCCTCGGTCCCGGGGATCCCGAGCAAGTGGTCACGGTATTTCTGAACAAGGTGCGGAAGGCGTTTACCGGCTAACCCCTACCGCGCTGCTGGCACTGTTTTGCCCATCTTTGGCACGATTACTTCTTGCGTGTAGCGGTCGTGCTCGCGCAAGGCTTCCATCGCTTCCTTCATCCGCATGCGCTTGACGATCGCCTCGATCTGCCGCTGGCCTTCACGGCCCCACTGTTCGCGCACGGCCGCGGTGGCGGGCAAGTCCGCGGTCGGGCCGTGTGCCATCTCGTCGTTGATCCAGGAGCCGAGCGACAGGCTTCCGGAGAATCCCAGCCGGCCGAGCGTGGCCAGGCCTTTGTTTACGGGCATTGGTGCGGCCGCGTGACTGGCGGCTTCGCCGTACTCACCCTCCAGCGCAAGGTCAACAATGCGCCCCGTCATCCAATGCGCGCCGTAGAGCGTCCGATTGCGCTCCTCGTCCTTCAACTGCAGCCGCGGCAGATAGGCGTCCAGATTGATGTAGAGAATGGGCGTGCGCGTCTCCTCAAAGAACTCACGCACCAGCGTCCCCACGGTCAAGGGAGCCGGCCCGTGGCTCGCCGATAGATACACCTGCCGCCGGAACCCTTGCCTCAAAAGCGAATGGGCCAGGGACTTGAGAAACCGCGTCCCATCCCGCGGTGTGTTGTTGATGGTCGCCGAAGCCACGGCCGTCGTCCCCGGATACGACCACATCAGGCCCGGCAAGTACAGTCCACCCGTGTCCTCGGCCATCGCCACGGCATAGGCGAGGGGCGTCACATAGTCGCGTCCGCTCGGTTGAATACCGTTGGTTTCGACGGCTCCGACGGGCACGAAGATGATGTCCGATTTCTTCAAAAAGCCGGTCACCTGAACCTGGCTCAAACGGGTCAGGTCGCGCGTGTGTAACGGTCTGACCTGGCCCCACACGGTTGCCGCAAAAGAGGCGGCCAGAAAAATATGTTTCAGTATCCTGTTGACAAGCATCCTGTGGATAGGTTGACACATTCGCCTGGTCAATGATAAAGTTCCGGCAAAGAGAGGCTCGCCATGAAAAATATCCAATGGGGTGTGTGTTCGATTTTTGCCATCACCTTGCTTTTCGTTTTTGCCCCGGCTGGCTGGGCGCAGACAGGACAAGGAACAGTAATAGGTCAGGTAACCGACTCGAGTGGAGCCGTGGTTCCCGGGGTGCAGGTCCGGCTGACGGAGAAGAGCACGGGTTTCGTATACACTCCGGTGGCCAATGAACAGGGACTGTATCGAGCTCCATATCTCAACCCCGGCATTTACGAAATTGTGTTCGAGTCGCAGGGATTCAAGAAACTGGTGCACAGCAACATACAGGTGCGCGCGACGGAGACAGTGAAGGTGGACGCGAGCCTCGAGGTCGGCGCGGTGGTGGAAACGGTGGAAGTGGCGGCGGGAGCGACGCTGCTGGAGACCGAAACCAGCGCCACCGGACACCTAGTCACGGGCGTGCAGCTCACCAAGCTCCCGACGCCGCAAATGAAGGTGGAGAGCATGCTGTGGTACGTGCCGAACGTCACCTCGCAGGCCGGAGTCGGGCATGCTGCGGGGAGCCGCTCGCGCTCGTTCGTGATGGCCACCGACGGCGTCTCCGGGCTCACGCCGGGGACGGGCACCATCGGCACGGGCCGCAACATGTCGACCGTCGAACACAACATGGAAGAGGTGAAGGTGCTGACGACGGCGCTGCCGGCTGAATACGGCCACTCCGGCGGAGGCATGATGAGTATCGTATTCAAGAGCGGGACCAACCAACTCCACGGACTGGCGGAAGAACGCTACATGGCGCGGCAGATGATCCACCGCAACTGGCAGGACGCCAATCTCCCCACCAACAAGTTCGGGTTCCATCTCATATCGGGCAACATCAGCGGCCCGGTGGTGCTGCCGAAAATTTACAACGGCCGGAACCGCACATTTTTCCTGGCCGGCTTCCAGCGTCACCACGAGAAGGCGTCGGAAAACAACGATCGGACGGTGCCCAGCCCAGCGATGCTGGGCGGCGACTTTTCCTTTGGTGGCATTGGCGATCCGATCTATGACCCAAACTCGCTGGTCCGGTTGGCCGATGGAACCTACTCCCGCACGCAGTTCCCCGGGAACAGGATCCCCACCAGCCGCTTCGATCCCGTTTTCAACAAGTTCATGAGCTTCAATCCGTATACGCTCGAGAACAACCGCAACAATCAGGCGTTCATCAACCGGCAAGGCCCGCAGAACAACTTGAGCGCGGACACGATATACCGGTCCTACCGGACGGGGTCGGATTTCAAGCTGGATCACTCTTTTTCACCAGGCCACAAGATATTTGGCCGCTACTCCAATTTCCGGCACCGCTCCTTCCAGGATCGCTGGCAGATCGCTGTGGCCAATCCGATCTTTGACTTCAATTTCACGCCGATTCCGATCAACCAGCGCCAGTTGGTTGTCTCGGATTCCTACACGATCAATCCGTCGACGATCAACGAACTCAGGTTTGGAGCCAACCGGCGTGCGTTCAACCGGAATCCCGAAAGCGTCGGGCAGGGTTGGGCTGGCAAGCTCGGCATCCCGAACGTGGGACCGGAAACCTTTCCTGACTTCCGCACCTCCGGCAACGCCACCCTGATCAACATCTTCCAGCGCAACAATGCAACAGAGGTCAACGAGAACTTCAGCCTCCAGGAAAACCTGACTATGGTTCGCGGCCGGCATACGTTCAAGACCGGCTTCGAGGTACTGCGCACCCGGCACAACATCCATGTCGACTCGCAACCGTCGGGCATTTACCGGATGGGCGGCACCGAGTTTCCCTTCCGCCCGAACACAGGCAACCCGTTCGCCTCATTCATGCTCGGAGGCGTGACGCGCGCCGACTTCACGCGGGATCTGGCCACCTGGCTGCCGCGATGGTGGTCGACGGCCGCCTATTTCCAGGATGACTGGAAGGTAACACCGAATCTCACGCTGAACCTTGGGATGCGCTGGCAGTACGAGTCTCCCTTCTCCACCAAATACGGCCAGCAGAGCCAGTTTTCGCCAACGGCGATCGATCCGCTCACCGGGCGTCAAGGGGCCTTGCTGCACCCGAAGGGATCGCTCGCCGGCCGCGACCTCAATAACTTCCAACCGCGCGTGGGCATGGCTTACAACTTCCGCAAGGCTTGGGTTTTCCGCGCTGGATTCGCGGTGAACACGCTGGACCTGTGGACCAACGGCCTCAACGAAAACTTCGATGAGTACTTTGCCACTGCGACGCAGCAGGCCGATCCCGGCAACCCGGACGTCGCGTTCTACCTTAAGAACGGCCCGGGCAATATCCAGTTCAACGTGGCCCCGGACGGCTCGGCTCCTTTTGTCGGCACCAACTATAGCGGCCGGACCGCATCCTACTACGATCCCAACACGCGCATGCCTTACACCATGAACTGGAACGCCGGTTTCCAATGGGAGTTTGCGCGGAGCATGCTGCTGGATATCTCCTATCAGGGTTCCTCCGGCGTGGGCCTTCTCAACCGTTGGGACATCAATGCCGTACCACTGGACATCTCCACCGATCCGGTGCGTTTGGAGCAGATCCGGCAGGCGTCTCAGAACTTTAAACCTTACCCGCACTTCGGGTCCATCTTGAGCTATAGCAACTATGGCCACTCCAGCTTCCACTCGGGTACGGTGAAAGTGGAGAAGCGCTATTCACTGGGATTCTCGCTGGCCTCGTTCTACACCTGGAGCAGGTCCATCGATGAGGATTCCGATGACGCCGCCGCCGGCGGCATCACCTATTACAACCGCCGCTTGGAAAAGGGACGCTCGGACTTCGATGTGTCGCACCGCTGGGTCACCTATGCCCTGTGGGAACTCCCCTTCGGCAAAGGCAAGAAGTGGATGCGCGATGCCAACCGAGTGGTCAACGGAGCGCTCGGCAATTGGGAGCTGAACGTGATTCAGACGCTGGAAAACGGTATTCCTCACAGCTATGGCTTTGCCGGCTCGCCCAACGTATACCTTCCCGGCGGCCAAAGAGCCAACATGGCTCCTGGCAAGACCTACGGCGACATCAAGATTCCGTGGGATGCTCATGGTCCCAACCGCCACCAGACCGCCTTATCCCTCCCGTGGGCCGACATCAACGCATTCGCGTATCCGGCCGCGTTCACTGCCGGCAATTCGGGCCGCAACATACAGACGGGCCCTGGAATGCTTTGGCATCAGGTAAGCATCTCAAAAGCGTTCCCGATCAGAGAACGCTTGAAGGGATCGATTCGCTTTGACATGAACAACCCGTTCAAGCGCTACTTCTTCAATCAACCCAACACGACTGTCGATTTCCGTAATCCGCAGAACTTCGGCAAGATCAATGGCAACCAGGGCAGCTTCTCCGGTCTGGGTGGGCGGACCTACATGATGGCGATCTTCAAGCTGGAGTTTTAGGCTACGGGAGCGGCGAAGCAGTAGAGGGCCTGCATGGTGCGCGCGTAGATTTTTCCATCGGCGATGGCGGGGGTGCCCCAGCAGTCTTCGCCCAGATCGTTCAATTGCAGCAGTTCCCAATCGGCAGCCGCTTTGAGGACAGCGAGTTTGCCATCCTTGCTGAGCAGATAGAGCTTGCCGTCGGCGGCGACAGGGGAAGAGAAGTAGGATCCTAGTGCGCCCTCGACGCGGCCCTGCTTGAGCACACTGCCGGTGGCTGGGTCAAGCGAGGTCAGGATACCGCCTTCCTTGAGGACGAACAGCACGCTGTTATAGATGACCGGAGAGGGGATGTTGGGGAGCGACTTCTCGTAGCGCCACAGTATGTTGGAGGAGGAGACATCGCCTTTTGTGCCCGGCTTGATGGCGAGCAGACCGTTGCGGGCATGGCTGCGCGACAGGTGTATGTTCCAGTCATAGGCGGTGATGAAGTTGTCTTTGTCGAGGTCAAACAGGAACCAGTATTTTTTCATTTCCGGATCGGGTACCTCGTCCGCGGAGAGCTTGCCGTCCTTGTCCGCATCGTTTTGGGTGAGCATCTGCTGGAATGGCGGCACATTTTCCTTAAGACCAATTTCGCTAAGGCTGGCCATCCAGCTATGCACGTAAATGGTGTGGTTATGGATGAGCGGCATCGATTTTGCCTGCCATGCCAGTCCGTCCACCCACCAGAGCTTCTCGCCGGTGGCGAGCGAGTAGGAGGCCAGTTGAAACGATCCTGAGACGATGACCTGCGGGGCGGCATTTACGGGTTGGTAGATGACGGGCGAGGGGTAGCCGTGGGTGGCTTCGCGGCGGACGGTTTTCCAAAGTTGTTTCCCGGTGTCTTTGTCGAGCGCGAGCAAGTAAGAGCCAGCGTCGAGATCGGCTACCAGTAACAGACGGTTGCCGGCGAGTATGGGTGAGGAGGCAAAGCCGTAAGGCGTGTTGAACGGGGCCAAGGCCAGCTTCCAGCGCTCCTTGCCTGCGGCGTCATAGCTGATGAGG
>JAENWC010000090.1 GCA_016650235.1 Terriglobia bacterium
ATCGGGCATCCAACTCACGCCGCGCATGGGAAATCTGAGTTCCAGCGACTTGAGCACCTGCCTGGGCTTGCCGCCTCCGGGCGGCAGCGGAAACTCCCAAAACTCCATGCCGCGGTCCGCTTCCCCAACCCAAGCCGCGAACATCAATTTCTTCCCATCCGGTGAAAACACCAGCTTGGGCCGGTTGGCAAAGCCTTCGCCCAGATAAGGGGCGGGATGGTACTTGACACCCACCGCTCCGGGCGGCGATGACAACAAGATCGAGTGCCCGGAACCGGGCTTTTCCTTGCGCAAGGCAGCCATCGTGCGGCCATCCCTGGACAAACCGAACTCGGTTACGTTGTCCATCACAAGCCCAGCCTCACCCCCCGCCGCACCCACGCTCCAGACGCCGTTTCCCTGCCGGAAAAACAACCGGCTCCCATCCCCGCTCCACAATGGCGTGTTGCAACTGGACTCGCAGCGGGTCACCTGGGCGGCTTCCGATACCAGCAGGCTGCGAGTGAAGATCTGGGTACGCCCGTTGATCGTGGACTGATAAGCGATACTCGACCCGTCCGGGGACCAGGCAACAGCGTCTTCGAATTCCCCAGTGGTTGCCAACGGCCTCAGTTGATAGTTACCGATGTCGGCTCGCTCCGGTCTCCGCAGCAACGCCGCAATCAGCACTCCCAACACTACAAGCCCCAACACGCCCGCTGCGGCAAGGGATCTTTTCTTCCAAACACCGGGCCGCGGCGCCGCTTCCAATCCCTTCGTCGCCCACATCCCGGACTGCTCCCCTAACCGGTCGCGCTGATTCTTCAGCTCCTGGAACAGATCCCTCGTAGAGGAATAGCGCTCGCGCGCCTCCTTGGCCAGACAGCGCTGTATGGTCCACTTGAGCGGCAACGGGACATTGGTTTCAATCGGCGCCGGATCATCCCGCAGGGTGGCGGTCAACACTTCCAGGATGGTTGCTCCGCGAAAGGCCCGCAGCCCCGTAGCCATCTCATACACGATCAGTCCAAAACTGAATACGTCGGAGCGGCTGTCCACCTCCGCGCCGCGCGCCTGTTCCGGACTCATGTACCCCGCCGTTCCCACCACCGCCCCGTCCAGCGTCAGGTTCATCGTCACCGTTACGCCATCCGGCGCCGCCTCCGCCACCAGCGCGCTCTGCTTGGCCAAACCGAAGTCGGCAATCTTGGGCCGCTCATCGGCTGTCAACAGGATGTTCTCCGGCTTCATGTCGCGGTGCGTGATCCCTATTTGATGCGCCGCCGCCAAACCATCGGCTACCTGGACCACGATGTCGTACAGCTTCCGCACGGGCGCCGGACCACGCATCATCAACTGCCGCAATGATTCCCCGTCTACGAGTTCAGTAACGATGTAGGGAATCGGCGGCTCCAGGTTGACGTCGTAGACCGCTACGATGTTCGGATGATTCAATGCACTGGCTGCGCGCGCCTCGGTGGCGAACCGTTGCAACCGTTCCCGGTCCTGCATCATGTCTTCCGGCAATACCTTCAGCGCCACCATGCGGCCCAACCGCTTATCGCGCGCACGGTACACCTGCCCCATCCCGCCCTCGCCGAGCAGCGACAGGATCTCGTATGGTCCGAGACTGGTTCCCACTAGCATGCAGCTACTACCTTCTAAGTCATCGCCCGCAAAACGGAGCCGTCCCCGCCCTTTGCTGGCCGGGCGCACCAGCGGCGCCACATATTACGATACGCCCTCTCCAACTCACGTGCCAGCCCATCCCCATCCACCAGGTGCGCCTGCACGCGTTCCCGCATTCCAGCCCGCAACTGGCGCTGCCAGGCAAGGTCGCGGGCCAACTTTACGGCCAATGCCACGTAGTCCTCGCGGCTGCCTGCTACAAGCTGGTCCAGTCCCGCCTGACGCAGAAGACTGACTCCGGCGCGGCCCGCATGCCGCTCGCCTTCCAGGGTGATCACCGGCACTCCCATCCACAGCGCTTCGCATGTGGCGGTGGTCCCATTGTAGGGAAATGGATCGAGGGCTATGTCCACTTCACTATAGAGCGCCCAATGTTCGCGCCGCTTCAACCTCCCCGCCACGCGCAGCCGCCCAGGACCGATGCCGTGTTTGCCAAACTCCCGCTCCAGTCCCGCGCGCCAGTACATTGTGGCCCGCGCGGAACTCTCGTCGTCGCGCCAACTCACCCCGTAGTGCACGAGCAGTTGGGCACGCTCCACTTGGCGCAGAATATCGCTCCAACACGCCACCACTCCATGATTCAACTTCGCCGACCGGTGAAAGGCTCCGAAGGTGATGCGCCCGCTATTGAGTGCCGGGGAGGCGCCTACGTCCGGATAACTTTCCACAGGCCGGTACCGCAGACAGCATCCATTTACGCGTACCAATTCCTCGACCCAATGTCCTTCCGATTTGCCGGCCGGATCCATCCACTCATCGCTGATCCGATAATCCATGGCGCTCATCCCGGTGGTTCCCGGATAACCCAGATAGGCCACTTGGACCGGCGCTGGTTTGCGAGCAAACACTTTCAGCCGGTTACCTCCCGTTTGTCCGGCGAGATCGACCAACAAGTCAATCCGGTCTTGGCGGATCATCGCATCTACTTTGGAATCCGGCTCTCCGTGAATGCGCCGCCAATGCACAGCCGACTTCTTCAACATCTCGGTATAGGAATCAGTCACCGCGGCGCTGTCGTAGCAGAATACTTCAACCTGTTCGGGGTCATGTCCGCTCAGCACGGGCGCGAAAAAGTAACTCACCGGGTGACGGCGGAAATCCGGAGAGCAATAGCCGATCCGCAGCCGCCTCTCCGGATCCACCTCATTCTCATGCGGGGCCGTCGCGATGCCGCGCTCCCGCACGTACCTTTCCCACCAAGTCCGATGCTCGCCGGCTACCGTCGCGGCATCCAACCCGGCGTCATACTGTAATGCGAAGAACATGTTTGTCCTGGCGCCGTAGTGTCCAGGCTTCAACGCAAGACAGCGCCGGTAGCTGGCGATCGCATCGCCAACTTTACCCTGTCCAAGAAAAGCGTTACCCAGATGGAAGCTGGTGTGATGATCGCCTGGTTCGGCGCGCAGGGCATCGTGCAGGCGCACCAACCCCTCTTCAATCCAGCCGGACCCCACCAGGGCACGGCCTTCTCTTGTGAGCTGTGCGCTCCGGCTCTCTTCCAGGACGCTCGCGCAAGACGGAGCCTGCTTCGCGCGGCATAAGTCGAAGTTCCCCATCCGTTTGGAGCCGCGCTGCCGCAGCCCCTTTCCCTTCCACCGCCG
>JAENWC010000091.1 GCA_016650235.1 Terriglobia bacterium
AGGTACAATTCCCTTGCCACCCAACGCGACGAAGTGGCCAAAGTCACTGTGGATGATGTCTTGCGTGCCGCCGCTCAATACCTGGTGCCGGAGCGCCGCACCGTCGCCACCCTCATTCCCGGGCAACCACAGAAAAAAGGGGAGTCCAAGTGAAACTGTCAGCTTTATTCCTGCTGCTGGCCACTGCCGCTTTTCCCCAGGTGAAGTTGCCTCCTTACACCCGTAACGTACTCCCCAATGGCCTCGTCCTCGATCAGCTCATCAAGAGGGATGTCCCCATGATCAGCCTCCGCGCCATCGTGCGCGGCGGCGCCGAGGCCGACCCCAGCGGCAAGTCCGGCCTCGGCGCCATCACCGCCGAACTTCTTCGCCGCGGCTCCACCTCACCGCAGCAACTGGCCCGCACCGCCGAACAATTCTCCGAACAACTCGATTTCATCGGAGCCAGCCTCAACTCCCGCGTCGACGAGCAGTCCATCCTTCTCAACATGGAGTTCATGGCCAAGGACTCGGCCCGCGCACTCGACCTGTTCGCCGATGCGCTGCTGCGTCCATCCTTCCCGGAATCCGAACTCGCAAAGGTGCTCGCCCAACGCAAGGATTCCCTCCGCGCACTCAAAGACAATCCCGGACAGGCCAATGCGGCCTACTTCCGCTCCTTTTTCTTTCCCGCCGGACATCCCTATCGCAATTCACCCACCGGCGAGGAATCGAGTCTCTCCTCCATCACGCGTCAGGATTTGATGGACCACCACAGCCGTCTGTTCTGCGGTAGCAACATGATTCTCATTGCCGCCGGAGATGCCACGGATCAGTTCCAAACCTCCCTGCGAAAAGTTCTGGAGATGGTTCCCGCCGGACAAGCCTACTCCTGGGTCAAGACAGCGCCGCCCCTCTCCTACAAATCCGCCCGGCTGCTCCTCATTGATAAACCCGACGCAACGCAAACCTACTTCCTCATCGCCCAGCCCGGCATCCATCGCATCCATCCCGACCGCGTCCCGCTCGACATCATCAATACCCTGTTCGGCGGCCGCTTCACCTCCATGCTCAACGACGAACTGCGCGTCAACACCGGTCTCACCTATGGCGCCTCCTCGCGCATGCAGCAGGACCGCCTCCCCGGCTCCATCCTCATCAGTACCTACACTAAGACCGACACCACAATCCAGGCCATCGACCTCGCCCTCACCATCCTCAAGCGCATTCGCGAAAAAGGCATCGATCAGGAACAACTCGACTCGGCCAAAGCCTACCTGAAGGGAACCTTCCCGCCCGGCAATCTCGAAACGGCTGACCAATTGGCCGCCACGCTGGGCAATATCGAATTGCATGACCTCAACCGGGGCGAGGTGGACGATCTGTTCTCCCGCATCGACGCGGTCACGCTGGAAAAGGCGAACGCCGTCGCGCGCCAGTACCTACAAGAATCCAACCTGCAGTTTTGTCTGCTCGGCCAAGCCTCACGCATCCAGGACGCCGTCAAAAAGTACGCCCCCGCCATGCGTGTAGTTCCGATCACCGATCCCGGTTTCCGTGCGCCGGACTTTTAGGGAACAACCCGGCGCCGCCCTGCGCAACCATCAAACCTACGGCGACCGCGCAGTAAAGGAGATACAGAAAACGCTTCAACTGATCGCGCTTGATCCGGCGGCGCGGGCTATTCGCCCGGCCCGTCGCCGGTAGCCTTCATCTCATCCCGCAAAGACTGGACGGCGGCGGCCAGGACGTTCGGGCCCACCACGTTCATCAGGTGCAGTCCCAGAATCCGCACCTTGATCGATTCTTCAATCGTGTCGTCTTTGTCCAACACATCCAGCGACCGCGTCAGGCGGGTTTGATCCTCGTCGGGGACGTTTTGCAGCAGGGCCAGGCAGTAGGGCGGGAGTCCCTCGAAAGCCTTGGGATAGGAAATCCCCTTCATGAGCCCGGCCACCACGTCGCCGCGGGACTGGGCGCGGACGGTGAACATCGACGTGCGGAACAGTGCCATGGCACCGATCCCGGCTACCAGCACCTGGGTCCAGCGGACGGTCGCGTCACCGGGCTTCCCGCTGGCCCCGAAGGTCCATCCGAAAGCGCGGGTCAGCGCCAGGGCAGCAACGGAGGCGGTGATGTTCAGCAGGATGTAGAAGAGAGCGGGCCGGGTGTAGAGAGTGCGGCCGGGGGCATCGCGATAGCGGGACGTGAGCTCGCCGGCGCCAACCAAGCCGCCCAGCAAGCCGCCGCCACGTAGTCCAGCGCTGACGCATCCACTTGTCGCTACCTCGGGCGAGCGAGTCCGGCCACATCGACGCCGAGCGGGGTCAGAACCGCCGACTCGCCGCCCGGAGGGCCGCTCAAGGCCAGATACCCGGATTCCTGCAACGCTTTGAGGGCTTCCGAGAAGCCCGTAAACGACATGCCGCTCGCGGCTTGCAGATCCTGGACCGGCATTTGCTTCTGCGGAGCGTCGGCCAGGACGTTCAAAAGGGTCAGGGGAGTGTTCCCCTGTTGCCGCGGCTCGCGCATCGATTTCAACCGCTGCTTCTCTTTCATGAAGGCGGTGAAGCTATCGGCCTTGGAACGCTCCATTTGTTCATCATACCTACTACTACAAATGGCCGAACCTGGGTCTGCGGCGGCCGCTTCACCTCCATGCTCAACGATGAACTGCGCGTCAACACCGGTCTCACCTATGGCGCCTCCTCGCGCATGCAACAGGACCGCCTCCCCGGCCCAATCCTCATCACCGGTAATCTCGAAACGGCTGCCAATTGGCCGCCACGCTGGGCGGTATCGAATGGCATGACCTCAACCGAGGCGAGGTGGACGTTCTGTTCTCCCGCATCGACGCGGTCACGCTGGAAAAGGCGAACGCCGTCGCACGCCAGTACCTGCAAGAATCCAACCTGCAGTTTTGTCTGTTCAAGTGCCCCGGAATTCTAGAAGCCCGCCCTGCCCGTTTCGGTTCAGATTGGAGGAGTAATGGCTGAGCTGCTCTACGCAGGAGCAGCCCCCGGACTGGTCGCAGGAGTTCTTCAGGTGAATGTGAAGGTCCCGGCTGGTATCGCGCCGGGCCAGAGCGTCCCGGTACAATTTGCTGTTGGGGGTGTTTCGAGCCGTTCCGGGGTGACCTTGGCTGTTCGGTGATCGAGTCTCTCCCGGCGCGCCAGACCTTTTCTCGACTCAAGTCACCGTCTGAAGTTCCACATAGGAGACCGCTGTCGTTGGCTCCGGGATTGGCTCTCCATCATCCGCCAAACCTTCAAGGTGAAGCTCGATTGCTTCCCGGATATTCCGCTCAATTTCCTCCACGGTCTTCCCGGTGGTGATGCAACCAGGCAGATCGGGAACATAGGCAGACAGATTCTTCTCGCCCTTCTCGATGACTACGGCATACTTCTTCATTGCTTCCTTTTCAAATCCGCCTGACTGAGCACGCTGTTCAGCGTGTCTGGATGAACGTCATCGCCGGGATGCCCCGGGATCGTCACCCGTCCCTTCTTGATCGGGTGCTTGTATTGGCGATGGCTCCCCTTCGTCTTCACAAGACGCCATCCATCTCTGTCGACCAGTTTCATCAAATCGCGAATCTTCAAAATGTTCCCGTTTCATGCCCCTAACAAGGATTCTACCGCAACTTCGTTCAACTGGCCTTCCGCAACACGTCCTCCACCGCCTCAGGATGCTTCGCAATCACCGCGAGCAGCACGCGGGTGGGCGCGTCCGGATGCGACCTGCCCTGCTCCCAGTTCCGCAGCGTGGCCGGCGGGAATCCAAACTTGGTCGCGAATTGCCCCTGGCTGAGCCCCATCTTCAGCCGGACCTTTCGCACATCCACTTCCGGCACGTGCACCAGAGTCACGCGCACGTTGCCGTTCTCGCCCTTGGTCCACGCGATCGCCTCTTGCAACCCTTGTATAATGCTCTCGCCAACGGTCTGGGGCTTCCGCCCACGCGTCGCCTTCTTCGGCGCCGGTTTGGATGTCTTTTTCGCAGTCATATAGCTACCTTCCCCGGGTACCCAGCCAGCAGTGCCAGGACCAAGCGCTTCACAAATCCGCCCTCTCCGAAGCCGGCATCAGCGGCTTCGCCTGCTTCAAGAACTCTCCGGTTTCCACAACCGTCATCGGAGCAGTTGCCATGCACCTCCCACTATACGCAGATTGCGTATGGCAAACAAGTGGCCCGCCAGGCCTGTCCCCACTTTTCCAGCGGATACATTATTGAAACTCGATCGCCGTAATTTCCCCCACCGTCCTCCGTCCCGCATCCGGCCGGGCAACATAGTCCACTGCAACATGCCTTAGTTTCTGTGTCCCACAGGTAAATTCAAATGTGATGGATGAGGCGGTCTTCAGCAATACCTCGCCCGGTTTCTCCACCCAAAGCAACATCGCTTTTCCTTCCGACCGTATCTGAAAACGCGCCGCCGTCCCCAGACATTCGATATGCTCCAACACACCTTCCAGGTGGCCATCCCCCTGCCGCATCTTCCAACCGTCCGGCACATGCACAGCCTCCTTAGGCACGGGTGCCACCGCCACCGCCGTGCTCGGAGTCAATCGCAAAGCCGCCTGCGCCATTTCCAGCTCATGCGGCGTGCTAGCCGAATCGGCCGCCTTGCGAGCCGCGCGGCGCGACGGCCCCTGCTGCCCCAATTGATGATAGGAAAACGCCAGCGCGTGCCAGAAATAGGATTGCCGTGGCAACACCGCCACCGCCTGCTCAAACAGGCTCACCGCCTCTTTGTGATTGCCTTTCTGCGACGCGCCGAGTCCCAGCAGGAAATGCGCCTCCGCGTGTTTCGGATTGCGCCCGATGGTCTCGCGCAGCAGCCGCTCCACCTCGCCTGTATTGCCCCCTGCGCTCCGCAACAACATCGCATATTCAAAATAGGCGTCCGCCGGCGCACTCCGTTCATCAATCGCCTTCCGCAGATGCTCCCTTGCCAGACCATTCTCCTTCTGACTCAAATGATACAGGCCCAGCGCTGTCTCCAATTCGCCCGGCCCGGTCCCTTCTTGCGAAAGCTTCTTCAGCCGCTTGCCGGCCTCCGCTCCTTTTCCGGCCCGCAACAACAGATCCACTTGTGCCAGCTCAGCCTGCTCTTCTGTGATCGCCTCGCTTTCGATATCCGCCTCCGTCGCCTGCCGCCATCCAATCGCCAACACCGCAAATCGCCCCTCGGAAACGTAGGATCGCAAGTCCAGCAGCGCCTTCTCAAGGCTTACCCCAAACGCTTTTTCGAACCCCAATTCCACCGGCACTGCTTGCCCCAACATTTCCGCAAAGTACGGCAACTGTTTCCGGTAACGTGGCGACATATTCAGCATGTGCACCAGCGCCCAACTCTGCGCGTAGAACACTCCGGCTTTTTCCTGTTCGTTGTAGGATTCCGAATCCCGCCCCACATTTCCCAGTTCGGCCGCGCTCAGCCAACCCAGCGTCCGCAGCACTTGCACATGCTGGCGAATCACACGGCCCAGCAAAAGCCGGGACTTGCCCGCCTCCAGCGTCGAATAAAATTCCGCGGTCCCCTCCTCCAGCCACCGCGGCAACGACGAGGTGGAATGATGCAACACCAGGTGTATGTACTCGTGAAACACGATGCGGTAGACATCCTCGCCGTTGACCATCGCAATGTAGTCCCGCTCCGGTCCGCTTTGGTAAAACCCGCGTGTGTTCGATGACGGGCGGAAGTCCCGCATCGCGCGGTCCGAACCGAACACGAACACCCGTACCGGCAAAGGCGTCGGGCGAGATCCCGCCGCATCCTGAAACACATGGCGAATCTCTTCCAGCCGCTGCAGCGTCTGCCGCCCGATCCGATCCCCCGCATTTGTGTACAGTTCAAAATTCGACGACTGCAACCGCAGCCACGCGCCGCTCAGTACCGCCGGCGCCAGCATCAGGAGCAATGCCAGATACTTCATTCCAGTCCAAGCAGCCGCGCCGGATTCTTCTTCACCATCTGTTCGATCTCGGCCACCGTGAGCCCGGCGTTTCTCAACCCGGCAAAGATCAGCTCCAGCCCGTCCGGATGCAGTGGATTGCCCGCCTGCCCCAGATCGCTCGACAGGATGCAGTGCTCCACGCCCACCTGCTGCATCGCCTTCGCATAATCCGTGAACTCGACCGTCTTGGTATTGCCCACCATCGCATTGCCGACAAACTCGATGAGCGCGCCCATGCCGGCGGCCTGCTTCATCTGCTCCACCGTCATGTTCACTGGTGTCAGCATCCCGTGCGTCACCACCATCCGCTTCACCCCCCGCGCGCGCCCCTCGCGCACCAGCATCAGAACTTCCGCGGCCGTGGAATGGCCCGTCGCCAACACAAGATCATGCTTGGCAATAAGGTCCAAAACCGTCAATACTTCAGGCAATAGTTTGCCTTCACGAGACACCGCCACCGATGGTCTCGTCTGCTGCAACACCCGCACTTGATTCTCCGCATCGAACGTCGGCATCCACACGATGCGGCCCAACCCGCCATCCACGCGCGTCATACGCTCCACCGCCGCCGCATTGACTCCGCCCACCGTCAGATTCAATGCAATGCCGCCAAAAACCTCCAGCCCAGGCGCCGCGCGTCGCGCCAAAAAAGCCATGGATGCGGTGGATTCATAATGATTCTTCAACACGATGGCGCGGATTCCTCGCGCTTTACATAATTTCGCCAGCTCGATCCCATCGATGCTCCGTGGCACGCTGTCCGGCCCCGAATGCGCGTGAATATCCACCACGCCGTGAAGGCTCTGGCCCAACAATAAACCGGCCGCCAGACTCACTCCTAAACTGAACTGTAATAACGATTTCATGGCTTGCAGCTTCCACTATAACCCCAATAGGAAATTTTGATTGGACCCTTCGCCCGCGCCACTCTAATCTGGTTATGTGATCCCTGCTGACCTGCCATCGACTCCTACCGCCTCGCAAGTAGAACTGCTGCATCGCATCAGCGGCATCGTCAGTTCGCCGCTCTCTCTGGACGAAATGCTCGGGGATGTGGTCGGCCTTACCGCACAGGTCACTGGTTGCGATGCGTGCCTCGTCTATCTCCTCGACAAGGATGAAAACGAGATCGTGCTCATGGCCTCCCAGGTGCCTCACGCCGCCGCACTGGGCAAACTCCGCCTCAAGATCGGCGAAGGCGTCACCGGCTGGGTAGTCGAACACAAAGCCGTAGTAGCCCTCTCTTCCAATGCCTCCGCCGACCATCGCTTCAAGCGCTTTAGCGACCTCGTGGAAGACACCTACGAAGCTTTTCTCTCCGTTCCGCTCATTAGCGGAGGCAACGTCATCGGCGTCATCAATGTCCATCACCGCCAACCTCACGAGCACACTGCCGAAGAAACCGCGCTGCTCTCCTTCATGGGCGAGCAGATGGGAAACGCCGTCGCACGTGCCACCCTCGAACAGGAAAACGCCCGCCTCCAGGGTGAACTCGATACCCGTAAGCTGGTCGAGCGTGCCAAAGGCATCCTCCAACGCAATCACAATATGACCGAAGAAGAAGCCTACCTCCGCCTCCGCGGCGAAAGCCGGCGCATGCGGCGTCCCATGAAAGAACTCGCGGAAGCCATCATCCTCTCCGAAGAGCTCAGCCGCCAACGCCCCGCCTGATCCGGCATGATCGGGTAGCATGGTTCATGCGAAGGAAGCCCGAGTGAACCTCAGCGATAAGTACACGCTCCATTCCGGCGCCGTTTATCTCAACGGCATCCAAGCCCTCGTCCGTCTTCCCATCGATCAGATGCGCATGGACCGCCACGCCGGTCTCCGCACTGGCGCATTCATCTCCGGCTACGAAGGCTCACCGCTCGGCGGCTATGACCTTGCCCTCCAGCGCGAAACCGCGCTCCTGCGCGAGCACAACATCCATTTCCAGCCCGGCGTCAACGAGGACCTCGCCGCCACTGCCGTCTTCGGCAGCCAGATCTTTCAGGTCCTCGGCCAAGGCAATGTCGATGGCGTGCTCGGCATCTGGTATGGCAAAGGTCCTGGCGTCGATCGCTCCGGCGACATTCTGCGCCATGCCAATCTCTCCGGTTCCCCCGGTCTCTGCGCCGCGCTCGTGCTCGCTGGCGACGATCACGCCTGCAAAAGCTCCAGCATTCCCCACCAAAGCGATTTCTCTCTCTTCAACGTCGGCA
Source organism: Terriglobia bacterium (assembly GCA_016650235.1). Taxonomy (GTDB): domain Bacteria; phylum Acidobacteriota; class Terriglobia; order Bryobacterales; family Bryobacteraceae; genus VFZE01. The sequence goes on from JAENWC010000091.1 coordinate 8,141, forward strand.
TCCCCATCCTGTATCCCGGCAACACGCAGGAGATCCTCGATTACGGCCACTACGCCATCGCCCTCTCCCGCTTCAGCGGCGCTTGGTCCGCGCTCAAACTGCTCACCAACATCTGCGACGGCGGTGGCACCGTCCAAGTGGGCCCGGACCGCCATCTCTTCCAAACGCCCCACGGCTACCTCAAGTCCACCGACGCTCGCCTCACCCCTCCCCTCACCAACGCGCTGGAAGCCGAAACCAACGGCCGCCGCCTCGCCGCTGTTCTCGACTTCGCACGCCTCAACCCCATCAATCTCTCTACCGGGGCAAGGCAAGACGCATGGCTCGGCCTCGCCACCGCCGGTAAGTCCTACTACGACCTCATGCAGGCCCTCCACGATCTCCGCATCGGCCCGGAAGAACTGGAGCGCCTTGGCATACGTATTGCCAAGTTCGGCCTTACCTTCCCGGTCGAGCCGCGGTTCACCACCGCCTTCGCCCAAGGCCTCGACACCATCTTTGTCATCGAGGAAAAACGCAGCTTCCTCGAACTGCAAATTCGCGACGCCCTCTACAACCTCCCCGTGCGCCCCCGCGTCATCGGTAAGCAAGACCACGACGGGCGGATGCTCCTGCCCCCTTCCTTCGAACTCGACCCCGACCTCCTCGCCCGCGCCATCGCCGCGCCCCTTTCCAAACGGCACGCCCTTGCCTCCATCGATGCCCGGCTCAAGCTGCTCGATGAGATCGCCGCCCGCCCCCGTGAAAAATCCCTGCACCGCACGCCCACCTATTGTTCCGGCTGCCCCCACAATCGCAGCACCATGCTGCTCGAAGGACAAGTGGCCGGCGGCGGCATCGGCTGCCACGGCATGGGCATCCTTCTCAAAGACGCCGGCCGCGGCTATGAGTTCGCCACGCAGATGGGCGGCGAAGGCGCACCCTGGATCGGCATGGCGCCCTTCCTCGATCGCACTCACATCTTCCAGAACATGGGCGATGGAACTTTCTTCCATTCCGGCTCACTCGCCCTGGAAGCCGCCGTCGCCGCGGGCATCAATATCACCTACAAGATCCTCTATAACGGCCACGTAGCCATGACCGGCGGTCAGGACGCGGTCGGCGCACTGCCGGTCCCGCAGCTCACGCGTAAACTCGAAGCCGAAGGCGTCCGCAAAATCGTCCTGCTGACCGAAGACACTGCCCGCTACAACGACCCCGGCGCGCTCGCACGCATCACCACCGTCCGCGACCGTTTCGACCTGCCTGAAGTTCTCCGCGAACTGGAACAGGAGCCCGGCGTCACCGTCATGCTCTATGACCAGGAATGCGCCGCCGAAAAACGCCGCAAGCGTTCCCGCGGCGTGTACCAGGAGCCCACGCGCCGCCTGGTGATCCATGAAGAGGTCTGCGAAGGTTGTGGCGACTGCGTCACCCAATCGGGCTGCGTCAGCCTCCAACCTGTCCCCACCCCCCTGGGCGACAAGGTGCGCATCCACCAGTCCTCCTGCAACAAGGATTACACCTGCGCTCTCGGAGACTGCCCCTCCTTCGTCTCGGTCAACCTCAAGCCCGGCACAGGACTCAAGCGCCGCCCGCTCCCCCAACTGGGCGCAACGTCTCTACAAGTCCCCGAACCAGAACAGATCGCCCAAGCCGGGGACGGCTATCGCATTCTATCTCCCGGCATCGGCGGCACCGGCGTGCTCACTGTCAACGCGCTGCTCGCCACTGCCGCCATGCTCGACGGCCTTTCCGTCATCACCCTCGATCAAACCGGCTTGGCTCAAAAGGGCGGCGCAGTGGTCTCCCATCTCACCCTCAGCCACAGTCCGCTCCAAGCCGCCGCGCGCATCAACTCCGGCAACGCCGACCTGATCCTCGGCTTTGACCTCATCGGCGTCTCCCACCCCGACAGCCTCAAATGCGCTCATCCGGACCGCACTGCCGTCGTGGTCAACTCAAACCTCATCCCCACCGCCGAATCCATCCGCAAGCACATCGTCCTCTCAGGTGCAGACCAACGCATCGATCGTATCGAGGCCTGCACACGCCGCGGCCACAACGTCTATGTCGACGCCACGCGCCTCGCCGAACGCCTGTTTGGTTCCCACATCATGGTCAATATGTTCCTGTTCGGTGTTGCCTGGCAGGCCGGCCTCATCCCGGTCACTCGCGACAGCATACAGCAGGCCATCACACTCAACGGCGTTCAGGTCGAGCGCAATCTGCAAGCCTTTCTATGGGGCCGTAAGTATTATCACGATGCGAAATGGGTGGAGCAGCAGGCAGGTCCGTCGGAGCAAACTCAGTCTTCCTCACTCTCGCGCGAAGCCGAACTCACCGCCTACCAGAACGCCGCCTACGCCGCCGCTTACCGCCAACAGGTGGAGCAAGTCCGCGCACAAGCGCCGGAACTGGCCCCCACCGTCGAACAATATCTATACAAGCTGATGGCCTACAAAGATGAGTACGAAGTGGCGCGTCTGCTCACCAAACCCAGCTTCGCCGCCGGGCTCGAAGAAATGTGGGAAGCCCCCGAGTCCATCTCCTACCACCTCCACCCGCCCCTGCTCCGCAGCCTGGGCCTTAAGCGAAAGTTACAACTTGGCGCCTGGTTCGGTTTCCCCCTGCGGCTTCTTTCATCTCTCCGCGCAATTCGAGGAACCCCGCTGGATATCTTTGGATGGCACCCGCATCGCCGAGCCGAACGCGACCTGATCTCCTGGTACCGCCAGCTCATCGCGGACGTGCTCCCCATCGCCGCAAACAACCAGGACCTGGCCCAGGAGATCCTGTCCCTGCCCGATCAAATCCGTGGCTATGACCGCATCAAAGAGGAAAGCATGGCCAAGGTGAAAGCAATCGCAGCCAGCAGGCTCGAGCAGCTACGTGCTACCTCGACGCATAGTACCCCTTGCGCGCCAGAACCTTTTGATCCTTATCCGCGGTCTTAATCTCCAGCTTCCGGAATGCCCCGCTCCGCTCCCCGCCCACCGGTGAATATCCAATCAAATACTGGCTCCGCATCTCTTCCTGTATCTGCCGGAATATATCGTCCAACGTGTTATTCCGCCCCACATGGAATACCCGTCCGCCCGTCTCGTCCGCCATCTTCTTCAGATCGGAATCATTTCCCGCGCCATAATACCGCGTATCCGCGTAGTAAATGCTGTAGATGATCACATCGGATTTGTGCGCCGCAACGATCGCCTCTTGCACCTTCACCCGGCTCCCCGTATCCACGCCGTCCGTGATCACCACCACTACCTTCCGCCCCACCTCGCTCTTCAATTTTTCATGCGCCGCCAGATACACCGCATCGTAGAGGATGGTCCCGCGCATCCGGGACGTCGGCACCGGACCCGGATGCAGTCCCCCCGTTGGCACGCTCAACCTCAATCCATCCAAACCCTGCCGCAGCAGCCGCGCTGAATTCGTGTAGTCCTGCAGCAGCTCCGCCTCCGCCCCAAAGCTGATCAGAAACGCCATATCCTTCGGCCGCAGCATCTTTTCAAAAAACTGCGCCGCCGCACGCTTCTCAATCTCAATCAGGTTCTCCTGGCTCTTACTCACATCCACCAGCAGCCCGATGGTCAACGGCAGATCCGTCTCGCGCGTGAAGTAGCGAATCTCCTGCTGCTTGCCATCTTCCAATACCGTGAAATGGCTTTTTTCCAGATCTTTTAGATACGCCCCGCGCTTGTCCCGCACCGAGCAGAATACGTTCACCAGGTCCACATCCACCTTGATTACCGTCTCCTGCCCGGACAAAGTAGCCGCTGCGAAGAGGAAACCAATGTAGCGCTGATGCATGTTCATAAGGATGTCATAATGCTGGACGTGCCGCCCGCTCTCTCAGTTTCTTCCCGCAAGGGCCTTTCTCATTTGCGCCAATGCGACCCCACCCTCGCCGCGGCCATCGATCGCATCGGCCCCTACCGCATGCAGTACCCGGCGCCGGTCTTCTCCTCCCTGGCCCGTTCCATCGTCTTTCAACAACTCAACGGCCGCGCCGCTTCCACTATCTATGGCAGGGTCGAACTAGCCTGCGGCGAGGCCGGAGTTTCCTCGGACTCCATCCTCCGCCTCCGCCCCGCAAAGCTACGCGCCGCCGGCCTCTCACAACAAAAAACCGAATACATTCGCGACCTCGCCCGCCGCACATGCTCCGGCGCAATCGATTTCACCGCGCTCCCCGCGCTCGCCGACGAACAAGTCATCGAATGCCTCACCCAGGTCAAAGGCATCGGCGTTTGGACCGCCCAGATGTTCCTCATGTTCTCGCTCCGCCGCCCCGACATCCTACCCACCGCCGACTTCGGCATCCGCTCCGCCATGAAGAAGCTCTACGCCCTCGGCGAGCTCCCCAAGCCCCAACAGATGGAATCCATCGCCCACCCCTGGAAGCCATGGCGTACGCTCGCCTGCTGGTACCTCTGGCGCAGCATCGACGGCGCCGCCGCCTAGCTGCTAGCCAGAACTGGGCACAGAATATCGTGGGCAAGTCGAACATCCAGTCGCGCGTCCGGCAGCATCTCCGCGGTGATGGCCTGCGTGTCTTCTGGAGCCAAAGAGTCGTTTGCCTACTGCACCCCAATCGGACGCGGCCGCCCCCCGCCTCGCGACCCATCCCAGTATGGCTCCCCCTGCGGTTTATATTCCCCCAGCCGGTCCCACCGCTCACGCGTCCGCCCATTCAGATCGAACACTACTCGCCCCGAGGCCACCGTCAGTTCCCCTACCAGCCGCTCGGTCCCGTCCATCCGCGCGCCATAGGAATCCACGAAACCGAATTGACCTTTCTGCACGCCCATCACCGCAATGTCCGCGATCGCGCCCACCGAAAGATGCCCGATCTGTTCCCTATGAATCATGCGCGCCGGGTTCCACGTGCTGCGATAAATAACCTCATCCAGCCCCATCCCCATGTTCAGAAACTTCGACATCACGTTGAGTTGGTCTTTCATACCCGCGTTGATGCTGCCCGAGTGTACATCGGTCGAGATCGAGTCCGGCGGGAATCCCTGCTTCACCGCCGGAACCGCTTGCCGGAATTCGAAGGCCGCCCCGCCGTGCCCCACATCGAAGAGAACGCCCCGTTTCCGCGCTTCCAATAAGTACGGCAACAGCCGGCCCTTCTCCAGCATCGGGACCGGGACATAAAAGGCGTGCGTGTAGATGTCGCCGGGCCGCAGTTTCTTCAAGACCAGCTCCTGAAAGGGACGCTCGGGCCGAAACTCGCCGAAATCGATCATTACCGGAATCCCGGCGAGCGTGCCCGCCTCCACGCCGCGCTCCACAGGAGTCCAATCCGGCCCGCGATAATGAGCCACCTTGATCCCAACAATGGTGTCGCGATTGGCTCGCGCCAACTCCGCCGCCGCCTTCGCATCCATGTCGCTGACGTCCTGCTCGTGCGCATCTCCAGGCATGCCGGAGCCGCCGATGTTCAGAAACACCAACACACGCGTCCGTGCGCGGTCAATTACCGTTTTCTTGAACTGTGCAAAGTTGTGCCGGCCTGACGAACCCGCGTCCACCACTGTGGTCACTCCCAATCGAAGCGCAAAGGCATCGGGAAAAATGCTCGCGTCTCCCCCCGCCAGGCTCTTGCCTTCTGTGCCCGCGAAAACGTGCGCATGGAGATCGATCAGTCCAGGCGTGACGTAAAGCCCGCCAACCTGCACCACCTTCCGAGCCTGTGCCGCCGGAATCGCAGGCGCAACCGCCGCGATCAAGCCATCGCGAATGGCCACATCGCGCACACCGCTGATCTTGTTCTTCGGATCAATCAGATGACCTCCTTGCAACAGAAGATCATAGATGGGTTGGGCCCAAAGCGTGCTTGCGCAAAAAACCAGAATGATATATCGCATGTCGATAAGCATCATACAACGGAACGGGTCCGCGGAGTTTGATTAACCAGCCCAGTCCCCAAACTGGCCCGGTGCTTTGCGTGAGACCCTTCCACCGCCCCATTCCGCAATACGCCGCGGCTCTCGCGAAGCCGCAAAGACTCAGTGCTCTCAGTTCCTACTAAAACCCCGCCCTCGGGGTGCTAATTGGACTCTTTCCGCTCTTCCACCAGCTCGTTGGCCGTGTTGAGGTTCATCCATTTGACAATCAGGTCCCCGCTGGCGAGGCGCGCCTTGATCGGCGCCCGTTCGAGAAACTCCTGAAAGCGCATCTTGCGCTCGTCGAGCGCGCGCGACAGTTCGGGGTACTTGGCGCGTTTGGCCGGGTCGGCCCCCGCCTTCTCGGCCGCGCAATCTGAGTGCGTGGTGAACACCACCACCTTCACCCCGTTGTCGACGGCCAGCTCGAGCATCTCC
>JAENWC010000092.1 GCA_016650235.1 Terriglobia bacterium
TCCGCTGGGGGGCGTCGCCCGGATTTTTACTAACTACGCCGCCTACGAGCGGGCCTTCGAAATAGCCAATAGCCCCAACTTCGGCGCCTGCCTCTGCGTGGGCACCTGGGGGGAAGGCGGCAAAGGAATGGGCAAGGACCCTGTGGAAGCCGCCCTCTCCTTTGGGCAGCGCAAGAAGCTCTTCAAGATCCACTTCCGCAACGTCAGTTCGCCGCTGCCCAAGTTCCGCGAAACTTTTGTCGACAACGGCTACCTGGACATGTACAAGGTGATGAAGGCCCTGCGCAAGGTTGACTTCCACGGCATCATCATCCCGGACCACGTCCCCGGCGGCGGCCCTATGTACCCGCAAGCCAACTACGCCTACACCCTCGGCTACATGAAGGCGCTCCGCGACCGCGTCAACGCCGAAGGGTGATCCCGTTTTCGGGCGGCCCAATCATCGCCGAAGAGCGCCAGGACATCTATTGCTACGCCTCTACGTCTCTGATCTGATAGTCAACTAAGTTCACTCATCCAGCTCATCCAGCGGGCTGTCGTCGGGCGATGCGCTTAGATACTGTTGGTCTGATGAGCCGCTTAGGCTAACCCGCATTTCTACCAAGTTGGCGAGCCTATATATGTGGCGCACGCAGGAGTGTTTCCCGCCACGTCACTGCGCCCGAATACTTGGTAGAAATGCAGGTTAGTCCTTTCCAATACAGGATTGAGCTTGAATCTTGGCGGCGGCCGGCGATCGCTGTGATTGTCCAGTTATTTCCAGGACACTACACTGGGCAAGTCAGGTGTTGTCCGCACATTTTCCTTTTCCGCCTTCAGCCTCGACACACTATTGCTGGTCCGATCCGGTGCATGGGGAATGGCCGGGCTCAACGTGGCCGCCGGCAACGGCCTCTGCCTGGCCGGTGTGCGGCTTGGATATGCCGTTACGGTCTGGCTGCGGCGACGGTAATGATTACGTTCGGACAGCCCGCCCTACGCCTGCCGCACTGAGCAGCAACCCCGCGCAAACAACCACCACGCAGCCGATCACGTTGTACCAGAGAAACGCGATGCCGGTGGAGTAATGCAATGTGAAGATGACCGCCTCTCCAATCAGGACCGCAACGAACGCCGCTGTTCCGCCCACGCGTCGAAAAGCGAATGCCAGCACAAACACGCCCAGCAGCCCGCCGTAGAAGAACGACCCCAGCATGTTCACCGCTTCGATGAGCGATCCAAGGCTGCGGCCATAGCCCGCTGTCACCACCGCATAAACGCCCCAGAAAACGGTGGCCAGCCGCGATACGGCCAGGTAATGTCCATCGCTGGCGTCCCTCCGCACATGCCGCCGATAGACGTCGATGACAGTCACGGTGGCCAGGGAATTGATCTCGGCCGAAATGGTGGACATGGCCGCCGCGAAGATGGCCGCCAGAATGAGGCCGACCACTCCCGCCGGAAGATACTTCATCACAAAACTGAGAAAAATATAGTTTGTGTCGTTGAAACCGCTTCCCGACGTTTTCTCCACCAACCGGATCCCGGCCCTGTGCGTGGTCTCAAACTCGGCTTGCGCGGTGCGGTATCCGGCCAGCGATGCCTCGTCGCGGGAGGAAAGATACCGCCGCGCCGCCGTGCGCCTGTTTTCAAAAGCGGCATCGTAACGCGAGGCCAGTCCCGTATATTCCCCCGTACGCGTAATGTTGGCCATCTCCACTTCGTGAAACACCATCGGCGGTTTCTCAAATGTGTAGAAGACAAACACGAGCACGCCGACGGACAGAATGAAGAACTGCATCGGGATCTTGGCCACAGCATTGAACAGCAGACTTAGCCGGCTTTGCGCGATGGACTTTCCAGTAAGATACCGCTGCACCTGAGACTGATCGCAGCCAAAGTAGGCGAGCGCGAGAAACATGCCTCCAAGCAGTCCGGTCCACAGGTTGTACCGGTCGTTCCAGTCAAAGCTGGTCACCACCGCATTCAATCTTCCGGCCGCTCCGGCGAGGTGCAGCGCATCGGTCAAGCCTACATCGGATGGCAGCAAACGCCACGCCATGGCGAGTGAGAGGAACAGCCCCAGGAACATCACCAGCATTTGCTGGAAATCGGTCCACGTCACCGCCTTGATCCCGCCATAGGTGGTGTAGGCCACCACCAGCGTTCCCATGATAATGGTGGTCCACTGGTCCGGCCAGCCGAGAATTACCGTCAGCACGATGGCCGGAGCATACAAGGCCACGCCTACCGCCAAGCCGCGCTGGATCAGAAAAATGAGGCTGACCAGCGCACGCGTCTTCGCATCGAAGCGTCGCTCCAGGTATTCGTAAGCCGTATATACGTTGGCGCGGTGAAACAAGGGAACCGCGGTGGCCGATATGATGATCATCGCCAGCGGCAATCCAAAATAGAACTGCACGAACCGCATGCCATCGACGTAGGCTTGGCCCGATGTGGAAATAAAAGTGATGGCGCTGGCCTGCGTGGCCATGATCGACAAGGCCATGGCGTACCACGGCATGGTCTTGCCCGCCAGCAGATACTGGTTCACGCTCCCGCTGCCGCGCGACTTCCACAACCCATAAAGAATGATCAAGAGGAGGGAAGAGCCAAGGACCCACCAATCCAGCGTTCTCATCGATTGAACGTCCTTGTGAAGAAGGCGAAGACCGCGATGAGGACAGCCAGATACAGTCCCACGGCCAGATACAGGCGGCGCCAACTTCCAAGTATCGGAGGCGGGTCAATGTCGTCAGGTTTCATTGCGCCAGTTTCCCAGCGCTCAGCAGGTTCGCAAAGATTCGATACGCGCCCGGCACTCCGGCCGGGAGCTGCCGGAACCAGGACAGCGCAGTGAAGATGTACACACCCTGGCCATGCCGCGCGTAGAGCGTTCCGCCCTCGAGCGGTTTCTCACCCGGGTCGCTCGTGCGCCACACCGGCTGGTACTTGGCGTCCCATTCCGAGGCAAAGTAGAGGCCGCGCTCCTGCACCCATCCTTCAAAGTCGGCCGCACTGATTCGATTCGGCGCTTGCAACAATGGGTGGTCCGCCCGGATCGCGCTCATGGGAGCCTCCTCCGACGAAATGCGATCGCGGGAGATCTTCATCGGATACGGGCCGATGCGGTCGAGCAGATGCGGATTGCCGCCTAAGAATCCGCCTTCCAGGACGTTATACTGCACCACGAGCGTGCCGCCCTTGGCCACGTAGTCCATCAAGTGTTCCTGATTGGCGCGCAGATCCTTGCGCGTGTTGTAAGCGCGCACTCCAGTGACGATGGCATCGTATACGGTGAGGTCGCCGCGCGCCAGATCATCGGCGGAAAGAAGGCTGACACGAACACCCAACTGCCGCAGCGCGGCCGGCACCTCGTCTCCAGCGCCCATCACATAACCGGCGTGGGTTGCCAAGGTCCGCACATCCGCGCGTACCAGCGAGGCTTGCGCCGGAGGAAACAGGGTCTGCGGTGGAATGTGGTCATACTGAATCATGTGAACGCCGGAGGCGGCCGTGGCGGCTCCCATCCGGACCTCGGCCCGCAGCACAGCTTTGGCCGCTTTCTCCGGTGGAGTGACTTCGAAAACCAGTGCGGCCATCTCTCCTTCCTCCATCAGATGAAACGGCACAGAGGCCGGATTCACTTTCCATCCATCCGGAGCCTGTAAGGAAGCCTCGCCCTTCACTGGTTCATTGATCGCGCGCACCTGCAACTCCACTTTGCGGGGCGCTTTGCCGGCAAACAGTACCGACCGCTCTGAGAACTCCACCGCCACGGGCGGCGCCACCACCAAAGGTCTACGCAATTCTCCACGAACCGGATCCACCCACCGGTGCGAAACTTCCCTTATCAACTCCAGGTCCGCGCCCATCACTCGCAACCGGAAACGCGCCCGCAGAATGGGAGGCGCTTCCGGGGCACTCAGAAGCTGGTAGCCTTCCACCGAATACAGAGTTCCCGCGTGCGGCTTGATCAGCCAGTAGGGCTGCGTCAGCGGCCAGGCGTCCGGCACACGAATCGAAATTTCCCTGGTCAAGGGCTGATTGTAATGCAATGGCGTCTCCGGAACCGTCACCTCGTGCATGCGATCAAAGCCTTCCAGATCCACAGCCGTCAGCGACACCGGCGCGCTGGACCGGTTGATTGCTGTGAGCGACACCTTGATCTCTCTACCTGGCGAGACGAAATAGCGCATGGCATTGGCGTCCAGCCAGAGTCCGGCCGTCTGCGCGATCAACTCGTCCGCCTCGCGCGCTTTGGCCGCGGCCCAGGGATGACGAATGCGGGCCATCAAAGTCCGCGCCATGTTCAGCGAGGGCAAAGCAGTCTGTGGGCGCTCAAGTTCAAACTGCTGCCGCCCCTGCGCCAGCAACGCTTCCACTTGTTCTCCGCCCGGAATGCGCTTCCACGAAGTGTCCACGCCGTCCATTAGATCCGTTTGCGCCGCCTCGCCCGCCACCAGCGTCAGATAGTTCTTCATCGGACCCTTGCGTTCGGCTGCGCCCATGCCCTGGCTGCGGTGCAAGCTGCGGCTCATGCCGGCGATCTCGCCGTAAGAGAGACCCAACAAAGAGTTGTATTCGCCGGTATCGATCTCGAGCCGGTTCGGTACAGCAGCCGCCTCCTGCTCCATCGCGCGCGTGAAACTAAACGCGTTCCAGAGGAGCCGCTTGGCCTGCCACGGCTGCACATGCTGCAACTGCTCAGGGAACCGCCTGGGGTCGGCGGCGGCTGTGAAGGCCTCCTTGCCGAGAATGGCCGAACTCTGGTGGTGTCCGTGCCCATCGCGCGGGGTTCCCGAAAACCGCAGCACAATCACATCGGGCTGGAACTTGCGGATCGTGAAGACGACATCGGCCAGCACCTTGTCGCGGCCCCACTTGCCCAGCGTCTCCTCGGCGGTCTTGGAAAATCCGAAGTCGATGGCGCGAGTGAAGTACTGCTCGGCCCCATCCAAGCGGCGTGCCGCCAACAACTCCTGTGTCCGTATGACGCCCATCAGGTCGCCTTGCTCGGAGCCGATCAGATTCTGCCCGCCTTCCCCGCGCGTCAGGGAAAGATAGCCGGTGCGATAGTGCCTTCCGCGCGCACAGTAGGCGAGCAGCGCCGTGTTCTCGTCGTCCGGATGCGCGGCGATCATCAACACGCTGCCAAGGACACTCAGCCGGTCCAGTCCCGCTTTCACCTGCACTGCACCCTGAGGCGGCTGCGCGCCGGCGGCAAAGGCAAGCAGAAGCGCAAAGAGCGCTCGCCGCGCCACCGTATCAGGGAGGAACACACGGCTTAGGTTCGCGGCGAGCAGTTCCGTTTTGCGCGTTTTACTTAAAAAAAGCTTGGGCATTAGCCTGCGGGTCATAGAGCCCAGTTTAGCGCGCCAAGTTTCAACCGCCTTACACATGCCAGGCAAGCCGGAATCTTGCTCGCCACAGGTCCACCTGCCGGCGTTGGGCCAGACTCGCCTCACGCGGTGCCGCGGGCCAGCCGCCGCCAACATGAGCGGAACCTGCCTCAGGCCGGGGCCGAAACCCGAAGGCGCGGGATATCACGGAAATCACCTAAGTTCAGAGTCCAAAGTTCGGCATCCAGCGCAATGGCGGCGGCGGCAATTGCCAGATCAATCTCGCGGCCGCGAGGCCGCTGAACAGCCCTGTAGAGTTCAGCGGCTATGGAGGCTTCCTCCGGCCCGAACGGCACGACGCGCTCCCCCTTCTCCACCACTCTCCACAAGGCCCTCGCGGAATGCCTCGCGCCCGTGAAGCTGTCGATGACCACGGACATGTCCAGGAGGATCACTTCGCTCCCGCCTCCGGGGATCGGCGGCCCCCGGCCCGGCGGGCCTGGCGGATGGATCTCAACTCCTTCCCGACTTCGATCTGCGGGCGCGACGGCGGGCGAGCCATCATCTCATCGAGTATTCGCAACATGCGCAGGCGCTCGTGCTCGCTGAGCTTTCCCATACGTTCATGGTAGTCCAGGATGGCCTCGCGGACCACTGACTCTTGGACTTGGCGAGGCGCTCGGCAGTCTGCCGCAGCCGGAGCCGGAGGCGCCCCGCGAATCGGAGGCGGACTATTTTCCCGGCGCGCTGGTCCTTCGCCGCTGCTGCTGGAGCGGATCGACGGCGGTCTTAGATACAATGACACTCCATGTACCGGCGTAAGTTTCTCGAGTTTGTGGCTGGCAGTCCTTTGATGGGGTTGGCGCAGCAGGCCGCCGGACCGATTCAGGACCCGAAAGATGCGTTGAACGTGATGGACTTTGAAGCCGCGGCACGGAAGGCGATGCCACCGGCGCACTTCGGGTACATGGCAACGGGAGTGGACGGCGATGCGACGCTACGGGAGAACCACGCGGCGTACGGGCGTATCGGACTGCGGCCGCGGCGGCTGGTGGATGTGACCAAGGCCGACACGTCGGTCGAGATTTTCGGAGAGAAGTGGGATTACCCGCTGGCGATTTCACCAATTGGAAATATGAAGGCGTTTCATCCGGACGCGGAATTAGAGGCAGCGCGCGGTGCGCGGGCACGCAAGACGCGGCAGATCCTGTCGACAGTGACCACGACACCTATCGAGGCGGTGGTGAAGGAGGGGGGAAATCCGATTTGGTTCCAGTTGTATGCCAGCCCTGCCTGGGAGGTGACCGTGAAGCTGGTGCGGCGGGCGGAGGCGGCAGGATGCCCCGTGATTGCCCTGACGGTGGACACCTCGGCGGGGCGGAACACGGAGACGGCGGAGCGGTCCAGGCGGGTGGATACGCGGGAGTGCGCGGCCTGCCACGAACCGGGCGGATTCTACCGGCGCAAGTCCATGTACGATGGGATCGACATGAAGGGGGTGATGCCGGGGAATGCGGGGATGAGCTGGGACATCATCGCGCGTCTACGGGATGTGACCAGGGCCCGGCTGGTGTTGAAAGGAATCGTCACAGCCGAGGACGCCGCGCTGTGCGTGCGGTATGGAGTGGACGGGATTATCGTGTCCAATCACGGCGGACGGGCCGAGGAGAGCGGGCGCGCGACGATCGATTGTTTGCCAGAAGTAGCTGAGGCGGTGAACGGGCGCATACCGGTCATGGTGGATGGAGGCATACGGAGGGGGACCGACATCTTCAAGGCACTGGCGCTGGGAGCGCGGGCGGTGTGCGTAGGACGGCCCTACCTATGGGGAGTGGGGGCGTTCGGGCGCGCCGGCGTAGAGCGTGTGCTCGAGATCCTGCAGAGAGAATTTACACTGGCGATGAAGCAGTGCGGAGCCCGGAGCTTGCGGGAGATCAGCCCGGCGATGGTATTAAGGTAGCCGCAATGTCAGATTCCGCTTCTACCTTCGGCCGGAACATCGGGCACGCGCTGGGAACGATCAGCCGTGTGTTCGGCGTGCGTAGCGGACAGCCTCGCGGGCGGAAGGGGATCGGACTGGCCCTGGGCGGCGGGTTTGCGCGCTCCATCGCGCATATCGGGGTGCTGCAAGTACTCGAGGAGGAGCGCATCCCCATCACCAGTATTGCAGGCGTGAGCGCCGGCGCCATTATCGCCGCAGCCTACGCCAGCGGCACTCCGCTTGCCCGGATTGAAGAAATGGCGCGCAAGATGCGCTTCAATGATCTGGCACGGTGGACGCTTTCCCGCATGGGACTGGTAACCAGCGAACGGATGACCTCTTTTCTCAACCGCCTGTTGGCAGTGGACCGGTTTGAAACGATGAAAATTCCGCTTGCGGTGGTGGCCACGGATCTTGCGCGCGGCCACCCCGTCATCTTCCATGGTCAAGGCGATGTGATTCTTCCCATCCGCGCCAGTTGCTCCTACCCCGGATTGTTCCTGCCGGTACGGAGCAATGGCCAACATCTGGTGGATGGCGGCATGAGCATGGACGTTCCATCGGCCGCCTTGCGCCAGATCGGTTCCCGCTACGTGGCAGCCGTATCTTTGCGGACCCCCGATTGCGCCCTGGACAGCGGCAACATGCTCGCTGTGGTGAACCGGTGCTTTCAGATTCTCCAAGCCCGCACCGATCAAGAGTGGAAGAAGAGTACAGACTTGGTAATAGAGCCGGAGGTGAGCGAATTTGCCTGGGACGCCTTTGATAAGGCGGGTCAGCTCATCGCGGCGGGCAGACTGGCAGCACGGGCGGCCGTCGAAACCATGTAAGAATGGACGGCGGAGGGCTCGTGACCGGACATGAGAAAGATAGTCATTCTCGGCGGTGGATTCGGCGGCGTCTACGCGGCCCGGGCTCTTGAGAAGAACCTGCGGCCGGAAGAGGCCACCATCACGCTGGTCAACCGCGAGAACTACTTCGTCTATCAGCCGATGCTGCCGGAGGTGATCTCGGGCTCCATCGGCCTCACCGACATCGTCTCCCCCATACGCCTGCTGTGCCCGCGGACCCATCTGGTGATGCGCGAGGTGGAGGAGATCGATCTGGCGCGGAAAGTGGTGACGGTGAGCCCGGGCTTTCATCCACGCCGGCTCGAACTACCCTATGATTATCTGGTCATCGCCATGGGCGGCGTCACCAGCTTTTACGGTATGCCCGGCATGATTGAGCACGCCCTGCCGTTCCGCACCCTGGTGGACGCGCTCTCTTTGCGCAATCGAGTGATCAGTTGCATGGAGGAGGCTGACGTCGAGCAAGATCCGGCCCTGCGGCGGCGTCTGCTCACCTTCGTCGTGGGCGGCGGCGGATTTTCCGGCGTCGAGGTGATTGCGGAGTTGAACGATTTTGTCCGCGCCACCGCGCGCAGCTACCGGCGTATTCCGCCGGAGGAGATACGGTGTGTGCTTGTGCATTCGGGCGAGCGCATTCTTCCGGAAATGGATCCGGCGCTCGCCGAGTTCGCTCAGAAGCTACTGGCCAGGCGCGGCGTCGAGCTTCGCTTGAAGGACCGGCTCGTGGCCGCCTCCTCCGAGAAAGCCATGCTCAAGTCCAAGCAGGAGATTTCCACCAAGACCATCGTGTCCACAGTGCCCTCGGCCGCCGTGCCCGTGATCGACAGACTCGATTGCGCGAAAGAAAAAGGCCGTCTGATTGTGGATCATCACCTGGAACTCCAGGGGCATGAAGGAGCCGTTTGGGCGCTGGGCGATTGCGCTTCCATCAAGACCGCGGCAGGCAACGCCGCTCCACCCACAGCGCAGCACGCCACGCGCGAGGCCGATACCGTGGCCACCAACATTGTCGCGGTGATGCGGGGAGGCAAGCGCAGCGTGTTCGCTTTTGAAGGGCTCGGCAAACTGGGCGCGCTGGGACACAACTCCGCCGTTGCCGAGGTCTTTGGCGTGAAGTTCTCCGGACTACTCGCCTGGTTCCTTTGGCGCACTATCTATCTAATGAAGATGCCGGGCTGGAACCGCAAGATCAGGGTCGCGGCCGACTGGTTCATCGCCCTGCTCCTGCCCCCGGACTTGGTGCAGCTCAGCCTGCGGTCCAGTTCCGGCATCGTCGAGCAGCACTTCGAACAAGGCGAAGTGATTTTCCACCAGGGCGACGTCGGCAACAGCGTCTACGTGATCCGCCA
>JAENWC010000093.1 GCA_016650235.1 Terriglobia bacterium
CGCATGGCTCGCTCGAAAGCGTCCACATCGTAAATGCCTTTGCCGATATATGAACCTTCCTGAAATACATCCTGATACACGTCCGATACTTCCCGCGTGTAAGGATCAATGCCCGCGTCGCCGGCAAAAAGCCGGACGAACCAGGAACGCCGTGAACTCGGCAGACTCACGCCGATGCGCGGCTGCAGAATGCCGTAGCCTGTGGTGACAATTTCACGTACGGAATCGAATACCGGATGGTTCAATGGATGGGCCATCGTGCCCACAAGCTGCCGGGCGGCATCGCGCGGAAGCTGGGTGTCTGTGTCGAGCGTGATGACATACTTGATTGACGGCAGGATGGCCGTCTCTCCCACGATCTCTGAAAAGCAGTCGCGGGAACCGCCACGGAGGAGCGCGTTGAACTCCATGAGTTTGCCCCGCTTGCGTTCATAACCCATCCACACGCCTTCTGCGGCGTTCCAGCGACGCGGGCGATGAAGCAGAAAGAAAAGAGTCTGGTTCGCGGAAGGATATTTATGGTTCAGCATCTCGACACCGGCCATCGCCCGCTGAAGCAATACTTGATCCTCGGGCAGAATCTCCTCCGCCGCGTCGCGAAAATCCGTCAGCAAGGCGAAGTGGAGGTGTTGATCCCGATTCGCGAGATGATGGATTTCCAATGTTTCGATCAGGCGATCAATCCCGGTCAGGCTCGTGAGCATGGTGGGGATCACCACCATAGCCCGGCAATCGGGCGTGATGCCGGAAGAATAATCCAGGCGCGGGAGCAGGCAGGGTTTCACCAGCAGCGTGGACAGCCAGTTCATCAGCGCCACGGCCAGCTGGCTGGCGCAAAGGAGTCCAACAAGAGTAAAGAATACGAGTTTCCATCCCTGCACTGCCAGCGTCTCGGCCTGCTGCACAAACACGAACGTGGCGAGCAAAGTCATTGCCGCGATACCGCCCACATAAAATGTCAGCGGAAAACGGCGGATGCTGCGCTCGATAATCGTACCCCGGGGCCACCGCACATTCGCCATGCGCCCCAGCATGGCGTGGCCTTGGTCTACCAGATAGAAGCCCACATGTGCGGTTCGATCTTCGTGTCCCTTTAGACGTGCGCCGTCTGCGGCCAGTTGCACGGCCTTGCGCGCGACCTCCGCTTCCGAAAACTGGCTGTACCGGGAGATGGCTTCGACCGAATGGCGATAGCGATCCCGTGTTGAGAAATCCATCTTCCTGTAAACGCCTGCCGGATCCGAGCGCAAAGTCTCCTCGACCAGACTCAGGGATTCCACGAACGCCTTCCAGTCCATTGCGCTCAAGAAACGGAGGCTGGCAATGCTGTGGCTGACGGAAACCCGGTCGGACGCCTGATTTTGGCTCTCTTGTTGGACCAGTTGTTCGATGGTCAAACCTTGTTCAGCGAGCCGCTGCTCGAGCCAGCTTCGCGCTAGATGCAACACCGGACTTTGTCGCGACAAGCGCTGACTGAATTTCGCCACGAACGAACTGGACAGGGGAAGATCGGCCTTCGCCATGTCGGCCACCACGATGACGAGGTGAGACGGGTCTTTCTCCGCCATATCATGCAAACGATCAATCCACACGGCTGCAAGATCGCGATCCGTCCGGGCGATAGTCAGCAGGGTGGCGACGCGCTGGAGATTTTCAATCAGCCCCAGGCGCAACATGATGGGAATGGCCCACAACTCGCCCAGCTTCAAGGAATCCACCGTTTGGTAAGCGGCGATAAAGGCGCTGAGCGAACCCGCATCGATCTGCGCATCCTCATGCGAGATCAATTCGAGCACGATATCGTAAACGCGCGGCAGTCCGGCGGATGGGCTGTTCAAGAGACGAGGCAACTCCCGGCTGTAGCCCTTGGGCAGATGCCGCCTGGCCATTTGAATCTGCTCTTCGATCAGGTAGAAGTTGTCGAGCAGCCATTCGCTGGCGGGTGTGATGCGTCGGCCTGGATGCAGGGCGAGGGTCGATTGATTAAAAGCTCTTAATGTGTCCTCGTTTTGACCCAACCGGGCTAACAGACGGTTGGAGCCACGCCTTGTGACTACCTGATGATAGTCCGCAAGTGCTTTGGCATGGCGCGCCAATTGTTCGACGCTGAACAACTCGGCCCGCAAAGGCGGCTCTCCCGCAGGCGGGCGCGGATGCATTTTCCTGACCATCCAGTTTTGCCAGCGTAACAATAGAGTCTGCATGTTGTTATTACTTTTCTTCGTCCTCGATTACCGCACTCGACCAACCCAGAATGAAACACCATGTCAAAGCATGCCACCTGAAGCAACTCCCGAGGCTACTCCTCATTGCTATCTACTTATGTGCGTTATCGCACCAACGCCCGCATAATCAGGAAAAAAGAAAATTTGTTTCCAACGAAGATGGATGCCGCTGTAAATGCGCCTATCCATTTCTTGACCTGGTAGCAGAACAACGCGATCCCTTCTGCCGCACGCACATCCTGCGCTTCGTGCTCAAGCAAGTCGCGCATGTCGGAACTGCGCGACACGGGGAAGGTCATGGTGAAATGCCGTGTCGAAACACTCCACCTGCGCCAGGTCGGGAAATCGGTGATGAAAGGCCTCGGTCCGCCATGCACCACGCAATGTCCCACCGCGGCCAATACCTCATGGTCGCCGCGTTCCTCGATCCAGTCCATCAGCACTTCCACCGCGACAGTGTGGTCCGGCGCTTTCACGGATCGCGAAAAACTGTCTGCGGGGTTCACGCTTTTGACCC
>JAENWC010000094.1 GCA_016650235.1 Terriglobia bacterium
ATCTTTTAAGGAACACGCGCAAAACGGAGCTGCCGCCCGCATCGGCAACTCGCGTGTTTCTGAACAGTTTGGGGGCGCGGACGGCGCCCTTTGCGCTTTGTGGAGATCTCACGAAGTTGGTCGGGGACACCGAAGCTGATGTACTGCCAGATGAGGGTGACTGCTGTGCCACGTACTCCAACGGCGGGTAGTCAGCCGGGTTGCAGAGGGAGCGCAACCGCTTTGCGGCCTCCTGACACAGCGCCGGGTACGCCGTTAGGAATGCACCGATCAATTCCTTTCGGCGTGTCGCGATTCTCGCAGCTTACTCTCCAGTTGCTCCAGGAGAGCCAGCGGGCAAAGGTGGATGCCGGCCTCAAACGGCAGGCACGTATCGTAGAGGTAGCGCCGGATCTCTCCATCGAAGTTGGCGATCGTGCGCAGCTCTTTTGAATCCAGCAGATGCTTGGAAACCCGAATGAGACTCTTGTCTGTGTCCACTTCCACCTGGGCCATTGGGAATGCCGGCTCTAACCGCAACTGTTCATTCAATGAAAGTGGATAGGCCTCCCGGCCCCAGTGGCGGCTATTTCCAGTTCCCGGTCCATGGCTGCGAATGTCCTTCCCGAAGATCGGTTCTCCAGAAATCGCACCCGCTCTGGGCAGGTTGATACATGCCGGCCGGAATGACGCTATCGACGCTGCTGAAAAATCAGTAGGTCGAACAGCGGACGCGAGGCGTCTCCCACAGCATCATCACAGGAGGATAAAATCTGACATGAGCCACAAAGTCCGTTGGGGAATCCTGGGAGTATCGAAGTTCGCCATGAGCAAGTCGGCTCCGGCGCTGTGCCGGGGCTCGGCAGGAGAGGTTCGGGCCGTGGCCTCGCGCGATGCCGCTCGCGCACGCGCCGCGGCGGATCAATTGGGCGTACCCATCGCCTACGGTTCTTACGAGGAATTGCTGGCAGACCCCGAGATCGACGCCATCTACAACCCTCTCCCTAATCACATGCACGTGCCGTGGTCCATCCGCGCCGCCGAGGCGGGAAAGCATGTGCTCTGCGAAAAACCGCTCGGCCTCTCGGCGTCCGAGGTGCGGCAGTTGATCGCTGTCCGCGACCGCAAGGGCGTCCGCATCGGGGAGGCGTTCATGGTACGTGTCCATCCGCAATGGATCCGCGCCAAGGAGATCGTCAATTCGGGCGAGCTGGGTGAACTCCGCGCCGTCACCGGCCATTTCAGCTACTTCAATCGCGACCCGCGCAACATCCGCAATCGGCTCGACGTCGGCGGGGGCGCCTTGTTGGACATCGGCTGCTATCCCATCTTCGTGGCGCGATTTCTGTTTGGCGCGGAGCCGCGGCGAGTGGCAGGGCTGCTCGAACGCGATCCGGAGATGCGAACCGACCGGCTCACCTCCGCGCTGCTCGAGTTTCCCGGCGGCCAGTGCGCCTTTACCTGCTCGACGCAGTTGGTCCCTCATCAGCGAATCCAGGTTCTCGGCGCCAAGGGGCGAGTGGAGCTTGAAATTCCGTTCAATGCTCCACCGGATAGGCCGACCCGCTTATCCGTGGATCTCGGTGGAGCGCTGGACGGGTCGCAGATTCGAGTCGAAACGTTCGCCGTAGCCGATCAATATGTGCTGCAGGCCGACGCGTTCTCCGGGGCTGTCCTCGGAGAAATGGAAGTCCCGGTAACGCTCGAAAACTCGCTCGGAAACATGCAGTCGATCGAGGCTCTGTTCCGGTCCGCCGAGTCAGGGCGATGGGAGAACCCGGCCGACTTCTAAGGAACACGCGCAAAACGGAGCTGCCCGTCGCGAATTTAGGCCTCGTGTTCCTCTGGGGTTTGGTGGCGCGTCGAGCGCCCTTTGCGCTTTTGAGGAACACGCGCAAAACGGAGCTGCCCGCCGCGAACCTAAGTCTCGTGTTCCTCTGGGGTTTGGTGGCGCGTCGAGCGCCCTTTGCGCTTCTAAGTACCGCAACTACGGGCGAACGGCGAAGTATCGGCACGAGCTGCCGGGGTACATCAGCCGCCTGGACGAGTTGCACGCGGCGCTCCTCCGGCGGGTGGGACTGGCGAATCTCGATGACTGGACAGCGCGGCGGCGCGCGATCGCCTTGCGGTATCTCGGCTGCATCGACAACGGCCGCGTCTCCATTCCCGGCGCCCCGGCACATTCGGAATACGTCTGGCACCTGCTTCCCGTGCTGGTCGAACCGGAGAGCAGGCTCGGCTTTCTGGCCCATTTGAAGGCGAACGGAATCTCGGCGGCTGAGCACTACCCGGCGGCGCTGTTCGAGCAGCCGGTGATGGGAGTCCCATACGAGATGCCAGCCGTCTGTTCGAACGCGCGCCGGTTGTGCCAATCGGAAGTGAGCCTGCCGATCCAACCGTACCTCACGGACGATGAGTGCGTCCGCGTGATCGAGGCCTGCAACGGCTGGAGCGGGTGACGTGTTATCTTTGACCATTCCGGTGTACAGGAACGAGGAGAACCTGCCTAGGCTGCTTCTGGAACTCGAGGCACTGGCGACAGCGTTTCCGTGCGAGCTGGAAGTGGTTTTCGTCGTCGACGGCAGCCCCGACAATTCGATGCGCATCTTGGCGGAGCGCCTGCCGTCGTGGCCGGTCCGTTCGACGCTTGTGGAACTGAGCCGGAATTTCGGGTCCTTTTCGGCGATCGCCGCGGGGTTGCGGGAGGGGGCAGGCGATTACTTCGCGGTGTTGGCTGCCGATCTGCAGGAGCCGCCGGAGCTGATTATAGAGTTCTACCGCATTTTGACAGGCGGCGAGGTGGACGTAGTATTCGGGCACCGCGCGCGGCGCGCCGACCCGTGGTGGTCCCAGTTTCTGTCCGAATGCTTCTGGGGCCTTTACCGTGGCTTTGCGGTAAGGGACATGCCGAAAGGTGGGGTCGACGTTTTCGGCTGCACAAGGCAGGTGCGGGACCGCCTGATGGAACTCAGGGAAGTGAACACGAATATGATCACCCTGCTGCTGTGGCTCGGTTTTCGCCGCGGCTTCGTAGCCTACGAACGGCGAGCGCGCCTGGAGGGTCGGAGCGCGTGGACGTTCGGCAAGAAATTCCGTTACGCATTCGACAGCCTGTTTAACTTCACCGACTTGCCAATCCGCCTGTTGCTGATATTGGGCGCAACCGGAACCGCGGGAGCCGTGTTGGCTTCGACGGTGGTCTTTGCGGGATGGCTGCTCGGTTACATTCCGGTGCTCGGCTACACACCTCTGATGCTGGTCGTCGCCGGGTTCGGGGGGTTGACGGCCCTGGGCCTCGGCATCATCGGCCAGTACCTGTGGCTGTCCTTGCAGAATGTCCGGAACCGGCCCAACTTCGTTGTCAAATCCTCGCAGGCCTTCGTTCGCGGGAAATCAGCGGACGCCGCAGAGTAGAAATGAAAAAACCCAAACAGCCTGGCCGTCCCGAATCGCAGGCGAACCTGGGCACGGCAAACGAAATCTCACCGCCGGAAGCGCTGTCGCCGGCCATGCGCGATTTGTCGTCGGGACTCCCTTTACAGTACGTCGCCGCCAGGCGCGCGTATCCGTTCATCCTCATTGTTACCGTCGCCTGGATTGCCAACTTCCTCCACTTTACGTCCTTCGGACATTACGAGGACGATTGGTACTACTTCCCCTCCGCTTTTGGCCAGTCGTTTTCCGCCCGCTTCACAGTGCTGCTCTCTTTTGTGAAGAGCTTCTTCCAAGGAAGGCCGATGCTGTTGGTTTATGAGACCGTTTTCGGGTACATCGGTAAGCTTTTCTCCAGTGTCTCTCTGCCTTACGTCTTCGCGTTCCTTTTGCTCTCCGCCACCGCCCTTCTTTTCTACCGCGTCTTGCGAATGCGCTTTCCCCGGCTGTTCTGCACGCTTGCCTCGCTTTTATTTGTCCTATCGCCTCTCACCACCGTCCGTCAGAACCTGATGATCGAACTCATGCTCGGGCCCGCCTTTGTCGGTATTCTGTTCGCGGTCCTGATCCGCCGGCAGTGGCCGGTGTTCTCTTACTTGCTGGCAATCCTGACGCTTCTCACTTATGAGTCTGTGTTTCTGCTGTTCCTCGGCGCTCCCCTTCTTGAACGGGGAAGAATTGGCAGGAGGAAAATCAGGGCGTTGGCCCTCCATCTAGCGATCTGCACGGCGATCCTGGCAGGCTTCGTCCTGGTGCGCCACGCCTTCGCCGAACAGAGAATGCTCGCCGTTGCCAGTCTGGGAGCGGTCGAACTGGTGAAGCAGACGGTCGCTCTCGACCTGTACTTTACGTTCCGCTCGTTCTGGTCCTACTTGTATGCCGCCTACGTCGCCTGGCGGGAGATCTCTTTGGAACCCGTTCTCTACACCTGCGGTTTTTTTGTCTGGGCCCTCATTATTCTTTTCGGCCGGTTTTCCCGCCACTCCCCGGGGCAAAACGGCCCGTCGAGGCTCTCCCGGGCACGCTTGATATGGTGGCTCCGGAACGGCTGTCTTTGGGGCCTGCTGTTTACCGCTCTCGGATATCTCACAATCTTTTTTCAGACGTCCGGCAACTCGATTCTCTTCGCCGGGAGAGATACCCGGTTTTCAGCCAGTGCCGTCCCAGGCAGCAGCGTCTTCGTGGCTTCACTGCTGATGCTGGCGGTGACGAT
The DNA here is from genome assembly GCA_016650235.1 of Terriglobia bacterium. Classification (GTDB taxonomy): domain Bacteria; phylum Acidobacteriota; class Terriglobia; order Bryobacterales; family Bryobacteraceae; genus VFZE01. The sequence continues at coordinate 4,625 of JAENWC010000094.1, forward strand.
GTTCCGTAAACCGGTTTTGCAGTGGATCGGACGCGGATTCGCGATCCTTTTGCTCTCGGTTCTGTTCGTCTATTCATTCATCGTTCAGTACGACTACATTCGCGCCTGGGAGTATCAGAAGAGCTTTCTAAGCCAACTCGTCGTGTTAACTCCGGACCTCCAGCCGGACAGCCTGATCGTTGTGCGCACGGGTCCAAACCCGCAGCCGGGATTCGGACCAGAAAACCGGCCGGGATCCATAGGGTGGCAGCGGTTCGGCTTGCAGGTCAGCTTGAAATGTCTGGGAAACTGGTCCTCGCCGGAGATTGTTTTCTTTGAATCGGAGGATTGGAGCAAATATTTCACGGTTCGACAGGATGGAAGGCTATATTGGAAGCAAAACGCGGCGGGCAGCGTTACGCAATCATTTGTCCCCGGCCGTGTCATCGCAGTGAATGAGCGCGCCGACGGACTGCTATCTCGTTCGGACGAAACGGTCACCGTGGATGGCACTCCTATTCAGCAGTTGAAGGACGGCGCCAATCTGGCTAGCGGCAAGCGCGCGCGTCAAAGCAGCACCTTCGGACAGTTTGATGCTGCGTATGGGGTGGACGGCGTGAGCGCCTCGATCAAGGCGGCATGGGGAACGATCAACGAATCGCGTTTTCTGGAACGCCTCGTGTCCGGGGCCGCCCGAACTGCGCTCAAACGATCCGAACGGTTCTCGGGGTTTCACACTAACTATGAACCGAATCCCTGGTGGGAAGTTGACCTGGGCCGCCCGTTTACCCTCGAACGCGTGCGAATTTACAATGGCCAGGCTGGCTTTTATCAACGCGCGGCGACGATTCGTATTCTGGTCTCGGACGATGCCAAAAATTGGAGAGTGGTCCATGACAACGGCGGCAGGATCTTCGGTCCAGAACCGCTGGTTGCAAATCTGGGGGCCACAACCGCCCGCCATGTGCGAGTGCAACTGGCCGAGCCAAACTGGCTGCACTTGGAGGAAGTGGAGGTCTTTGGACAGTGAGGGCCAGCCCTCAATCCCGTATCCAAAAGATACGCGCATGGCAGGCGTCCCACTCAGCACACACAGAATTATAGCTTCTAATCAATCGGAAATAGGTATCATTGAAGCCTTCGACCTGGGCCTGTTCCGGCGACATGTAGGAGTGCCCATGCTCATACCTGTTTTGGTGAGCCTCGACTTGTCGGCCAATGCCGCTAGACCGAAATCAGTAATCTTGGGTTGGCACTGATCGGTAAGGAGAATGTTGGCTGGCTATATATCGCGATGGACGGCGCCTTTTTTCTTGGGCGGCTTGGAGACCTTGTGCGATTTGTATCGCGAAGTCTAGACTAGCGCTTCTTCGATTCGAGTTTCAGCGGACGTTCGGCTCTTTTTTCTTTGAGGCTGCTGCATTCGACCAGTTTCATGGCGAGGAAGCCGTTTCCTCATCGATTTCAACAGCCTGCAATCCGCGATCGTTTCCCGCGCGAGGCACAAGCTGCCGTTCGGCTGGTTAGAACGCTGACCTGTCGCGTCGGAGGTCGCGGGTTCGAGCCCCGTCGTCCCCGCCATTCCCCGCTATCTGGCGCGCCACTGGCACAGGAGGCCGCCAGTTCCTTACACTGATGGAGATGTCCTTGCCCTATCTTTCCGTCGTCGTCACCACGCGCAACGACGACCATGGCGGCAGCCAGATCAGCCGCACCCAGACGTTTCTGAACGCCCTTGTGGCGCAATGCAACCGTCACCGCATTCCCACAGAACTGATCTTTGTGGAATGGAACCCTCCGGCGGATCGTCCCCCCTTGGCGCAGGCTCTACGTTGGCCGGAGAGCCGCGAATTTTGCTCGGTGCGGATTTTGCGTGTGCCACCGTCCATACATGCCCGTTACCAACACGGCGAAGCGCTTCCTCTCTACCAGATGATCGCCAAAAACGTGGGAATAAGGCGGGCAAACGGCGAGTATATACTGGCCACCAACATCGACATCCTGTTTTCCGATGAGCTCATGCGTCATATAGGCGCGCGGCGGTTGGAGAAAAACAAGATGTACCGCATCGATCGAACCGATGTGGAAGCGGATGTTCCCGTGGATGGTTCCATTGATGAACAGCTCGACTACTGCCGGCAACATCTGATTCGGGCGCACATCCGGGAGGCAACGGTATCACTGACGAGGGAGGGATTAAGGCGGCCGGAGGAAAACGACATTGTGGAGATTGGGAGCGGCATCTTTCTGGGTGAAGGCTGGCATTCCCTTGAAAACCTGGGCGGTAGATCGTTCCGTTGGATGCAGCCGGAAGGCGAGCTCATTGTCCAGGCAGCGGGGCCTGAAAACGGCATCCAGCACAAGCAACTCCTGGTGGATGCCGAGCCGGCACAACACTCTGTGATGCGAACCTGGACCTTACAGTTGCAGGATGAAAACGGCGATGTGGTGGGAGAAGGAGCGGTGGAGGGGATGACGCGGGTGGTCTTTAACGTATCCATCCGGAACGGAGCCAGAAACGTGTTCCGCCTGGTACAAGCCGGCGCCGACACTTCGCTGATTCCAGTGGTTCCCAACGACGCGCGTTTCCTGAACATGCGGATCTTCCATTGCGATTGGCATGGCGGCGGACCGGTGCCGGCGCCAAGAGACATTCTTGACTACCCGGCCCGGGAAAACCTTCCCCACGCCATTCTTGACTACGTGACCGGAAACCGGCAACCGGATGAGCACCCGAGGATTGAGTCGCCGGCGGAGCCGTTTGAGGATCTTCTGCCCACCCCCTATCGGTCTGGTAATCCCACAGCGGTGGGGGTACATAACCGGCTTTTTTCCTATCGCTTCGGTGTGGTTTTCGGACCGGGATTCTACGCTCCGGAAGTGTGGGATGGAATTCTATATTTCTGGTGCATGGCGGAAGCACACATGATCGTGCGCCAGCCGCAGGGCTGTCCTGGCGATCTGCGGCTGCTGGTGGAGACTGGACCGGGATTCGGATTCGAACCTTTTACACTGGAGGTGCGCGAGGGAAATGGAGAACTGCTGCTCCGGGAAACAGTGGAGCGGCAAGCCTGGATCCAGGTGCCCGCTTCTCCCACCGCGGAGCTAACCCGGGAGCTCCAGTTTAGCGCCACCGGGCAAGGCAAAGCGATCGAGACCCCTAATGATCCGCGCCCGCGAGTGTTCCGGGTCCTTGATTATGGTTGGGGAGACCGCTTGGGAATGATTCGCGAAACCGTACAGGCTGATCTTCCCAAGGGAACGGTGAAGCTGGGATGGGGATGGACCCGCCAGCCCGAACGCGGAGCTTTCCTGGCCATGAGCGGCGCTGAATTCATTGTGCAGCCGAGAGGAGATGAAGGGGCGCGTTTGCGGATCGAGTTGGAGGAGGCGGAAACAACAGCGCGCCGGCTGGAAGTCCGGGATGGAACCGGAAAGGTTCTCACCGAATTCACCGGGGCGGGAACACATTGGGATCTGCCTCCGGCCAGCAGCCGCATTGGTGTGTACCGTCTGTTCTCCTCCACTGCCGAAGCGGGCAGTCCGGCAGCCAGGATCCGGGGTATGGGGTGGCTGCCCAGAGCAGCGCCAAAAGCGCGCCGGCTCCCCCATCTACATACCAACGCCTGCGGGGATTTCACCTTGCTGCACCGCGAGCATTGGTTGAATCTGCGCGGTTATGCCGAGTTTGACATGTATTCCATGAATCTGGACTCGCTATTCTGTCTCACGGCCTTCCACGCAGGAATCGAGGAAGAGGTTTGGGCCGCGCCGATGCGGATCTACCATATCGAACATGGCCTGGGGTCTGGTTGGACACCGGAAGGTCAGGCGCAGCTATTTTCACGCTTGGCCAAGCGCGGGATAGGCTGGATGGATTGGGCGGAGGTGTTGGCGTTAGGCTTCCAAATGAATCGTCTCCGCAGTCCGATGATTTTTTGCGGCCAGGACTGGGGGTTAGGCAAAGACTCGCTGGAGGAGGTTCTTTTGTAAGGAACGCCGTACGCCAATCGGGGAAGGCTGCAAACCATTCCGGATAGTGCGTAGCGCCGCGAACTCCCCCGCGGCTTGACGCTTATGGCCGCGGGTGGCTATGATGAAGTTGTTCAGATCGTCGTTAAGGAGCACCTATGGGTCCGTTGGGCTGGCAGGAAACTATTTTCATCTTCGTCCTTGCCTTGCTCGTTTTTGGCCCGAAGAAGTTGCCGGAATTGGGCAAGACCATTGGCAAGGCGATGACTGAATTCCGCCGCGCATCCAGCGAACTCAAGTCCACTTGGGATCGCGAGATGGCGTCTGTGGAAAGAGAAACCGAGTCGTTGAAGGACGTCACAGCAAGCTACGATCACCAGATCTCCAGTAGCTACGGCGATGGCGGCAATAATTCCTATCACGACTCCAGCTACGAGTCAGGCTACGAATATGGATACGATGCGGGAACCGGTTCCCAGGCATCGGCTGACTCAACTACCGTAAGCGCATCCGCAATCGAGGGCGCTGAACTGACCGCGCAAGCTGGAGAATCCGCTCCCGCAACCGCCTCTGCCGAACCTGCCCTCCAGGCCAGCCAGGTAGAGACGGCGGAGCCGGAGCCGAACCCGGTTCGGACCTGAGGATTTTCCACCTCGTCGGGATTTCAGTTCGCAAAGGCGCGGCGGCGCACTCAATTCGGTTATACGACGATGCCGCCGCGCTCCGTTTTGCGGGCTGTTACTGAGGAGTTCGGTGAACTATGGACTCGGCTGAAGACAAACAGCATGAGCCGGATTCCGCCCCAAAGGCGGATGAGGCCAATCAGGAAAACAACGGCCAGCCTGCGCCCTCCGGGGAGCCTTCGCAGGGGCTTGTCCAGGCCGAGTCCGATACCGTTTCCTACGTTCAAACTACTGACGCTACCGATGCCTACAACTACTACGACGACTACGGCTACGACAACCAGCCAGCCTCCACCACCGAGGTAGACCCGCCCGTCGTCGCCGCTGCTCCGCCCCCTCCCCCTTCCCCTCCGCCCCACGCCGACACCGAGGAACCGGATGAGGATGGCATGCTGCGCATGTCTTTTCTCGAACACCTCGAAGAGTTACGGAAAAGGATTCTGCACGCCCTCATCGGCATTGGCGTCGCTTTTGCCGTCAGCCTCTACTTCGTCAATGACCTCTGGGCCATCATCAGTGAGCCCGCCATGGCCGCATTGCGCCAGAACGGCGTGCAGGACCCCAAACTGGCCATGCTCACCCCTACCGAGTCCTTTTCGGTCATTTGGGTCAAGCTCCCCATTCTCACTGCCATCTTCCTCTCTTCCCCCTGGTTGGTCTATCAGGTCTGGTCCTTCATTGCTCCGGGATTATACAAAAAGGAGCGGAGATGGGCCGTCCCGTTCATACTGTCCACGGCCGGACTGTTCATTTGTGGAGGTCTCTTCGCTTACTTTGTCGCGTTTCGTCTCGGTCTGGGCTTTTTGTTAGGGATTGGAGTCAGCCAGAACGTCATGGCGGTGGTTTCCATCACAGAGTACTTTGATCTGTTCGTCAACGTTACTCTGGGCCTCGGCCTCGTATTTGAACTCCCCATACTCATTTTCTTCCTCTCTCTGTTGCGTATTGTTACGCCGCAGTTCTTGATACGCAATTCGCGCTACGCCATCCTTCTCATTACCCTTGTCGCCGCCATTATCACACCCACCCCGGACGTGATCAACTTGATGCTGATCTCGGTACCCATGGCCCTGTTGTATTTCGTCGGTGTATTTGCCAGTTATCTGCTTTGGCTAAGCCGCGAGAATAAACGCTTCCCATGGCTGCTGGTGCTGTTCGTCATCGCGTGCCTAGCTTTGATCGCCGCTGGCGGTGTTTATCTGGCTGTATCTCAATTCGGTTATAGTTTAGTACTTTCTTGGCCTTATATAGTACGATAACGCCTCTAATTCTCTAGCCTTACACAGCCCCTTTACTTACCATGGGAGCGTCTGCTTTCCATAAACCTGCGGGTTGGGGCTTGTCAACAATGGATCTGAACCGGTTCATCAGGGAACTGAGAGAAGAAAAAAAGCGCGTCGATACTGTGATTGCGGCCTTGGAATCTATCCTCGTCCCGGATGGGGTTGCGTCTAGCCCGGCAAAAAGGCGCGGGCGGAAATCGATGTCGTCTGAGGAGAAGGTGGAAGTCTCCACGCGAATGAAACAGTATTGGAAGTTGCAGCGGCGTCAGAAAAAGGATCAATAAATCGCCGAAACCGCTTGCAGCTTGAAGACTTCACTGTAGTCCAAGTGATGCTGACCGCGATCCTTGTAGGAAGCATTGGCATCTTCACACTTCATGCGCTTGGGCTGGTGAAGCTTCACATCAAGCCCACGCGCTATGCAGCGAACATTCTCGGCGGAATACTCTTCCCTCGGTGTTGGCTTTGCCCTCATGGGCTATTGTCCCTGGGACGGGTGCGGCGGCACTGGGCCAAGGAAGCTGGGACGCTCTTTCGGCCTCATCGGTCTTATGGTCGGCTCATTTCTCTTCGCAGTGGTCTCAGGGCGACTTGAAAATACCTTGATGAAGTGGGGCGATCGAGGAAAGCTTATGCTCCCCGAGCTTGTTAACGTGTCGCTCGCGACTTTTCTGATGATTTGGATACCGACATTGTTGATCGTTCTTGTGGCTGTTGATCGGGGTTAGCACTCGGTAGTCCACAGGGCCGTTGACCTCGGGGCTTGCCCCCTCCTCCTTCCGGTTCATCAAATTCTTCACCGCGAACATCCGCAACCCCAACACCCGCGTTTCGTACGGCCTTGCGGTTCGAGAATTCTGCGCGTGGGCTGAAGATCGCGGCCTTTCACTTGAAGCGCTCAATCCCGTGATCGTGGCCGGGTACATCGAGCTGCTCGGACAGCCAATTTAAAAACACGGTCGCGGATATTCGAAGCCTTCAGTGAAGCAACACCTAGCCGCAATTCGGATGCTCTTCGATTACCTAGTGACGGGCGGCGTCCTGCCGATGAATCCGGCAAGCTCCGTTCGTGGGCCGAAGTACTCCATCAAACGCGGAAAGACTCCGGTCCTCTCTGCTGAGGAAGCGCGTCAGCTATTGGACTCCATCGACATCGATTCAATCGTTGGTCTGCGTGACCGCGCGCTCATCGCCGTGATGGTCTACAGCTTTTCTAGAGTGTCCGCTGCGGTCTCGATGAGAGTCGAAGACTACTTCCAATCCGGGAAGCGTTGGAAGTTTCGGTTCATGAAAAAAGGCGGCAAGTACAACGAGGTCTTCGCGCATCACAATGCAGAAGCTTACGTCGATGCCTGCATCGAAGCGGCGAACATCCGGGATGAAAAGAAGTCTTCCCTCTTTCGCACGATTGATCGGAAGCTCCTGCTGTCGCCCTGCGCAATGCATCGAACGGACGCTCGGTCTTGAACATTGCCATGGGGAAGCGCGATCAGGCTGCCACGAACGTGTTTATAGAAGGCTTGCGGCACGCGACGGCATCGACGCCGTTCCAGATCACGACCGATTGGATGGGCAATCGTATTAAGGAACGCAACCGGCCGAGCAATATATTTGGCGTACGCTTCGAGGGATGGACCAACTGGCTGGACTCACAGAAGAGGCCCCAAAGCTGGCGCTGGAGCGGCTCCGTCTATCAGGCCTGTTCGTCTAGTTGTTTAAGAGATATTCCCTCTGCACTTTTCCACACAATAAGTCCGTTGGCGCTCCCGCCATGTATGACGGCGGCCGCCGCGGATGGGCTGGAAAACTCGGCATCTTTGGTAAAGACTAAAAAACCATCTTTCTCGATGAGCGTACCATCGGCAATGAGTTGGTTGCGCTGGGCTAATACGTAAGGGTAGCTGTCGGCAGACCGGCGCTGCTCCAAAACCGAGGTGGACCCATGGAATACAACGAAGCCGTTAGCTGTGCGCTGACCTCGCCCCTCTGCTCCCTTGATGCGGCAGAAGAGCACCCCGCCGGGCTGAGCTTTCGCCGTGGGTTGAGCGATCGGCGCGAGAATGTCGGGGCCGAGAACGGGAAGGAGTTGCCGAATGCGGGCTAGAAAAACTTCCATGTCCTCCCGGTCTGATTCGGGAAGCCGCGAGCCGCCAGCCTGGTTCTGTTCGAGCGTAAATCGGTTGACCTGGGCAGCTTCGGCGAGGAGGCGGCTCTCCAGATACCTCACATGAGCCTTAGTCAGATTCTCGTCCTTGCTGACGAAGACGATCGCCGAAACCCAAAACTCTTTTGTCTTATGTTGCTTCAGTCGGTCGCGAACTTCTTGGTCAAGCGGGTGCCGAAGATCTCGCTGATCTTGTGCGCGGTCAGGCGCCACAGCCCCAGTTCACAGGAACGTTCGAAAACCTTGTGGATGGGAAAGTGACGTTTGAAAATGAAGTTGCGGCAGTACTCGATTTGGTGGACGGCGTAGAAACGCGACAGGTTCATCGCTCCGCGTTCCTTCTTGGAAAACTTGGGGCCCAGAATCAGAGTCCAGTAGTCCAGTTGCTTGCGAATCACTTCCGCGCTGAGCCGGTCGGCGGCGGCCTGTAACTGCTCGACGTTGTCGGCGGCCAGAAAGGCGTTGTCGTTTTTGCGAAAACCGATCTTGCGCTTGTTCAGTTCCTGTTCCATGAACGAGTGGCCGTTGAGATAGTAGGTGGTCTGGAAAGGAAAGAACGACGCCACGCGAATCACCATCGGCCCGAGGACTTGATCGCGCACGTAGAAATAGTAGTGTGTGAAACGGCTGCGCTGGTGCGCGAGAATTCGATGGTTCGGATCTTGGGTGGGAAACTTGGGCGCTCGAACGGAACGTCGTGCCCTGCTCCATGCTTTTGAAGATGAAGTAGACCCCGTAGGCATTGTTCTTCACCATCCGTCGCAGATGCGGGAGTACGTAGTCCTCCTTGCGGACGCCCTTCTCGGCCCATTCGATGGGTGGCTTGTGATTGCCGGCGTAAGCTTCCACCCAGTTCCGGTACACTTCAGTGCGCTGACTCAGGACGGTCTTCTCGATGACTGGAACACCGACGACATCGCGGAAAAAGTAGACTGCCTGCTCGGGCCGCGACAAACCACTCAGGTACCCGTTGATGACGATCCGGTCGAAGCAATGGTATACAAATACAAGCAGGCGGCCAAACAGCTTTGTGAACGTCTCCATCGGTCGTCCTCCTCAGATCAGGTCTTGTCAACATGATCATCGGTCAGACGGCCGGTGGAGTCAAAATTTCAAATATGTTTGGCTAGAATTCTATCGCTTAGGACGATGCCACGCTGGTCCGCGCTGTTCCGCCTACTACCCACACCCGGCTGCCGCCCACCGTCTTGTCCACCTCCACACGCGCGGGCAACTGCTCCGCCAAAGCCGCAATGTGCGTGATGATGCCAACCAGACGCCCGCCATTCTCCAACAGTTGCACGGCATCGGAGACTTTGGCCAGCGTCTCGGTGTCCAGCGTCGAGAACCCTTCGTCGAGAAACAACGATTCCAGCATGGCCGTACCTTTCTGGCCGTTCAGATCGCAGATGCTGCCGGCCAGCGCCAGAGAAAGCGACAGCGAGGCAATAAAGCTCTCTCCGCCGCTCAACGTGTTTGCCGACCGGGGCTCGGCGGCGTTCCAATGATCGATGATCAGAAAGTCGTCCTTCGAAGCTTGAAACGAATACCGCGCGCCCGACAAAGACATCAATTGCTCCGAGCCTTCCTTGGCCAGCCGCTCCACAGACTCCGACAGCAGAAACTGCTGAAAATTTGCGGCATTGAGCAGAGTGCCCAACTCGGCGTACAACGACGCCGAGTGCTCCTGTTGCTCAGACAACCCGGCCAGTCTTGCATTTTCCGCCACCTGAAACGTGAGCGCGTCCAAGCGGGTGCTTGCCGCGGCCAGTTCCGCGCGCTGTTGGTCCAGTTGCCGCGCCAGGATCTGGCGGCGCTTCTCAATCTGCTCCGCATAGTCTCCCTTGCAATCCAAACCATCCGAGACAGTCTTCCAACTCCTCCGCGCCGCCTCCACCGCCGATGCCGCCTCTTGCGACAACTTCCCCATCTGGTCCGCCCGTTCGCTCAACACGGCCTGCCGCGTTCGCGTGGTGGCCAGTTCCACTTCCAATTGCTCCATTGCACTACGCTGTTGCTGTACTTTTCGGATAAACTGCCGCGACTTCCGCCGCAACTCCTCCTGCTGGCGCAACCCCACATCAACACCTGCTGGCGTATCTCGCAACGGTTCGCGCATGCCGTCCATTTCCGCAAGCGAGGTCTCCAAACTTCTCCGGCGCTGGTCCTGTTCCTGCAGGAACAATTGCAAGGCGTGCCGTGCCTCCTGCGCCAGTTCTTTCGCCTTCTCCATCCCTTGCGCCATCTGTTTGCGCAAGGCCTCAGCCACCTGCTCCTCAACCTTCGTGGCAGACACGGCGCTGCCCTCGGCTTCCGGCACTTCCAACACCACCCGCTCACAGACCGGACATCTCTCTCCAGGCTTCAAATGGCGCCGCAAGGACGCCACGTCGCAGGCGTGCAGCCGGACCTCCTCCAACTCCTGAATCCGTCGCGATGCCTCCGCGCCGGCCGCTGCCGCTTCTTCCACGCTGTGATTCGCCGCGGCAATCCTTGCCTGCAAGCGGCCCGATTCCACCTCCGCCGCGTCCAACGCCGATCGCGTTGCGGCCACTTGACGCTCCAGTTCCTCGCGTCTCCGCACGAGCGGCAACCATCCCTGCAACCGCAAGTGCAACTCCGGATCGTAGCCCGAGTGCTCCTCCTGTAACACCAATTCACGTAACAGTTCTGTCCCGGCGCTATGATCCGATTCCAATCGTCTCAACTTCTCCGCCGTTTCCGGAATCGCCCGCAAACCGGCTTGCTCCTCAGCCCGCGCCACCCTGTATCTGTCCTCCGCCTGTCCCAATCGAATGGCTACCGGCAGAGCCTTGTGCAGCCTGTCCAGCCCCCTGCTCAGTACCGACCCTTCCGCTTCCAGTCCCTTGATCCGCTCAGCCAATTCCAAACACAGGCCCTCGGTTGCGTCCGCGTTTATGTGGCGGCGGTTCCAGTCTGCCTCCTTGGCCTGATCCTTCGCCCTCTCATTGGCTCGCGTTTTCATCTCGTCGTAAACGCGAATCTCCAGCAGGTCCGCCAGAATGCCTCGGCGCGTGGTTTTGTCCCCGCGCAGAAACGCATCAAACTCTCCCTGCGGCAGAATCACGGCTTTGGTGAAGCCTTCAAAGTCCAATCCGACCGCGTGTAGGATCGCCTGTTCAATGTCCTTCACTTTCGAGGCGACCGGCTCCCAGAGCCCTTGCACCATGCTCCGCTCCAGCCGTACCGTGGCCGCACGCTTGTCGAGAATTCTGAGAACACGGTACAACTCGGTACCGGCGCGAAACTCCAGGCAGACCGACATCCGCGTGGCTCCCTGACTCACCAGTTCCCGCGCGCTCTTGCCCATGCGCGTGGTGCGCCCGTACAGGGCATAGGTGATGGCGTCGAGCAGAGAAGTCTTTCCCGCACCGGTGGGGCCCGTAATGGCGAACAGGTCCAGCCGGGAAAAATCCACCTCCGCCGGGTCGCGGAAACTGGTGAAGCCTTCCAGCTCAAGCCGAGTGGGGCGAATGGGAGACCTCCTCGTATAACTCGCCGAATCGTTGCAGCAACTCGGGCGGCGGCGCCGTGCCATGCCGCTCCTGATAATAGGCCGCGAACAACTGTGCAGGCTCCAGGAAGGACGAAAGGGGCGGCCTTTCCGCCACCGGTTGCGTGGGAAACTCCTGCCGCACATCCAAGGCGTTCGGCAAACTCCGGCGCAACTCTGCCGCGATCCCTGGCACCGGAGCCGCGGTTCGTACCACCACGCGCAACCAATCATCTCCGGCCCCGGCTGCGATTGAATCCATTTCCTCCAGAGCCAGAGTGAGATCGCGCAGCCGCCGGCCTGAGGACAATGGGATCGACTCCACATGCGCCGGTCCTGCCGGCGCCGCCGCATCCACCAGCACCACGCGCTTGACCTGCTCGCGCTCGCCAAAATCGAGTTGCAATGGCGAACCGGCATAGGCGCACGGCGCGCCCGCCTTCACCTCCTGCGGCCGGTGCAGATGACCGAGCGCAATGTAGTGAGCCGACGCCGGCAGCCGCTCCGCCGGCACGGCATAAGGAAGCGCCACGTGCGAGGCTCGCTCGCTGCCGCTGACCAGCGCGCCCGCCACGTGCATATGGCCCATGAAGACGTTCACCGTTTCGCGGCTGAACTCCGCGGTCAGCCCATCGCAAATTGCGCCGATGCCTTCTCCGTACACACCGCTGCCGCCCGATTCGGTCTGACGCAGTTGAGCGATATCGACAATCTGCCGTTCGGCGACCCAAGGCAATGCGGCGATCACGGCCCGCTCGCCGTCCTTGTCGATGTGCACCACTCCGCTGCCGCGGGCCCCGGGCCATTCCCCGCGCACGATGATTCGCAAAGGGTCCAGCAGCCTGCTCAATGCGCCCAGCCGCCGCGGATGATCGTGATTGCCGCCAATGACGACGGCGAAAATCCAGGCCCGGACCAATTCCGCAAAGAAGTCATAGACCAGCCGCTCGGCATCCGGACCCGGCGCGTAAGAGTCGAACAGATCGCCTGCCACAAGCAGGCAATCCACGCGCTCGCGCCGCGCGATATCGAGAATCTCGGCCAGCACCTGCTCCTGCTCATCCAACCTCGACCGGCCGCGCAAAGTCTTGCCGGTGTGCCAGTCGGCCGTGTGGAGAAAGCGCATGTTATTTCGACACGCGGAGACCCGAGAAGTAGGCCTCGGTACCGGGCCCTGTCCAAAGGGCGATGTTGCCGCTGGCCGAGGCGCCCATCTTGAGATCATTCACCAGCAGCGCCGGCTGGTCCACCCCATGCACATAGAGCCTGGCCTTCTCGCCGCGAACCTCAATCTTCACTTTGGTCCATGCGCCCGGCGCCAGGTCCACATAGCTTTCATACTTGCTTGGGGTCTCCTGCCTCAGCTTCATCCACGGCCACCCAGGGAAGGACATGTATTGCGTAGAATGGTTGCGCCGCTCCTGATCCTCCGCCCGCCCATTGGTGGGGCGTAGGTAGAAGCATTCAAATCTGGACAAATCCGCGGCGACACGAAAAGCAATGCCCACAAAGCCGCGGGCAGCCTGCGCCGCCCCAGCCCCGGGCTTTCCGGCGAGTTCCACTTCAATCACGCCGTCCTGAAATTTGGTCCCGTGGATTACAACGAGGCGGTCCTCGGCATTCTCTGTCGTAGCATCGGTGAGATGGATGGCCCTTCTGCCCTGATAGGTAACCGGCTCAACTTTCAACTTGTTCGGCCGCAGGCCTTCCAGCGAGTCGAGCGGATACGTGCTGGTTTGCGCAAGAGCGATGGACGCGGGAAGCATCGTCATGAAGCCGATGGTGAAGAGTCGCATTCGTCTGATTATCCTCTATCGGCGGAAGCAGATTTGCCTGAGACTCGCGTAGTCGAAATGGACGGCCGATGATTCGAAACCCTTGACGTCTTCCCTGCCCTGGAAGCCGAAGCCGCGGCGGCCATCTTGGAGGGCCTTAGCGAACCACGATGGAATTGATAAGTCCAGTGCGCTACGCCACCATGGTCTGGCGGTTCAGAGGCAAAGCTTCCCGCACCTTGGCGATCTCGCTCTCCATCTGGTCTTCCGCTACGGGTGTCTCCAGGATCAGGGGTACATGCGCCGGGATGAGATGGGCAACCTCCTGGTAAGCGAGAATCGACGCATACGACAGTGGATCGTGCTTGCTGCGTGTATTAACTTCGCTCACGTGGACCTGGCGCAGCTTCGATCCGAACTCGCGGAGGATCAGATACGCCTCCGTCATCGTTGGATCGCATTGGCGGGCATGCCCAATGTCAAAGCACAACGACGCTTCCGGAAGTTGCTTGAAGATCAAACCCAGTTCTTTCGCCGTCCGGCCAATCGGCTTCCGTTTGTCCATATTCTCGACACAGAGTAAGTGCCCCAACTCTCGCCAGCGCGAGAAGTCGAACAGAGCGTCCGGGTGAACTACGATTGGCCAGCTACGCCAGGACTCCTCGCGCAACCGGTCCCACACCATTTCCTCCCACGCCGGCTCGAACTGACTGGGCGCGTGAATGGAGACGTACTCGAACCCCGTCAAGTCGAGCGAATTGAGGCTTTCGAGCAACGGGAACAACTCGGGTTGCCGCAGGGCCGAAAGTTCCACGGCCGCGCAACCCGCGGTTCGCGTCATCGCCAGCCCGCGTTGAAAGTCGGCGTAGGCAAGCGCACCAGTTGAGAAACCAATCGGTCTCATTCAGAACACTCCATAGTTCTTGGTCAGAACGTCTAATTTACTGGGGGGATCGAAGAAGAAGTCCAGCAATCCTTCTCTAAACGAATGGCTGAGCTGGCGAGCCCGCTGATAGATCTCATCCTCATCCGCCCGATCTTCAGTCAGGGTTTCAAGATGAGTACGGCTTTGATCGTCCGCCAGGATGCCAATGAACTCATCGTAGGATGAAAAAATTCGCTTTGCGGTTTCTCCCAAGTGCGGATAACGCAGGAGGATTCCTGCAACACTCTCAAGCGGGGTTTCGTGAAAAACCATTTCCAAGTGTTCTACTACTTCCTTGTGTCGATCCGGGTTGGAGAATATCACCTTTCGATCTTCCGGCGAATAGTCCAAGTGGCAGCGGTAGCACGCGAGTAATCCTGAAACGTAAATCAACTTACGCGACATACGCAGCTTGATATTCCGAATCGCCCATCCCTTGCCTCCGCGTTTGCGAAGCTTGTATGCGAAGTCTACAGCCATCGTCCGCCAATACCTGGCGAAATCGTTCTGTAGGAACCGCGGAACGCGATGACCGGAACCTTTCCACAGCCTCGATCTTCGAGCAAGTACCGATTCAGAATGTTTCTTACACCCGTTGATAGGCATCCTCACGGCCAACAGGGCGGGACTCAAGCAGCAAGAGCAGCCGCCGGGTCGTATTCCGATTGGTGTCATCCTCTCCACCGATCTCATGAATCAGGTCGTGGCTGAACACCATCGAGCCGAAAGTACCCTCAGCACCAGGCTCTTTCGGCGCCAACGGTCTGACCTTCGCCTCGACCTCTCGAAAGAGGTCATGATGACGAGGATCAGCCGACCCATCGATCAGAAGCGTCCAATCAATGTCGCTGCCTGAAGTGAACTCATCGCGCGCAAGAGAGCCGGACACCACGATACTGGTATCCTCGGAATCCAGCCCAACAAGCGCATCCCGGAGTCTCGTGCGCGTTTCGTTGGATACGGAGCGTGCCTGCCTCAGGTGAGGCCAGTTGGCCAGAAGCTTCCGCTCAAGCTGTTGGACGTTCGTGGCTTCGACCATACAGGATTATCTCATCTTCTTTCTGGTTCACTGGAGAAAGACTTTCATTATCCTTTACCGCAACGACTTGAGTGCTGTTGAGACGGCTCGTTCACTCCTAACCCGTACCAGCAGTGACTTAGGCGCTCATCTCGCTCAAGAATGTTCCCAGCTTCACTGTCACCTTGACCTTCGGAATCGGCTCCAGTTGTTCGGCTGAAGGTCGACGCCGTTCAACCGCGAGGAACGCCCCGCGTTATCGCGAGGGTACAGAAGTCCGCCTCATTTCGAGAAAGTAAGAACCTTCACGACGGTCGTAGGGCTTTCTCGTCACCTCTAGAAATACGGGGATTTGATTCCCTCGGTTTCGCTCACATCAACCTGGGCGATTCTTTGAATGACCACTTCGAGAGCGGGATCACGAAGAAGGATCGTACCCGGATCACCAGCGCCGGCGACAAGCAGTTTCCGTCGCTCGACGGCTTCCGGGAGAACGGCCCGCAATTCTTCGAACGCGAGCGCACTGCGTGAGTTGCCGCTGAGGGCCAGAGACCGGCATCACCCGAATGCTTCCCGCAAGACCGCCAAGCTCTTGGGAACGGCCGTCGCCGGAGATTCCTTGCCCTCCATCTCGAGCGAAACCCAGCCGCGGAACCCGGCCTTTTTCAGGATTGCGGCGATGCGTTTGTAGTCCAGGTCGAGCGTGTACCATTCTCCGCCGCCGTAGTAGGTCTTGGCCTGCACGATAGAGGCGTGCGGGGCCAGCAACTCGATCCCGGAGTACGGGTCGCCAGGGAAGTTCCCGGTATCCAGGTTGATGCCGAGCCACGGTGATCCTACCGCCTTGTGGATCTTCAGCAGGATCTCGGGCTGCGTTGTGAGACCCCAATGATTCTCCAGCGCCAGCATTACGCCCGCCTCCGCGGCCGCCGGCATGCACTGCTGGATTGACTCCACACACCACTGGATCGCGTTTGTGCCGCTATACCCCGCCAGCGGCGGTTCATCGCCCTTCACTTTCATCAGGTCATCGAACGACTTGATCGTCTTCCACCGCCCTGAGTTCAGGCGAATGGCCGGAATTCCCAGCCGCGCGGCGAGTCCGATACAACGTTTGGTGTGATCGATGTGCTTCTGGCGTTCCTCCGCGCTCGGCGAGACGAAATCCTGATGGATGGACAGCATCGGCAAGGCGAGACTGTGGCGGAAGGCGAGTTGCTTCAGTTCGTTCAAATAGGCAGGCGTTTCGTCCCGCATCTGGCGGTGCAGGATCTCGACACCATCGAATCCAAGCCGCGCCGCATCTTCCATCACTTTTTCCACCGGATACTTCTCGGTTCGGAAATGCCAGTAAGAGTAAGTGGAAACGGCGAGCCGGATGCGGCTGGACCGGCCCGGTACGGCCTGTCCAAAAGCGGCCACTGCCGATGCGGCGATGGCGGATTGCAGTAGTTTCCGGCGGGTCATGGTTTCCTCCCTGCCTTCCCCGTGCCCAGTCCGATGTGCTCGATCAAATCCTTGTACTGCCGGTCCCCCCGCAACGGGTCCATCCACGGTTCACTCAGCAGCCAGACCATGCAGTCGGCGCGCTCCTGCCTCCCTTTCTCCAACCACTCGAAGGCCTGCTTCTTGTCCCCCAGTTTGACGTAAGCATGCGCCACCTCGTAGGCGCAGACATAGCGGCGGGTACTGACGGCTTTCAATTCGGCGAGCAGTTTCTCAGCTTCCCGCCGGTTCCCTTTGGCAGCCTGCACATGAGCGCTCATCGCGATGAAGGTGGTATTGTTGCTTTCAATCCTGGTGGCTTTCTCCATCGACTCTACGGCTCGGTCGAACTCGCCCTTTTCTCCGTATGCCAGCGCCGCGGCAACGTAGCCAAAAGCGAAGTTGGGTTCCCGCTTGAGCGTCCGGTGGGCCTGTTCGATGGCCTCATCGAACTGGCGGGCTCCTATCAGATTAAACAACAGATTGCTCTGGGCCAATAACGACAGCGGGTCGAGCGCCTGGGCCCGACGGGTTTCTGCCAGGGCTTCCTGAGGCCGTCCTTGAGCGGCGAAGTAGCTGCTGTAAAGCAGGTGGGTGTCGGCCGAGGAGGGATTCAACTCCACGGCCCGCTTGAGGTGTTTTTCCGCTTCCGGCCAATCCCAGTCGTAGAACAGCAGTACGCCGGCCAGCGTGAGGTGGGCCTCCGCCAGCGTCTCGTCGAGCCGCAACGCTTTCTCCGCCGCTGCTTTGGCCTTCGG
>JAENWC010000095.1 GCA_016650235.1 Terriglobia bacterium
ACCGCCGTCGTGGCGCCCTGCCGCGTCCCGGTGACCGGGCTCTTCATCGATCCGGACACGTCCGGACAAACAAAGATCTTTCCCTCGATCACCGGGACGTTGGCCACCGCCAACTCCATTGCGTCCTGCAAGGCTTCGCGGACGATCCGCGGCGCCTGCTCGACGCAGTTGTTGTAAGCGACCAGCAACTGGTACGGGAACACCCGCGCACGGGCGATCTCGCCGGCGTCACGCAAGCGTGCCGCCACGATTTCCGCCATACCCGGCGTATCAAACACGCCGTGACGGGCGAAGGTGTTCAAGTTCATGCGCGTCGTCTGCCAGGATGCGCGAGCCGCGACAGCGACCCAGTCCTGACGCGACAACGGCAGCGCCGACAGCATCATGAACGGAACATCCGGCGTTTCCATGTGGCCGTCGCCGGCCTTGAACCGCTCATACTGCGCCACCAGCTCCGGCAGCGCGGCAGCATCGTGCGAGCGTCCCAGCATGTAGCCGTAGAACGCTTCCCGGCGCTCGTTGGCCGGCTTCGGGTGAACCATCCGCAGGATGTCCCCGAACGACGGGCTCTGCCCGGCGCTCGCGCGGAACAGCGACTCTTCGTCGCGGCTCGCGATCCACTCGCGCACCAGCCGCTTTGGAGCCGTGCCCAGGGACTTGCGTCCCACAACGCCCGAGCGCAGGATCTGCACATACGTGCGCAGCATCTTGGCGTTGTCGATTACGCGCGCGAACACCGCCTCGTGCAGGCGCGACGACCGCGCCGACAACCATGCGCACAGCAACGCCGGCATGTCCTTCATGTAAGCGTTGCGGCGGCTGTAGATGGCCACCTGGGCCACAAACTCCGGACCCGCGGCGTTACACAGCTCCAGCACCCGCTGCAACTGGTCTTCCGCCGAGGCATAGAAAGTGCGGTTGAAGCAGCCCGTCGCTGCGTACTGAGCCAAGGCCTGCTTCGGCGACAACGCGTACGCCGGCGCCTGCTCGGAATTGACCGTATCCGTAGCCGGGATCAACCCGCCGAAGATCGTCTGAAATAGCGTCTTGTTTGCCATGTTTGTTCTCCTTTATTCATCTGAATCTTGGTGCCCGAGGTGCGATTCGAACGCACACTGTTCTCGTCTTGAGCGAGACGGCTCTACCAATTGGCCTACACGGGCATGTTGCACTAAACCGGCGTCAAACTGGTGGGTGCCCGGGGATTCGAACCCCGACTCCCCGAAGGGGAACACTGTTCTACAGACAGGCGCGGCCAGCCGTATCCGCCTTGCACCCGAAACTTGGCAGAGGGCCTGGGAGTCGAACCCAGTAGCGCCATTCCTGACGCGTGCCGCGGTAGCAGTGCGGTGGCTTCCCGTCCGCCTCGCCCTCTTTATCTGGCGCCGGTGCAGTGATTCGAACACTGTGCGCCAGGTTTGGAGTCTGGCTGCTCTCCCAGGAGCACCCCGGCATTTATGGCAGAGGGTGGAGGGATCGAACCCCACTGGCTCATCACCAGTCCACCGTTTTCGAGACGGCTCGGCGACCATTCACCGGCACCCTCTGTATGCAAAAATTCTTGGTACCCGAGGAGAGACTTGAACTCTCACTCCCGAAGGAACTGGTTTCTAAGACCAGTGCGTATGCATTTCGCCACTCGGGCATGGAGCACCGATCCGGACTCGAACCGGATAAGAGCGGGTTTGCAATCCGCCGCCTCGACCGCTTCGGCATTCAGTGCTCAAAACAAACCAACAAAAAACTCTGGCTGGGGAGGAAGGACTCGAACCTTCGAACGCTCGGGTCAGAGCCGAGTGCAGTTGCCGCTGTGCTACTCCCCAATTTCTGATATGGGCACAACGGCCTACCGCCTGTACGCTATGGTTGCGGGAGCCGGTATCGAACCGGCCTCTCTGCCTTTTCAGAGCAGCGCTTTCACCTGATTAGCTTCCCCGCAATACGCAAAACTTTTGGCGGGCGCGAGGGGAATTGAACCCCCGTCGAGGCATAGACAGTGCCCCATCCTGGCCGCTGGAAGACGCGCCCAAACTTGGTATCCCGCTCCGGATTTGAACCGGAATTTCGAGTTTCGTAGACTCGCGTCGTGTCCATTGGACCAACGGGACCACATGGTAAGGACGGCGGGATTCGAACCCGCGATCTCCAGATTGAAAGTCCGGCGGCTTGACCGCTTGCCAACATCCTCATACGGAAACTCATAAAAACTCCTGGTGCGCCCGGTTGGAATCGAACCAACTGCCCTCCGGGTAAAAGCCGGATGCTCATCCTGATGAGCTTCGAGCGCGAACCGGTCTCTTGCGCGCGCAACGGCCTTACGCCTGTGCGCTCAAATGTGGTGGGTCCGGGGAGAATCGAACTCCCGCATTGCTCGCGTAAGAGGCGAGTGCTGTCCCGTCTTAGCTACAGACCCGAGCATGATGGCTGGGAGGGTTGGACTTGAACCAACGTCATCCGATTTCAAAGACCGGCGCTTCTCCATCTCAGCCACCTCCCAACAAAACCTTCCCAACAAAACCTGGAACACCCGGCTGGACTCGAACCAGCGTCATCGGTTTAGAAGACCGAGGCCCGCTCCGCTAGACCACGGGTGCGTGGTGCTCCCGGAAAGAGTCGAACTTTCATCGGCCGATTATCGGTCGGCTGCTCTACCATTGAGCTACGGTAGCGGCAAAACTTGGTGCGGGGTCCTGGAGTCGAACCAGGGACATCCGCTTTGTAGGAGCGGCACTCTACCGGTCTGAGTTAACCCCGCATGGCTCCGGGAGCAGGATTCGAACCTGCGCGTGACCGCATTAACAGTGCGGCGCCTTCCCAGCTTGGCTATCCCGGAATAACTTTGGTCGGGAGCCTGGGAGTCGAACCCAGTGCTCTCTGCGTTCCAAGCGCAGCGGATTTACCCGTCTTCCTCGCTCCCGAAACTGTTTGCAATTGGGGTGGCCGGAGGAAATTGAATCCTCGTGGACGGTTCCACAGACCGCCGCCTAACCACTCGGCCACGGCCACACTTGGTGCCAGGAGCACGAGTTGAACGTGCTTGTCCAGCTTTTCAGACTGGCGCCTCGACCGCGACGGCCTTCCTGGCGAATTTGGTGGAAGAGGAGGGAGTTGAACCCCCATCTGCTGGTTGCAGGCCAGCGGTCCTGCCGTTAAACGACTCCCCCATTACGAATCAAAACTTGGTTGCGGGCTGGCGAGTTGAACGCCACTCGCGTGGCTTATGAGGCCAGCATGACACCGGTTCACTTGCCCGCATCGAATCTGGAGCCAGAGGGGATATTCGAAACCCCGACCTCCGCTTTACGAGAGCGGCGCTCTTCCACTTGAGCTACTCCGGCCTGGAACTAAACCATGGAGCGGATGCAGAGAATCGAACTCTGTTCGCCGGACTGGCGGTCCGGTGCCAAGCCAATAGGCGACATCCGCGGAAATCTTGGAGCGGGCGGAGATAATCGAAATCTCTTCTCCGGGTTGGAGGCCCAGGGCACACCCTATGTACCACGCCCGCGAAACAACATATTCGATTGTCAAAGATCCGCGCGTGCCACTTTGGACACACTTCGACCCACATGCTTTTCCACACAACCAAACTCGACATTGTAAGCTGCCCAATAAACGCAAAAAGGGCGGCCATTTCTGGTGGCCGCCCTTCTTGGAAATCAGGATATTTATTCCAAGGTGGTCAGGTCACCCTCCACACGCCTGTATTGGCGCACAGTTGCGTACCTTTGAGGTCGCTTCGAAATTGGACTAAATACATCACAGCAGTTAAATCTTAAACTGGATTCCCATTCTTGGCAAGCGCAATCTTGCGCTTCGGCTCACTTTTAATGCGTCTTTCATTTCCCCGGTCATCGTCGCCGGGTATGAAGTAAGCATATTCCGCGAACGCGGAAACCTCCAGGCGGCAGTGTGACGGTTTGTGCGCTGTCACAACTGCCGCAGAGGCCTCATTTTGCGTTGCCGGGACCAAACGCGAGCGCACATGCCTGTTGAATCACTTCTTCGCCGCGTTTCAAAACGCTGCGTCGCCACTTTGGATCGTTTGGGTTAAACACTTCGAGTAAGGCCTTCTTGGTGTAATGGCGAATTCCTCGTTTCCCATACAGATGCCAACGGTTCTCTGCCCGCAGCGCTTCTACAATCCGCAAAGGGTTATAGGTCCCGAACTCCTGCGACACGAAATGGATCTTTGCTCGCGGGAATGACCGGAAGTACATGTCCTGTTGCGCTCCGCGTACCGCGTACGCGATGCCGTGCTTGGCCAGTGGTTCAATCCGCTCCCCGAATACTTCACGCATGGTTCGATTTACCTCCGTTCGTTCGGCCGCTGAATCCACAAGCAGCCGATCCGTCCCGAATCTCCCGAGCCCGGTATGAACATCGATCGCGACGATGCGCTCGGCGTCAACAAGGCGCTCCTTCATCAAATCCTGGAACTTCGAGGGTCCCTCTTCCATGGCATTGCCGCCAAAGAACAGACCGCTGGGATTGAGGCGCTGACCACCTCCAATCGCTTGGCGCAGACTCGGCATTCCATACCGAAGAACGAGCCACGCAGCGCGAAGATAGAATCGGTCACGACCGGGCGGAGTGGGAGGGTTCAGAAGAGCGTTCACCGTATCCCAGTACGGCAACTCTTCTGGAATAAAGTCGCCGGCTTCACGGAAGTTTCGATTGAGGTCCACGTTGTTTTCGTTAAATCGGCGGCGCCAGGCCATCCCGTACGGGTTCAGCGCGTGTACCAGTACAATGGCGGAATGCTCCGGCAGTGACGGCATGCCTTTCTTCAGCCATTGCCATTGGATCGCAGAACCGGCGAACGCCTCCACTCCATGCAATCCGGAAGAGTGCACGAAGACTTGTCGCGGCTTTGGGGAGCCGAACCAGGCGACATCAATGGTCAGATCCTCCCCTTTGGGTCCTTTGGCGGCCAGGCCCAGAGAAATCAGACGCCCTCCAGCGCGGCGTGCTGCCTGTCGGAATCGTCCTTTCGCCCACTCGTAGTTTGTTGAGAAGTGACCAAGCCGGTTACCCGATCGTTTGTACGAATTCTTGTCCCGCAGAGAAATCCACACATCCCACACAACCCTAGCGAAGCCGATCAGCAGCGGTATTCCAACGATAACGGCGATGACGTAGCTGACGTAGATGACGAGGCTATCCCAGTTGATGCCGAGGCTATCCAATACGTACAACAACGCCGTGACCGCCGCGGCCACGGCAATCGCGATCAAGGTGCATCCGATTTGACCCATAGTGCTGTCAGCATAACCGGGAACAAGATGGAGGGTCCAGTTCCCGCAATGTCCTAACTCGTTGTCTCGCGATGCCTGGCGGAACTTAGTCCCGTTTCCCACACCGTCTCTGCCAGCGCCGTTGCGCGAGCATGAGCATCGTCCAGCGCGATCATCAGATCCTGCAAACGATCCTGTGCCTGGGCTGCGGTCTGCCGCGCGTCCAGCAAGTCGCGGCGGGCACGGTGGGTGTCCAGTTCACCGTTCACCCGCCGCTCAACCTGTACCAGGCGGTCATGCTCGGCTTGCAGTTCGCGGACCTGCTCGTCGAACGTGGAATCACGCAAGCTGCCGGCGCGAGTACGCAGTTCGACAAGTTGTTGGTTCAGTCTGATCCGCAGCTCCCGCACGCGCTCGACGGAAATCCCGAAACTGTCGCGCAATGGGTCCTTCGCCGGCTCCAATAGGACCCGAAAGATTCGGCCCCAGTTCATGGTTAGACCCCTCGCGGCCGGCGGGTGCGCTGAAGCCGCCAGTACATCGTTCCCAGAAGCGTGGTTCCAAGCAGAGTCACCAGCCGGATGGCGAGTGTTTCCTCATCCCCGTTGAAGTGGATGCCCGGAGCCACAAGTACGGCGACCATCGTGTACCCGATGGCAAGCACGCCCGTGAAAATCAGTGCCAGCCGGCGTACGAACACCATCGCGTAGGCCAGCGCAACCGGATAATAGAACACGAAGAATTCAGGATTCCCGTTCATTACGATCACCGTGATGACTGCCAGATCGACGAAGCTAAGGAGCTGCAGCAACAAGGCGTTTGCCGGCGAGCGCATCATATAGCGACCCTGCAGGAAAAAGTTCGCAGCGACCAGGATCAGAAGCGGGATCAGGCTCCGCTCCATCGCACCGGTGTCGTCGGCGTGGAACAGCGCCAGGAAGATAGACCCGGCAATGATGCACCAGCGCGCCGTGATGCAGACGATCTGTCCGTAAAAAATGTCTTCCTGCGCCTCGATCCGGGCCGATTCAGATTCATACACGGCTCTGTTCGACGAAACTTCGACGCGCCGTTCTCTTCGCTGCTCCTCCACTCTTCGATAGCGCCACCCGATGAGGGCCGTGGCTGCCAGCGTAACCAAACGAGCGACGAGTATTCTTTCATCCATGCCATCCCCAATTCCCCGCGTGAAAACAAAGCCAAGCACCGCGGCGGTCAGCACAGCGCTAACGCGTGCCGGAAATACCAGCGAATACACGAGGACCGCGGGATAGTAGAAGACGTACGCTTTGCTGGTCAAGCTGCCCTGCATCAGCACCAGGCCAGAGATGACGGCAAGGTCCGCGGCGCTGGCCATGTAAGCCCACAAAGGCTCCACGGGCTGGTTGGTCAGTGGCCGTGTGTGCAGCCAGAAATTTGCCGCCGCAATGCCGAGGACCGCGAGCACGCCGGCGGTGAGCTCAGTGGTCGACTGCGGCCGGTAGAGGACGAACATCAATCCCGCCGCCACCAGCAGCCAGCGGGCCGCGATGATAACGGAGTGGCCATGTTCCAAATCGTCGAGGGGCGCGTGAGTAGCGGCGCGCGGGTATGCGGCAATCATACGGAATCTCCTTTATGGTGCTTCTGTTTCAGTTCTTCCAGTCGCGCGGTGACCTCTTGCTGGTCGGTATGGCGGCGCAGTTCTTCCTCGATCTGGTCGCCGCTCAGGTTCTCCAGCGCTCCGGTTGACAGCAGCGCATCGATGGCCGTGGCTCGCGCCTGCATCCGTTCAATCTTTTCCTCGGCGCGATGGATGCCCTCACCCAGATCCGTGAGTTCACCGGACAATCCGGCCAGGGAACGCTGCGCTTCATATTGCGCCTCGGCGGCCGTGTAGCGGGCGGAAAGCAGATCCCGGCGCGCGCGGAAAGCCTCTACAGCGCTCGCGAATCGCCGCTCTGCCTGCCGCAGCTTCTGCTCCTCTGAGGCGACCTCGTCCAGTTGCCGGCGAAGGTCCGTGAGTTGCCGGTCCGCCAGTTGACGTCGCTCCAGCGCCTGGCGTGCGAGATCCTCACGTGAGGCCGCCACGGCTCGTGCGGCCTGATCGTCCAGTTGCGGTACCCGCTGTTCCAACCGCGAAATCTGTGCGGCGAGCTGATGTTTTGAGGCGCTCACCTCGACCAGAGAACGCCGGACAGCGCCGAGCAATTCCTCCTGCCGCTGGCAGGCATAGGACAACGTCTCGCGCGGATCTTCGGCGCGATCCACCACGCCCATGACTTTGGCGCGGACCATAATAGACACACGATTTACAATACCCATGAGAACTCCTCTCGTCCTGTAACGCAGCTATTTGGCGTCAACAAATTTTGCGACTACGGATTCCAGCCCGGTTACCGCCCGCGCCAGCCGCCCGTAGTCCAGCGTGGCTGGCGTATCGGTCGGCTCGTGATAATGCGGATTGCGGAAAGGCGCCGTATCGGTAATCATGATTCCCGGGTAGCCCTGTCGCCAGAACGACCATTGGTCGGACCAACCGACCCCTTCGATGAACTCCGGCGCCGCTACTCCCTCCGACGCCAGCGTTGCGACGGTCCGGAACGAACCAATCGCGGTGCGCACCAGTGTGCGCGACGCAACATTTCCTACAAAGCCCAGGAAGTCACCGGTGGCCGGGTAGAACAAGTTGATCGGGAACGGATACTTCTGGCTGCCGGCCACATCGGAGTAATGGCCGATCGTCTCCAGGCTCAACATGGCCACGATGTTGTCGCCGCGCTTCCGGCACAGCTTGGCATAAACCAGGCTGCCCATCAGGTTCTGGCGAAAGTACTCCTCGTTTGTGAAGAACACAAACCGCAGCGTGCGGCCGGGAGCCGTTTTCGCGAACGTTCGCGCCAGCGAGAGGAGAGCGGCCGACCCGCTCGCGTTGTCATCGGCGCCGGGCGTGCCTTCCCTGGAGTCGTAATGCGCACCCACGATCACGATTTCCGAAGGCCGTTGCGCGCCCTTCAACTCCGCGATCAGGTTGTACGCCGAACGCGGCCCCTGAGGCGTCGCAACTTCGAACTTGTTCTGCTCCACCGTATAGCCGGCGGCGGTCAACCCCTGCTCCAGATAGCTCGACGCAGCGGTCAGAGCTTCGTAGCGAATCAGGTTTCGTTCGCCAATCTCCCCGGCCAGCTTTTCCACATCCCTGCGGAGACTGTCGCGCAGCATTACTTCCCGCTGGGTCAGCGGTGCGGCAGCCCCCGAGTGACTCGTGCCAGGCATCCGGAGCATGATCAACCACACTCCGGTTCCGATCACCAGAATCGGAATCAATATCCAGATCATTAGTTTCATGAGATGAGCTTACACTGGTTGGGTTGGTTGTTCCAGATGCTGAGGTGACAGTTTGTTAGCTGTCACAAAGGAGGGAGGGAAACAACACTACCGTTATCCAACCTTCGCCAGCGGAGTACAGGCCGGGCACCATGGGGACTGCCGATGGTCAACTGTCGGCCGTCCGGGCTAAAATCCACGTCGGCGATCCAGTACGCGTCGGAAGTCAAGAGCTGTGTGCCCGTGAGAACGTCCCAGACTGATAGGGTATGTTCGTCTTCGTCTTCATCTTCATCTTCAGTAGATGCCAAGTAACGACCATCGGGGCCAAACTTTAACTCAGCGTACCAGCCTCCCTTAGCTCCCATTTGTTGAATCCGGCTACCAGTGGCAGCCTCCCGGATCAAGATTCTGTCAGCTGTACCAATCGCGAACTGGTGTCCGTCCGGGCTGAATTCAACCGAAAGAGCTTGGTCATTTACCTCCAGGCAACAGATTAATCGGCGTTCGTCCAAGTCCCATAGATGAACCCGCTCTTGACCGATTACCGCAGCCAGGTAGCGACGATCAGGACTGAACGCGTGGCGGTACGAGGCCGCGGCATAGAGTTGAACTATTTTCCTGCGCCCCATCCTGGGAATTTGTGTGTTGGGTCCGAACCACCCCTGGATACGCTCCAGAGCCTTTATTTCCCGCCTTAATTTCCACCAGCCATAGATCGAAAAAACCACGACAACGAGTACCAATAGCAGCGCCAACAGCACCAACAGAAAAAACATCGCAACGAGCACGTTCCTGATCGGAATGTCGCGTGTCCACCTGCCCATCTGCTCGAGAGCGAACACCAACGGCATTGGATTTGCGTTTTGCACAAGAACTCCGTCAGACAAGCATACCGCCGAAATCTTTGAAGGCCCGCTTACACTGTGACACTCTCGCACGTGTCACAATTCAAAGAATCGCTAGGAATCCGCTATATGGACATCCGGATCAACAAAGAAAGCCCCATTTCGCTGCGCGAGCAGATCGGGGCGCAGATCGAGTTCCTGGTCGCGACCGGAGAGCTGAAGCCAGGGGAGCCGCTGCCGAGTGTGCGAGCTCTGGCGCGAAGACTTCGGATTCACCACAACACAGTAAGCCAGGCGTACCAGGACGTGACGGCGCGGAACCTCCTGGTAAGCAAGCGAGGCAGCCGATTGCTGGTGCGGACCCCGGAGGAACGGGCGGTTACCCCACGCCCTGAACTGGACGACCTGATCAATCAAACCATTCGCACAGCCCGTCATTACGGCTACACATTGGAGGAATTGAGTGTTCGTGTCCGGGATCGGCTCATGGAAGAGCCACCGGATCATGTCCTTGTGCTTTCTTTTGACGCGGGGATGCGCCGGCTTCTGCAGGCCGAGGTCGAACAGGCTCTGAAGTGTCGTGTGAAGGCGTGCTCTCCAGAAGAACTGGTGGCCAATCCTGAACTCGCGCTCGGGGCGCTGGTTGTGTCTCCGCCGGGAGTCCTGCCGGCAATCACAGAAGTCCTTCCGAAAGACCGCCCGGCGATTCCGGTCCTTTACTCCTCCGCGGAATCACACCTGGAGATGGTCCGCAAACTGACGCATCCGTCGATTATTGCGGTTGCGTCAGTAAGCAAAGATTTCCTGATGGTGGCGCGTGGTTTGCTGGGTTCTGTGGTTGGAGTCCAGCACACACTAGTGGAGTGCCTGCTCGCGAGCCACGAAACTGCGGAGATCCCAGTTGCGGATGTGCTGTTCTGCGACGCTATTGTGTTTGCTCGCTTAAGCGCTCCCCGGCACAGAAAGAACGCCGTCGTGTACAACTTGGTCACGCCGGAATGTCTCGATCAGATCGTGACGATGATGCCAGTTCCTCCTGAGGCGAAAAGGGACCCGGTAGAATCGCGCACGCCTCGAGTGAAAGGAAGAGCGTAGCTGCTCGCCTCCGCTCGCCGGGTTGGCCACGCCATTTTGACCGGTACCCAAAAAAGACATAAGCGAGCGGGTGATTGGGATCTTCAGTGTTCG